>NZ_JAIQXR010000001.1:0-405306 GCF_020166615.1 Sphingobium sp. 3R8 | reverse complement strand
AGCTCGCGGCCAACTTCCTTGCAATGGTCCAGCTTGCCTCAATGCGGCTGTGGCTCAGGGCTTATGAGTCTACGGCCTAATGTGTCTAAAGACATGTTTGAACATGTATGTCATTTTCGCTTGCTAAAATATTATCCAGAAAGCGGAACGCGCCAAACTTTGATGAGTATATACCCCGCGGAAGCGTTTATGCCGAGGGATTGAGCTACCCGATCCAATACGGCACGATCTGGCGATTATCAGGATCGACATGGATCGGCCGATCCGCCGGAGGAAAGGCGCGCTGGTCGCAGCTTTGGCGGGGGCATAGGCGGCAGGTGATGCCGATCGGGGTGGCGGCCCCTTCCTCCTGCAAATGCAGGCCGTCGGCATAGACGAAGTTGGCGGCATGGGCGACTTCGCAGCCCAGCACCACGGCATAGCGGCGCGGGGTGCGCTTGTAGCTGCCCGATGGTTTCACCAGCCCCTTGGCCATCGACACATAGCGCACGCCGTCAGGGGTTTCGCCCAGTTGCACGTTGATGCGGTCGGGGACGGCGACGGCTTCGTGGACGTTCCATAGCGGGCAGGCGCCGCCGAAGCGGGCGAATTGCAGGCGTGTCGCGCTGTGGCGCTTGGTAATGTTGCCGGCCATGTCGACGCGGCAGAAGAAGAAGGGGATGCCGCGCAGCCCCGGCCGTTGCAGGGTCGAGAGGCGATGGCAGGCCTGTTCGAAGCTGACGCCGAAGGTGCGGGCGAGCCGGTCGATATCGTGGCGCATCGCCCGCGCCGCTTCCCGGAACGGGGCGTAGGGCATGAGCAGCGCGCCGGCGGCGTAATTGCCCAGGCCGATCGCCAGCAGTCGGTCGGCGCCGGGGACGGGCAGCGCGGCCCTGTTCACGACATCGGCGATCACCGCCTGCCCCTCCAGCATCATGAGCTGGTGGGCGAGCATGAATTTGCGGCTTTCGGTCGGCAGCGCGGCGTTGACGAAGAGGCGCTTGTCGGCGCGGGTATAGCTGCGCAGCGAGGAGCCGGGGGTATCGGCGATCAGGGTTTCGATGCCGTGGCGGCGGGCCAGCGCCTCCACCAGCATCCCTTCGTCCAGCGCGCCCTTGTCCAGGATGTGCCCGGCGGTGAAGCTTTCCGCCATGTCCTCGGCCAGGCAGTCGATGCTGTGGACATAGTTGCCCGCTTCGTGAAACCAGTCACGCGCGGCTTCCCAGGGGAGACGGGCCTGCACCTCATGATCGTTGGCGATCGCCTCCTCGATCATGTTGATGCGTTCGTTGGCCCGCATATGGGCATTGTAGAGATCGACATAGCGGGCGGCGAATTCGGGGAATTGCAGGTGCAGCTTCTCGATCCGTTCCGGCTCCATCTGGTTGCCGGGCAGTTCGGGATGGCCGAGCGCATAGGTGAAGGCGCCGAGCAGTTGCTCATCCTCGCGGCTGTCGAAACTGGCCCAGTCGGTGGGAAAGGCGCTGGCGAGCGCGGCCTTGACCTTCGCGGTCAGGGGACGATCGTCATTTTCCATCTGCGACAGATAGGATACGGATATGCCCAGCGCCTGCGCCATCGTCGCCTGGTCCATCCGGTGGTCCAGACGCAGTTGGCGCAGTCGCGGGCCTGCGAAAATACGGTTGCCACGTGCCATAAACCGATCTTAATTTGCGAAGTCGTGATTTGCAAATTAGCAAATTTGCATTTGCGAAAAAAGGGAAAGCCCGCGTAGGGAAAGTTCAAGGCGGCACCATCCTCCATCTGGCGCCGCAAATCGGAGAGATGCCCGCATGTCGAAGCTCGCCATCATCGAACAGCTCGAAGCCAAGCGCGAGGGCGCGCGCATGGGCGGCGGTCAGCGCCGCATCGACGCCCAGCACGCCAAGGGCAAGCTGACCGCGCGCGAGCGGCTGGACGTGTTGCTGGACGAGGATAGTTTCGAAGAGCTGGACATGTATGTCGAGCATAATTGCGTCGATTTCGGCATGGACGAGCAGCATATTCCGGGCGACGGCGTGGTTACCGGGTCGGGTACGGTCAACGGCCGGCTGGTGTTCGTGTTCAGCCAGGACTTTACCGTCTATGGCGGCGCGGTGTCGGAACGGCATGCAATGAAAATCTGCAAGATCATGGACATGGCGCTGAAGGTCGGCGCGCCTGTGATCGGCCTGAATGACAGCGGCGGCGCGCGCATCCAGGAGGGTGTCGCTTCGCTGGCGGGCTATGCGGAAATTTTCCAGCGCAATGTGCTGGCCAGCGGCGTGGTGCCGCAGATCAGCGTCATCATGGGGCCGTGCGCGGGCGGCGCGGTCTATTCGCCCGCCATGACCGACTTCATCTTCATGGTGAAGGACAGCAGCTTCATGTTCGTGACCGGCCCCGACGTGGTCAAGACGGTGACGAACGAGGTGGTGACGCAGGAGGAACTGGGCGGCGCGGTGACGCATACGACCAAGTCGGGCGTCGCGGACGTGGCGTTCGAAAATGATATCGAGGCGCTGCTGGCGGTGCGCGATTTCGTGGACTTCCTTCCCGCGTCCAACAAGGAGCCGGTGCCGGAGCGGCCGAGCGCGGATGCGTGGGACCGGATCGAACCGAGCCTGGACACGCTGATCCCGGCGAACGCGAACCAGCCCTATGACATGCACGAGCTGATCCGCAAGGTGGTGGACGAAGGCGACTTTTTCGAAGTGCAGCCCGCCCATGCCGGGAACATCCTGTGCGGGTTCGGCCGGGTCGAAGGCAAGACGGTGGGCATCATCGCCAACCAGCCGATGGTGCTGGCGGGCGTGCTGGATATCAATTCATCGAAGAAGGCGGCCCGCTTCGTGCGCTTCTGCGATGCGTTCGAAATCCCGATCGTGACTTTCGTGGATGTGCCGGGCTTCCTGCCGGGCACCGCGCAGGAGCATAGCGGCATCATCAAGCATGGCGCGAAACTGCTGTTCGCCTATGCCGAGGCGACCGTGCCCAAGATCACCGTCATCACGCGCAAAGCCTATGGCGGGGCGTATGACGTGATGAGTTCCAAGCATCTGCGCGGCGACCTGAACTATGCCTGGCCGACCGCCGAGATTGCGGTGATGGGGGCGAAGGGCGCGGTCGAGATCATCTTCCGCGGCAAGACCGCGGACGAGATCGCCGAACGGACTGCGGAATATGAAGGGCGCTTCGCCAACCCGTTCGTGGCGGCGAGCAAGGGCTTCATCGACGAGGTGATCCAGCCGCATTCGACCCGCAAGCGCATCGCGCTGGGGCTGCGCAAGCTCAAGAACAAGGCGCTGGAGAATCCGTGGAAGAAGCATGACAATATTCCGCTTTAAACATTGACGTCATCCTCGCGAAGGCGGGGTTCCATCTTGGAACGACGCATTTGGGGATGGGTTGGGAGATGGATTCCCGCCTGCGCGGGAATGACGAGGATAGGATGAAATCATGAAACTCGGCCGTCTCAATCATATCGGCGTCGCCACGCCGTCGCTCGAAGCGAGCATCGCTTATTATCGCGACGTGATGGGTGCGACGATCGCGCATGAACCGTTCGACCTGCCCGCGCAGGGGGTGAAGGTGTGTTTCATCGATACGCCGGGCGAGAATGGCACGGCAGGGACGCAGATCGAACTGATCGAGCCGTTCGACGCCAGCTCGCCGATCACCGCCTTTATCGCCAAGAACCCGGCAGGGGGGCAGCATCATATGTGCTATGAAGTGGCCGATATCCATGAGGCCAAGGCGTGGTTCGAGGGCAGGGGCGCCCGCGTCCTGGGCGAACCGCGGATCGGGGCGCATGGCACGCCGATCTTCTTCGTGCATCCCAAGGATATGAACGGGGTGCTGACCGAGATCATGGAGACGCCGAAAGAGGCGCATTGATAAGCAACCCCGTTCGGTTCGAGCTTGTCGAGAACAACATGCCAGGTCCGTTCTCGACAAGCTCGAATCGAACGGATGTTGGTGACAGGGACTAAGATTGCAATGACCGAAAAGCCGACGCTGGATGACTGGACCGCCGCCGCCACCAAGGAGGTGAAGGGCAAGGATCTGACGTGGCAGACCCCGGAAGGGATCGCCGTCAAGCCGCTCTACACGGCCGAGGATGTCGCCGTCGATCCCGGTCTGCCTGGCTTTGCGCCCTTCACGCGCGGGGTGAAGGCCAGCATGTATGCCGGCCGTCCCTGGACCATCCGGCAATATGCGGGCTTTTCGACCGCCGAGGCCTCCAACGCCTTTTACCATCGCAACCTGAAGGCGGGGCAGAAGGGGCTGTCGGTCGCGTTCGATCTGGCCACCCATCGCGGTTATGACAGCGACCATCCGCGCGTCACCGGCGACGTCGGCAAGGCCGGCGTGGCGATCGATACGCTGGACGATATGAAGATATTGTTCGACGGCATCCCGCTCGACAAGATGTCGGTGTCCATGACGATGAACGGCGCGGTGATCCCGATCCTCGCCTTCTTCATCGTCGCGGGCGAGGAGCAGGGCGTCGACCGCAAATTGCTCGACGGGACCATTCAGAACGACATCCTCAAGGAGTTCATGGTCCGCAACACGTACATCTATCCGCCCGAACCCTCGATGCGGATCATCAGCGACATTTTCGGCTATACCTCGCGCGAGATGCCCAAGTTCAACAGCATCTCCATTTCCGGCTATCATATGCAGGAAGCGGGCGCGACGCAGGTGCAGGAACTGGCCTTCACCATCGCGGACGGCATGGAATATGTGAAATATGGCGTGGCGTCGGGCCTGGACATCGACAAGTTCGCAGGGCGGCTGAGCTTCTTCTTCGCGATCGGCATGAACTTCTTCATGGAGATCGCCAAGCTGCGCGCCGCGCGGGTGCTGTGGCACCGGGCGATGACGACGTTGGGAGCCAAGGACGAGCGGTCCAAGATGCTGCGGACCCATTGCCAGACGTCGGGGGTGTCGCTGACCGAGCAGGACCCGTATAACAATGTCATGCGCACCACGATCGAGGCGATGGCCGCGATGCTGGGTGGGACGCAGTCGCTGCACACCAATGCGCTGGACGAAGCGATCGCGCTGCCGACCGACTTTTCCGCCCGGATCGCGCGCAATACGCAGATCGTGATCCAGGAAGAAACCGGCATGTGCAATGTCGTCGATCCGCTGGGCGGCTCCTATTATGTCGAGGCGCTGACCCAGCAACTGGTCGATGCGGCGCAGGAGATCATCGACAAGGTGCAGGCCGATGGCGGCATGGCCAAGGCGGTCGCGGCCGGCTGGCCCAAGGCAATGATCGAAACGGCGGCGGCCGCGCGCCAAGCGCGGGTCGATCGCGGTGACGACGTGATCGTGGGCGTCAATAAATATCGGCTGGCGAACGAGGATCTGCTCGAAACGCTCGACATCGACAATGCCGCCGTGCGCGAAGGCCAGATCGCCCGCATCAACAAGGTGAAGGCGGAGCGCGACAGCGCCCGATGCGAAGCGGCGTTGCAGGCGCTGCGCGACGGCGCTGCCGCGCCCGCGAGCCTGGAGAACAACCTCCTCGCCCTGGCCGTCGAATGCGCCCGCGCGCGTGCGACTCTGGGCGAAATATCCGCCGCCATGGAAGACAGTTTCGCCCGCTAT
Source organism: Sphingobium sp. 3R8 (assembly GCF_020166615.1). Taxonomy (NCBI): domain Bacteria; kingdom Pseudomonadati; phylum Pseudomonadota; class Alphaproteobacteria; order Sphingomonadales; family Sphingobiaceae; genus Sphingobium; species Sphingobium sp. 3R8. The sequence continues at coordinate 399,726 of NZ_JAIQXR010000001.1, read as the reverse complement.
GGTACGCAGCCGACGCCGGTGAAGGGCGTCTATGCCGCGCCCTATGCCGGCGACAGCCGCTGGCAACAGGTACTTGACGGCGTGCAGGCCGTCGAGCGGCGCCTCGGTCGCAAGCCCAAACTCCTCGTCGCAAAGATGGGGCAGGACGGGCATGACCGGGGCGCCAATGTGATCGCGTCCGCCTTTGGCGACCTGGGGTTCGACGTGGTGTCCGGACCGCTGTTCCAGACGCCCGATGAAACGGTGGTGCTGGCGCTGGACAGCGGGGTCGATGTGGTCGGCGCGTCCAGCCTGGCGGCGGGGCACAAGACGCTGATCCCCGAACTGATCGCGAAGCTGCGCGAGGCGGGCCGGACCGACATCAAGGTGATTGCGGGCGGCGTCATCCCGCCGCAGGACTATGACTATCTTCGTGACGCGGGGGTCCAGGGGATTTATGGGCCGGGTTCCAATGTCGTGGAGTGCGCCGCCGATGTGCTGCGCCTGCTCGGCCACAACATGCCCCCTGCGGGGATCGAGGAAGCCGCATGACCGATACCACTGCCCGCACCGACTGGACCCGCGAGGAAATCGCCGCGCTGTTCGACCTGCCCTTCAACGACCTGATGTTCGAGGCGCAGACGATCCATCGCGCGAATTTCCCGCGCAACGAAGTGCAACTGTCCACGCTGTTGTCGATCAAGACGGGCGGCTGCCCGGAGGATTGCGGCTATTGCAACCAGTCGGCCTCGGCGGAAAGCGGCCTGAAGGCCGAAAAGCTGATGAGCGTGCAGGCGGTGATGCAGGCGGCGGCGCAGGCGAAGGACGCGGGCAGCTCGCGTTTCTGCATGGGTGCGGCGTGGCGCAACCCCAAGGAGCGGGACATGCCCGCCATCGTCCAGATGGTGCAGGGCGTGCGACAGATGGGCATGGAAACCTGCATGACTTTGGGCATGCTGAGCGAGGGGCAGGCCAAGACTTTGGCCGATGCGGGCCTCGACTATTACAACCATAATATCGACACCTCGCCCGAACATTATGAGAAGGTGATTACGACGCGGACGTTCGATGACCGGCTGGAAACGCTGGAGAATGTGCGCAATTCGGGGATCAACGTCTGTTCGGGCGGCATCGTCGGCATGGGCGAGACGCGCGAGGATCGCGTCGGCTTTTTGCATGCGCTGGCCGTGCTGCCCGCCCATCCGCAAAGCGTGCCGATCAACGCGCTGGTGCCGGTCAAGGGCACGGTGCTGGGCGATATGCTGGCCGACACCCCGCTCGCCAAGATCGACGAGATCGAGTTCGTGCGGACGGTTGCTGTGGCGCGGATCGTGATGCCGGAGAGCATGGTGCGCCTGAGCGCGGGCCGCGAAAGCATGTCGGATAGCTGCCAGGCGCTCTGCTTCATGGCCGGCGCGAACAGCATCTTCACCGGCGACAAGCTGCTGACCACGGCGAACGCGGGGGACAATGCGGATGCGGCGCTGTTCGCGAAGCTGGGCGTGGTGCCGATGCAGGCTGAGGTGAAGGTTGCGATGGAGGCGGCTGAGTGAACAAGCCGAGCGCCATGAAGATCGGACTCTTTGTGGTGCTCGGCATAGCCTACTGGCTGATCGCGATGATTGTCATTCTATTGGCGGCCATCGGTAATTGCGGGATGGGACTGGACGCTCCGGCGGACTGCGATGGCGTATCGCCAGCTATTACCGGAGTGCTGTCGCTCCTCATTTTTACTGGACTTACATTTGCCTATTTCAAGGCCCGGCTCTCGGGAGTGGATAAGCAATAGATCAACACCCGTTCGCCCTGTTTCAACGAGCCGCTTGTCTCGTTGAAATGTCGAAGGGCTGCACTTCTCTTCGAAGTGAAGAACGGGGCTTCGACAGGCTCAGCCCGAACGGGGTGAGAGGAACTGAATAAGGACTGGGACAGGAAGTAGAATGGCAATCACCAAGATCCTGATCGCGAACCGTGGCGAAATTGCGTGCCGTGTCATGCGCACGGCCAAGAAGATGGGCATTAAGACCGTCGCGGTCTATTCCGATGCCGATGCGCGCGCGCCGCATGTGTTGATGGCCGATGAAGCCGTGCATATCGGGCCGTCGCCTGCCGCGCAGTCCTATCTGATCGCCGAGAAGATCATCGCGGCGTGCAAGCAGACCGGCGCCGATGCGGTGCATCCGGGTTATGGCTTCCTGTCGGAGCGCGAGAGTTTCCGCAAGGCGCTGGACGCGGAGGGCATCATCTTCGTGGGGCCGCCCGCCAATGCGATCGCGGCGATGGGCGACAAGATCGAGTCCAAGAAGCTGGCGCTGGAAGCGGGCGTCAATGTCGTGCCGGGTTTCGTCGGCGTGATCGACGATACCGAACATGCGGTTCGCATCTCCAACGAGATCGGCTATCCGGTGATGATGAAGGCGTCGGCCGGCGGCGGCGGCAAGGGGATGCGGCTTGCCTACTCCGAACAGGATGTGCGCGAAGGGTTCGAGGCGACCAAGCGTGAGGGGCTGAACAGCTTTGGCGATGACCGCGTGTTCATCGAGAAGTTCATCGAAAGCCCGCGCCATATCGAAATTCAGGTGCTGGGCGACCAGCATGGCAATATCGTCTACCTCAACGAGCGCGAATGTTCGATCCAGCGCCGCCACCAGAAGGTGGTCGAGGAAGCGCCGTCGCCCTTCGTCAGCCCCGAAATGCGTAAGAAGATGGGCGAACAGTGCGTCGCGCTGGCCCGCGCGGTCGGCTATTTCAGCGCGGGGACGGTGGAACTGATCGTCAGCGGTGAGGACAAGACCGGCGACGGCTTCTACTTCCTGGAAATGAATACCCGCTTGCAGGTCGAGCATCCCGTCACCGAGGAAATCACCGGAGTCGATCTGGTCGAGCAGATGATCCGCGTGGCCAATGGCGAGGCGCTGTCCTTCGGGCAGGCGGACGTGAAGATCAACGGCTGGTCGATCGAGAATCGCGTCTATGCCGAAGATCCCTATCGCGGCTTTCTACCGTCCACCGGTCGCCTGATCCGCTACAATCCGCCCGAAACCGGCACGGATGAAAGCGGCGCGCTGATCCGCGTCGATGACGGCGTGGAGGAAGGCGGCGAGGTGTCGATGTTCTACGACCCGATGATCGCCAAGCTGATCACCTGGGCGCCGACGCGGCTGGAGGCGATCGACAAGCAGATCGAAGCGCTCGACAAGTTCGAGATCGAGGGGCCGGGGCATAATATCGATTTCGTGTCCGCGCTGATGCAGCATGAGCGGTTCCGGTCGGGCAACATCACAACCGGCTTCATCGCAGAGGAATATCCCGACGGGTTCCAGGGGGCGCCTGCGTCGCCCGAACTGTTGGTCCGGCTGTCGGCGATCGGCGCGTTCGCGGCCATGGCGCAGGCGGACCGGGCGCGGCGGATCGATGGGCAGTTGGGCAAGCGGCTCAGCCCGCCGACCGGCTGGCAGGTCAAGATCGGGGACGCGATCCATGATGTGGTGATCGACGGCGATGAGGTCAGCGTGGACGGCGAAGCGATCGACATGGCGTTGGAATATACGCCGGGCGATCGGCTGATCGAGGCGGAGTTCGGCGAAGACGACCTGGCGGTGCGGATCGCGCCGGTGCGGTCGGGCTTCCTGCTGACGGCGCATGGGGCCAGCCACCGCCTGCGCATCCTGCCCGCCCATGCCGCGCCGCACGCGCAGCATATGATCGAAAAAATCCCGCCAGACCTGTCCCGTTTCCTGATCTGCCCGATGCCAGGCCTGCTGGTCGCGCTGCATGTGGCGGCGGGCGACAAGGTCGAGGCCGGCCAGCCGCTGGCGGTGATCGAAGCGATGAAGATGGAAAATATCCTGCGCGCGCAGAAGGCGGGCACGGTCAAGAGCGTGTCGGCGGCGCAGGGCGAAAGCCTGCCGGTCGACGCGATCATTCTGGAAATGGAATGACCTGTTAGCACTATGATCTTGATTGTCGTTATCATTTCCGCTTTGTGGGAATGATGACGACGAACGAGACATCGAACAGGCCACCATCCGACCATGGTGATCGGTCCGCTACGGTCCGCACCGATGGGGCCGCATGGGCCGGCGCCAATGGCGACATCTGGGCGCGGGAGTGGCGGCGCACGGACCGCAGCTTTGCCGCACTGTCGATGGAACTGGATCGGACGATCCGGGAGGCCATGGACAGTGCGCCGGTCGCGGTCGCCGATATCGGCTGCGGCGCAGGCGGCACCGCGATCGCGGCGGCCAGGGCCAATGATCGGGCGGATGTCACCGGCTTCGACATTTCCGCGGCCCTCGTCGCTGTGGCGCAGGAGCGGGCGGCGGGCCTGCCCAACTGCCGGTTTCTCGCCGCGCCTGTGGAAGCGGCGATCGGGCAGGCCGGTCCGTTCGACCTGCTGTTGTCGCGCCATGGCGTGATGTTCTTCGACGATCCGGTGGCGGCCTTCGCCGGCATGCGCGCGGCGGCGCGACCGGGTGCACGGCTCGTTTTTTCCTGTTTCCGCGGTGCGGCGCTCAATGGCTGGGCGCGCGAGTTGATGACGGCGCTGTCGGGCAGCGCGCCGCCTCCGGCCGGCTATGAACCCGGTCCCTTCGCCTTTGCCGACGAGGCGTTCGTCCAGGCTTTGCTGAACGAAGCGGGATGGGCCGACGTCAGGGCGCGGGCGGTGAACTTCGCCTATCGCGCCGGGGCTGGCCCAGATCCTGTGGCGGATGCAGTCGATTTCTTTAGCCGGATCGGCCCGGCAGCACGCGCGCTCAAGGCCGCCGTGCCGCAGGATCGGGCGGGGCTGATCGCGCAGGTAGAGGCGGTCTGCCGGGCGCGATTGCAGGACGATGCGGTGGACTTTCCGGCCGCTGCCTGGATATGGTCGGCCACCAACCCGCTGTGAGGGGCGATCCATGCACCTGACCCACGACCCGGCCGCGCCCGCCGGCACCATGATCGGCTTCGACGATTTCCTGAAGGTCGACATCCGGATCGGGACGATCCTGTCGGCGGAGCCTTACCCGCAGGCGCGCAAGCCCGCCTACAAGCTGCTGATCGATTTCGGTCCGGCAATTGGACAGAAGCGGTCCAGCGCGCAGATCACCGAAAACCATGCGCTGGCGGACTTGCCGGGGCGACAGGTCGCCGCCGTGGTGAACTTCCCGCCGCGCCAGATCGGCAAGTTCATGTCGGAGGTGCTGACTCTGGGCTTTGCCGATGAGACAGGGGCGGTGATGCTGTTCGCGCCGGACAGGCCGGTTCCCAACGGATCGCGACTATTTTAATTTCCGCGTCCCGTCATCCCGCGCTTGTCGGACGGCCACTCCCTTCCGCATAGAGGAAAGCGAACGGTGGGAGAGGGCGGGATGACCGACATGGTCGGCAGCGATTATGTGATGGATGCCAAGCGGGACCGGCTGGTCATTACCGCGTCGGCGCTCGGCACCGTGTTCGAATGGTATGATTTCTACATCTATGGCGTGCTGGCGCCGATCATCGGGCGGACATTCTTTCCCACCGACAATCCCACCGTCGAACTGCTCTATACGCTGGCGGGGTTCGCCATCGGGTTCGCGTTCCGGCCGATCGGGGCGGTGCTGTTCGGCTATCTGGGCGACCGACTGGGGCGGAAATATACGTTTCTGGCGACCATCGTGCTGATGGGCCTCGCGACCGCGGGGGTCGGTTTGACGCCGTCCGCCGCGAGCATCGGGATAGCGGCGCCGATCATCCTGATCGGCTTGCGGATCGCGCAGGGGCTGGCGCTGGGCGGCGAATATGGCGGGGCGGCCATCTATGTCGCGGAACATGCGCCGGCGGGGAAGCGGGGATTTTATACCAGCTTCATCCAGGCCGGCGTGATCGGCGGTTTCATCCTGTCGTTGCTCGTCGTGGTCGGCACGCAGGCGATCGTCGGCCAGGCGGCGTGGGACGCGTGGGGATGGCGCATCCCCTTCGTCCTGTCGCTGGTGCTGCTGGCGATCTCACTGTGGATGCGGTTGATGCTGCGCGAGAGTCCGGTGTTCCTGGCGATGAAGAAGGCGGGGACACAGGCGAAGAACCCGATCCGGGAAGCCTTTACCGCGCCGGGCAACAGGAAGCGGATGTTCGTCGCGATGATCGGCATCGCGGCGGGCTTTACCGTCATCGCCTATACGGTGATGTTCCAGGCGCTCTATTTTTTGCAGAACGGCCTGCATGTCGCGGCGGGGGTAGCGCAATTGCTGGTCGGTGGCAGCGCTTTCATCGGCATGGGCGCGTTCATCTTCTTCGGCTGGCTGTCCGACCGGATCGGGCGGAAGAAGCCGATCGTGATCGGCTATGCGCTGGTGCTGCTGCTGGCGCTGCCGCTCTATCAGTTCATGGGCGCGACCGCGAACCCCGCGCTGACGCAGGCGGCGCAGCGCGCGCCGGTGGTGGTGAGCGGTCCCGATTGCCGGTTCGATCCCTTCGCCAAGGTGCAGCCGACGGCATGCGGCAAGCTGCTCGACCATTTTTCCAAGCGTGGCATTCCCTATGACAAGCGCGATGGCGCGACGCCGGCGGTGGCGATCGGCGGGGTGGCGGTCGGCGACCTGAGCGCGGAGGGGCTTGATGCGGCATTGGAACGGCGGGGTTATGATTTCGGCGCGGTGACGCCGGACTGGCCGCGCGCGATGATGGTGTTCGCAGCGCTTCTGTTGCTGTGGACGCTGTCGGGCGCGACATATGGGCCGGTGGCGGCCCTTCTGTCGGAATATTTCCCGGCGCGCATCCGCTATAGCTCGCTGTCGATCCCCTATCATATCGGGACCGGCTATTTCGGCGGGTTCCTGCCGCTGGTCAGCCAATATATCGTCGCGCGGACGGGCAATCCCTATGCCGGGCTATGGTATACGCTGGCGATCGTGGCGCTGGCGCTGGTCACTTGTCTGGTCGCGCTGCCGGAGACGAAGGACCGATCGCTCGACGCCTGAAGGGACTGGAACGATGCCAAGCGGGGTCGCCAAACGGGATCTGCCGACCAAGAGCTGTCCGGTCTGTCAGCGTCCTTTCGCCTGGCGCAAGAAGTGGGAACGCGACTGGGAGAATGTCGTCTATTGTTCCGAACGGTGCCGGGCCGCAGCCAGGAAGGGCTGACAGGCAAAAGGCCGCCGCTCCGTCAAGAGCGGCGGCCTTTTTGGCAAGTCAGGACGCGATCAGCGCTCGATGCACATGGCGACGCCCATGCCGCCGCCGATGCAGAGGGTGGCGAGGCCCTTCTTCGCGTCGCGCTTGGCCATTTCGTAGAGAAGAGTGGTCAGCACGCGCGCGCCTGACGCGCCGATCGGGTGGCCGATGGCGATCGCGCCGCCATTGACGTTGACCTTCTCCGCATCCCAGCCCAGTTCCTGGCCGACCGACAGCGCCTGCGCGGCGAAGGCTTCATTGGCTTCGATCAGGTCCAGGTCGGCGACCGACCAGCCGGCCTTTTCCAGCGCCTTGCGGCTGGCCGGGGCCGGGCCGATGCCCATGATCGCCGGATCGACGCCGCAGGTGGCGAAGCCGGCGATGCGGCCGAGGATGGTCGCGCCGCGCTTGGCGGCGGCGTCGGCGGTCATCAGCACCAGCGCGGCGGCGCCGTCATTGAGGCCGCTGGCGTTGGCGGCGGTGACGGTGCCGTCCTTCTTGAAGGCGGGCTTGAGCTTTTCCATCGCTTCGATGGTGGCGCCGGCGCGGATATATTCGTCGGCATCGACGATGGTGTCGCCTTTGCGCCCCTTGATCGTGACCGGCACGATTTCGTCGGCGAAGCGGCCCGATGCGCGCGCGGCTTCGGCCTTGTTCTGGCTGGCGACGGCGAAGATGTCCTGCGCTTCGCGGCTGATCTGGTATTTCTCGGCCAGATTTTCGGCCGTGATGCCCATATGATAATTGTTGAAGGCGTCGGTCAGACCGTCATGGATCATCGTGTCAATGAGGCTGACATTGCCCATCTTGCTGCCGGCGCGCAGATATTGCGCATGGGGGGCGAGCGACATGCTTTCCTGGCCGCCCGCGACCATGATGCTGGCGTCGCCGGCGCGGATCGCCTGCGCCGCGAGGGCGACGGCGCGCAGGCCCGAACCGCATAACTGGTTGAGGCCGATGGCGGTCCGCTCGACCGGGATGCCGGCGTTGACCGCGGCCTGCCGTGCGGGGTTCTGCCCCTGGCCGGCGGTCAGCACCTGGCCCAGGATCACTTCGTCCACTTCATCGGGCGCGACGCCGGCCTGCGCGAGCGCGGCGATGATCGCCTGGCGGCCCAGTTCGTGCGCGGGGGTCGAGCCGAAGGCGCCCATGAAGCTGCCGACGGCAGTGCGCTTTGCGGCGGTGATGACGATGTCTGACAAAGGCTTGATCCTCGATTCCAGTGGTTGTTTTCGCAGGCGCAATAGCATCAACCGCCATGGCTGAAAAGCCAGTGGGACAGCGGTTCCCAAAGCGTTTCGCGGGCGCGTCCGCCCACGACCATGCCGACATGGCCGAGCGAAAGGCTGCGCTCTTCGCGCAAGCGAGGGCCGGCGGCGGCGGGCACGATGCGGTCGCTGGTCGACACGATCGACAGGGTCGGGCAATCGAGCGCGGTCGGGTCCACGGTGCGCGCGTCGATGCGCCATTGGCCGCGTCCGCTGACATTGCCGGCGTAGAAATGGTCGAACAGGTCGCGCCCCGCCGCGAAGGTCAGCGGCGCGCCGCCATTGGCCCAGTCCTCCACCGCGAGGAAGGCGCGCTCGGCGTCGGACCCGGCCTCCATGTCGGCGAAAGCCGCATATTTGCCTATGGTGCGCGCCGGGTCCATGGCCCAGAAGCCCGATTGCAGCACCTCCATCGGGACGTAGCCGATCCGCTCGCTCATGGCGCGGGCGCCGTTCCACAGGCTCCCGATCAAGTCCAGGTCGGCGGCGGGAAAGGCGTCGAACCGCCAGGGCGCGGCGATGGTCGCGACGGCGGGAAAGGCGCCCATGGTCGCTGCGCCGAGCGCGAGGCTGCCGCCCAGGCAATAGCCGACCAGGATCGGCGGCCTGGGGAGAGCCGCGAGCAGCGGCAGCAGCCGTTCGGTAACATGGCCGTCGAGACCTAGCCTAGCATCGTGCGGCATCGGCGGGCCCCAATCGACCAGATGCGCGTCGTGGCCTGCTGCAGCCATGTGGCGCAGCAAGGATCTGCTTTCGGACAGGTCCAATACGCGCGGCGGATTGATGAGAGACGGGATGAAAACCACGGGAGAACGGCCATTTTCCGCACCATGCTGCAGCAATCGGGCAGGGCCGGCGGTGCTGACGCAACGCGCCGGCGGCGGGGCGGGCGGACGCGCTGCATCCTGATATTTGCGCAATCCCGCGAACGCCCGGCGGCGAAGTTCGGGATCGTCCTGCGTTTCGCGCCATAAAATATTGAGAAAAAGGGGTAAAGGCCGCGGTCCATGTTGCGGTGCGGCATCGCCCTGTGCTAATGCGAGATGTTCAGGTGTGGGAGAGGAATCCATGGCCAAATCTAAGACCGCAAATGAATCGGAACCGGTCGTCATCAAGAAGTACGCCAATCGGCGGCTCTATAATACCGAAACTTCGAGTTATATCACGCTGGACCTTTTGTCGCAGATGACGCGCGAGGGGCGCGAGTTTACCGTGGTCGACGCCAAGACCGGCGAGGATATCACGCATAACGTCCTGACCCAGATCATCATGGAAGAGGAACAGCGCGGCAAGAACATGCTGCCCGTCAATTTCCTGCGCCAGTTGATCGCGATGTACGGCGATTCCATGCAGTCGATGGTGCCGCAATATCTGGAAGCGTCGATGGATGCATTCCGCAAGAACCAGCAGCAGTTCCAGGAAGCGATGAAGGGCGCGTTCGGCGGCGGCCCGTTGGCCGATATCGCCAAGCGCAACATGCAGATGTTCGAAGCGGCGGCCAGCGCCTTCGGCAACGGGGTGCCTGGTATGCCGGGTATCCCGGGCATGACGCCGCCTGCCGCAGCGCCGGCGGCGACCGATGGCAGCAAGGACGACGAGATCAACGATCTCAAGGCCCAACTCGCCGCGCTCAACGCCAAGATCGACAAGCTGACCTGAAGCGATGGCGAAGGCGGACAGGCTGGAACGGTTGGACGTCCGCCGCGAAGAGGTGGAGGCTGAGTATCGCGATGCGTTGATCGCGGCCCTGCGGGTGACGGCGAACGGGCAATGGGGCCTGTTCGACCATCAGAAGGACAAGGTCGCGCGCGCGCGCGTCGCGCCCGTCGTAGCGGCGCTGGGCGAGCTGGCGGACGAGATTGAGGGGATGCGCGATACGCTGGGGCTGGAGCCCTTTGCGCTGCATCAGCGCTTCACGGCGGCGCGCGGTCCCGCCGCGGCCGATGCGGTCGGCGAACCCAGGCAGGCGAAGGCTTGGCTGGAAGAGATGGGCGCGGCGACCGCCTGACGCGCCGCCGATCGGCACGCGCCCTGTCGTCGGGGGTCGACAGGGACGCCGCCTCTGGCTTATGGCGCGCCATTCCCTTTTTACGTCAGGTTTTCGATCCCGTGAAACACGCCCTTTCCGTCACCCGCGAACAGGATTTTTCCGCCTGGTATCAGGCCGTCATTTCGGAGGCCGACCTGGCCGAGGAAAGCGGCGTGCGCGGCTGCATGGTCATCCGTCCCTGGGGCTATGGCATCTGGGAGCGCATCCAGACCTTGCTCGACGCCAGGATCAAGGCGACGGGGCATGAAAATTGCTATTTCCCGCTGTTCATTCCGCTTTCCTATTTCGAGAAGGAGGCCGAGCATGTCGACGGCTTCGCCAAGGAAATGGCGGTCGTCACGCATCACCGGCTGATCCAGAAGGACGGCAAGCTGGTGCCGGACCCCGAAGCCAAGCTGGAGGAGCCGCTGGTCGTGCGGCCGACGTCGGAGACCGTGATCGGCGCGGCGTTCAGCCGCTGGGTGCAGAGCTGGCGCGACCTGCCGGTTCTCATCAACCAGTGGGCAAACGTCGTGCGCTGGGAAATGCGCACGCGCATGTTCCTGCGCACCAGCGAATTTCTCTGGCAGGAAGGCCATACCGCGCACGCCACCGTCGATGAGGCGATGGAAGAGACGATGAAGATGCTGGAAGTCTATCGCAGCTTCGCCGAGGATTGCGTCGGCCTGCCGGTGGTCGCGGGCGAGAAGCCGGAGAATGAACGCTTCCCCGGCGCCGTCGCGACCTATTCGATCGAGGCGATGATGCAGGATGGCAAGGCGCTGCAGGCCGGCACCTCGCATTTCCTGGGCACGACTTTCAGCCAGGCGCAGAATATCAAGTTCCAGAATGCCGAAGGGCAACAGGAACTGGCGCAGACGACGAGCTGGGGCATGTCCACCCGCATGATCGGCGGCCTCATCATGGTGCATGGCGACGACGATGGCCTGCGCGTCCCGCCGCGCGTCGCGCCCTATCAGGTCGTCGTCGTGCCGATGCTGCGCGACAATGACGAGGACGCCGCGATTTTGGATTATTGCGGCGAACTGATGGCGTCCCTCAATGAGCTGGACGCCTTCCGCGAGCCGGTGCGCGCGCTGCTCGACAAGCGGCCGGCCAAGGCCGCGACCAAGCGCTGGGGCTGGGTGAAGAAGGGCGCGCCGATCGTGATCGAGGTCGGGGGGCGTGACGTCGCCGGCGGCAATGTGTCGGTGATCCGTCGCGATCGCCTCTATCGCGAGGATGGAAAGCTCGACAGCCAGATCGTCGCCAAGGGCGATTTCGTGACGGGCGCGACCGCCATGCTGGAGGATATTCAGGCGTCCCTCTTCGCCGACGCCAAAGGCCGGCTGGACGGCAGCATCGATCGCTCGATCGGCACGCTAGACGCGCTGAAAGCCTATTTCAACGCCAGCGCCAGGCCCGGCTGGGCGCTGGTCCAGTGGGCCAGGCCGACCGGCGAGGCGCTGGAGAAGGTGGTGCAGTGGCTCAAGGGCGAGAAGCTGACGCTGCGCAACGTGCCGCTGGATGCGGACGCAGCGGACGGCGCGTGTATCTTCACCGGCGGGCAGGCCGTGGAGCGCGTGCTGGTTGGGCGCAGTTACTGAGCAACTGATTTTTAATCAGTGGGTCGTTCGTTCCGAGCGAACGGAGATTTGGTAAATCGGAGCGGGATGAGAGGATGGTTTCCCCTCTCATCCCGTTTTCGCCTAATTACAGAACATATTTGCTGAGGTCGGTGTCGTGGGCGACCGCTGACAATTGCTTCTCGACATAGGCGGCGTCGATCACCAGCGTTTCGCCGCGGCGGTCCTCCGCTTCGAAGCTGACATCCTCCAGCAGCTTTTCCATGACGGTCTGGAGGCGGCGGGCGCCGATATTCTCGATCTCGCTGTTCACGTCGGCGGCGATCTTCGCAACAGCGCGGATGCCTTCGGGTGTCAGGTCGATCGTCACCTCCTCGGTCGCCAGCAAGGCGCGATATTGGGTGACCAAGCTGGCCTTGGTGTCGGAGAGGATCGCAACGAAATCCTCCTCGGTCAGCGCCTTCAGTTCGACGCGGATCGGCAGGCGGCCCTGGAGTTCGGGCAGCAGGTCGCTGGGCTTTGCCACATGGAACGCGCCCGACGCGATGAACAGGATATGGTCGGTCTTGAGCGGGCCATATTTGGTCGAGACGGTGGTTCCTTCGATCAGGGGCAGCAGGTCGCGCTGCACGCCTTCGCGGCTGACGGAGCCGCCGCGCACGTCGCTGACGGCGATCTTGTCGATCTCGTCGAGGAAGACGATGCCATTCTGTTCCGCGCTGGTGATGGCGACGCGGGCGACGTCATCCTGGTCCAGCCGCTTGTCCTGCTCTTCCTCGACCAGCTTGTCCCAGGCTTCGGCGACGCGCATCTTGCGGCGCTTCTTCTGTTGCTGGCCGAACGCCTTGGACATCATGTCGGACAGGTTGATCATGCCGACCTGTCCGCCCATGCCGGGGATTTCCATCGGCATGGAGGGGCTGTCGGCGACCTCCACCTCGACCTCGACCTCGTTCATCTGGTCGGCTTCGATCTTCTGGCGGAAGGAGAGGCGCGTGGCTTCGCTCGCTTCCTTGCCGGTCAATGCATCGAGCAGCCGCGCCATGGCGGCTTCGGAGGCGGCTTCGCGCACGGCTTCGCGGCGGCGGTCCTTCTCCAGCCGCACAGCTTCCTCGACCAGATCGCGGACGATCTGTTCGACGTCACGGCCGACATAGCCGACCTCGGTGAACTTGGTCGCCTCGACCTTGACGAAGGGGGCGTCGGCCAGCTTGGCGAGGCGGCGGCTGATCTCGGTCTTGCCGCAGCCCGTCGGCCCGATCATCAGGATATTCTTGGGCGTCACCTCGTCGCGCAAATCGGCGGACAGGTGCTGGCGGCGCCAGCGGTTGCGCAGCGCGACCGCAACGGCGCGCTTGGCGTCCTGCTGGCCGATGATGTGTGCGTCGAGCGCGGCGACGATGGCTTTGGGGGTCAGGTTGTCGTTCATCAAAAAACTCCCCCCTCCCTTTCAAGGGAGGGGCTTTTTAGTTTAGGCGGCGCTGTCCAGCGTTTCGATGGTCAACTGGTCGTTGGTGTAGACGCAGATGTCGGCCGCGACGGCCATCGCCTTGCGGGCGAGGGTTTCGGCGTCTTCCTCATATTCCATCAGCGCGCGCGCGGCGGCGAGGGCGAAATTACCGCCCGAACCGATCGCGGCAACGCCGTTCAGCGGCTCCAGCACGTCGCCATTGCCGGTCAGGATCAGGGTGACATCCTTGTCCGCGACGATCATCATCGCTTCCAGGTTGCGCAGATATTTGTCGGTGCGCCAGTCCTTGGCCAGTTCGACTGCGGATCGCATCAACTGGCCGTTATGGCGCTCCAGTTTGGCTTCGAGCCGTTCGAACAGGGTGAAGGCGTCGGCGGTGGCGCCGGCGAAGCCGCCGATCACGCTGCCGTCGTGCAGGCGGCGGACCTTGCGGGCATTGGGCTTCATCACGGTCTGGCCCATGGACACCTGGCCGTCGCCGGCGACGACGACCTTTCCATTCTTGCGGGCTGACATGATGGTGGTGCCATGCCAGACGGGCATGGAAGAGCTGCTTTGGTCGTTCATGACGCGGCATATGGGACGCTGTGCCGCCGCGTGCAAGTCGCGCGACGCAACGGGATGAAGCGTGTCATTTCAGCGACAATATTCTTACAAATCGTGCAGGAACAAATGCCGGTCAATTGACTTGATGCACCGCAACATCAATGATCGCTATCCCACATATGACGGGGGAGGACACGCATGACTCTCAAGGCCAGAGCACAGGAAAAGGTCGAGCGCGCGGGAATTTCCAACTATTCGTTCGATCACGACGTGCTGGTCATGTGTGGCGTGCGTTATACCATCGAAGCCTGCGAATGTGGCGAACCCGATTGCGATGGTGTGCGCCTGCGCAAGAATGCGACCGCGATCGGCCGCATCCTCCAATAGTCTGTTTAATGCATCGCGTCCTTGCCGGCGCGCCCGACCGATTCGATGTCGCGCCCGACACCCTGCACCGTATTGCAGGCGGCCAGCGCCGTGAGCAGCAGGCTTCCGATCAGAAGGGCGAGACTTTTGGGCATGAAGGCGCAACTCCGTAATTTCGAAAGCCCCTTATAGGCGGCGATACGCGCGGGCGGAAACGCTTTTGCATCAAATCGATGCGGGGATGTTGACAGGGCGCGCCACCGATGCCAAAGGCCGCCTCCTCCTTACAGGGGGCGCGTAGCTCAGCGGTAGAGCACACCCTTCACACGGGTGGGGTCACAGGTTCAATCCCTGTCGCGCCCACCATGATCCAAGCGATCATGGCAGGACAGATAATTTCCCGGCATTGATCTTTTCTAATCCGACGCGCTAAATCTGCGCCATCATGCGGCGCGTTTGCGCGCCGACCGGAAAGGACGATCATGCCCCCCTATCTGAAAGCCGGCGCAGCCCTCGGTGCGCTGCTGCTCTCCCCTCTTCCCGCCAGCGCGCAGGAGCAACTGACGCTGGAGCGCTTGTTCGCCAGCCCCGACCTGGCCGGGCCGCAGCCGCGCGCGCTCAAATTGTCGCCGGACGGATCGCTGGTGACGCTGCTCAAGCCCCGCGCCGACGAGAAGGAACGGCTCGACCTGTGGGCGATCGACAGCAGTACGGGCGCGGAACGGATGCTGGTCGATTCGAAGAGGACCGGCAGCGGCGCGGAGCTTTCCGAAGCGGAGAAGATGCAGCGCGAGCGCGATCGCTCCGTGGCGGGCAGCACCGGCATCACCAGCTATGACTGGGCGCCAGACGGGAAGAGCATATTGGTGCCGGTGGATGGCGACCTCTATCTTGCCGGGTTGGATGGGAAGGTCACGGGCCTGACCGATACGCCCGATGGCGAGTTGAATGGCGTGGTCAGCCCCACGGGCGGCTATGTCTCCTTCGTGCGCGGTGGCAATCTGTTCGCCCAGCCGATCGGCGGCGCGGAACGGCAGTTGACGCAGGGCGCCAGCGATACGCTGAGTTGGGGCGTGGCCGAGTTCGTGGCGCAGGAGGAAATGGACCGGCGCACCGGTTACTGGTGGTCGCCCGACGACGCGCGGATAGCGGTCGCCCGCGTCGATGAAAGCCCGGTCGGCATCGTCACCCGCACCGCGATCGGCGGGGAGGGGACGAAGGTTTATCAGCAACGCTATCCCGCCGCCGGCACGCCCAATGCGATCGTGGACCTGTTCGTGATGAAGCCTGACGGGTCGGGCCAGGTCCAGGTCGAGCTGGGCGCGGACAAGGATATCTACCTCGCCCGCGTCGACTGGTCGAAGGACGGCAAGACGCTCTATGTCCAGCGGGAGAGCCGGGACCAGAAGCGGCTCGACCTGCTGGCGGTCGACCCGGCGACCGGCAAGGCCAGGGTGGCGCTGACCGAGACGGCGAAAAGCTGGATCAACCTGTCGAACAATTTTCATGCGCTGAAGGATGGCAGTTTCCTCTGGTGGTCTGAGAAGAGCGGGCATGGGCATCTGTATCGCGTGAGCGGCGGCAAATGGACGGCGCTCACCAGCGGCGACTGGGAGGTGCGCGATGTCGTGGGCGTGGATGAGGCCAAGTCGCTGGTCTATTTCACCGGTAATCGCGAAACGCCGCTGGAGCAGCAGCTTTATGTGACGACTCTGGGCAAGGCGGGGCAAGCGCGGGCGCTGACGTCCAAGGGCTGGTGGAACGACGCCGTCATGGACGGGGCGGCGAGCCGGGTCGTTGTGACGCGCCAGAATAGCGATCAGCCCAAGCAGGTCTATCTGGCCGACAGCGGCGGCAAGCAGTTGCAATGGCTGTCGGAAAATGCGCTGACGGGCAGCCCTCCCTATGCGCCCTATGTCGCGGGCCATGTGAAGACGGTGTTCGGCACGGTGAAGGCGGCGGACGGCACGACGCTGTACACCAAGATCATGACGCCCAAGATGGAGCCGGGGAAGCGCTACCCCGTCTTCATGATCCATTATGGCGGCCCGGGCGGCGGACGGCAGGTAACCAACACATGGTCCGGCGCGCTCAACCAATATCTGGTGGATCGCGGCTGGATCGTCTTCGCGATCGACAATCGCGGCACCCCCGATCGCGGCAAGGCGTTCGAGGATCATCTCTACCGCGCCATGGGCACGGTCGAGGTCGAGGATCAGTTGAAGGGCGTGGAATGGTTGAAGGCCCAGCCGTTCGTGGACCCCAGGCGGATCGCGACCTATGGCTGGTCCTATGGCGGCTATATGTCGCTCAAGCTGCTGGAGAAGGCACCGGGCGTGTTCGCCGCGGCGGTGGCGGGTGCGCCTGTGACCAAATGGCAGCTCTACGACACCCACTACACCGAACGCTATCTGGGCCAGCCGCAGGACAAGGCCAGCGCCTATCCGGCATCGGGCGCGGTGGACGAGGCGGTGAAGATCACCGATCCGCTGCTGCTGATCCACGGCATGTCCGATGATAATGTCGTGTTCGACAACGCGACCGCGCTGATGGCGAAGATGCAGGGCGAAGCGGTGCCGTTCGAGATGATGGCCTATCCGGGCCAGACCCATCGCGTCGGCGGGCCGGGCATCAGCGTCCACCTGTGGAAGACGATCGAGCATTTCCTGGCGGCGCATGCCGGCGGGCCGACGTCGGAATAAAATTGCGTCGATGAAGGGCTTTGCAGCAGCGAAGCCCTTCTTTCTGGACAAATGTAGCGACAGCGCTATGGCGCGCACTCCGCAATTATGCATTGGAGTGGAGACTTTAGTCATGGGTTACAAGGTCGTCGTCGTGGGTGCCACCGGTAATGTGGGCCGCGAAATGCTGACCATTCTCGCCGAGCGCGAGTTCCCTATTGACGAGATTGCGGCGGTCGCTTCGTCGCGGTCGCAGGGGCTGACCGTGGATTTCGGTGAGACCGGCAAGACCATAAAATGCCAGAATATCGAGCATTTCGATTTCACCGGCTGGGACATCGCCCTGTTCGCCGCGGGGAGCGGCCCGACGGAAATCTATGCGCCCAAGGCGGCGGCCGCCGGTTGCGTCGTGATCGACAACAGCTCGCTCTATCGCATGGACCCGGACGTCCCGCTGATCGTGCCCGAAGTGAACCCGGACGCGATCGACGGCTATAAGAAGAAGAACATCATCGCGAACCCCAACTGCTCGACCGCGCAGATGGTCGTGGCGTTGAAGCCGCTGCATGACGCCGCCAAGATCAAGCGCGTGGTCGTGTCGACGTACCAGTCGGTGTCCGGCGCAGGCAAGGCGGGCATGGACGAACTGTTCGAGCAGAGCCGCAATATCTTCGTCGGCGATCCGGCCGAACCGAAGAAGTTCACCAAGCAGATCGCCTTCAACGTGATCCCGCATATCGACGTGTTCCTGGACGATGGTTCGACCAAGGAAGAATGGAAGATGGTCGCGGAAACCAAGAAGATCCTCGATCCCAAGGTGAAGGTGACCGCGACCTGCGTGCGCGTGCCGGTGTTCGTCGGCCATAGCGAATCGATCAACATCGAGTTCGAGAACGAGATTTCGGCCAAGGAAGCGCAGGACATCCTGCGCGAAGCGCCGGGCATCATGCTGGTCGACAAGCGCGAGGACGGCGGATACATCACGCCGATCGAATGCGTGGGCGATTTCGCGACCTTCATCAGCCGCGTGCGCGAGGATTCCACGATCGAGAACGGCATCAACCTGTGGTGCGTCAGCGACAATCTGCGCAAGGGCGCGGCGCTGAACGCGGTGCAGATCGCCGAACTGCTTGGCCGTCGTCACCTCAAAAAGGGCTGACGCCTCTCATGATTGCCGGCGCTGTCGCGATGTGGAAAGCTCTTCCGATCGCACAGCGCCGGATGATCGTCTTGCTGGCAGCAGCTATTGGCCTCGCCAATATCGCCCAGCCCTATCCCGATCTCGCGCCGCTCCAGCATGGACCGACCGTCGCGCTGGTCCTGACCGCGCCCTGGCTGCTGCGCCGCTGGTCGCTTTCCACATCGTCAATCGGCTGCATCTGGCTGTTCCTGCTGCTTCATACGGTGGGCGCGCGCTGGATCTATAGCTATGTGCCCTATGACGACTGGGCGCGGGCGCTGAGCGGGCATGATATTTCCAGTCTCTTCGGCATGACGCGCAATGGTTATGATCGGCTGGTGCATTTTGGCTTCGGCGCATTGCTGACACTGCCGATCGCGGAAGCTGCGCGGCGTCATGGCGGATTGCCGTGGCGGTGGAGCCTGGCCTTCGCCTTTGCCATGATCGGCCTGGGCAGCGCTGTTTACGAAATTTTCGAATGGCTGCTCACCCTGTTGGCAGCGGGCGAAACGGCGGATTATTATAATGGGCAGCAGGGCGACGTCTGGGACGCGCAGAAGGACATGGCCGCCGCGCAGGTCGGCAGCGCATTGGCGCTGATCGCGCTCTTGCGCCGCCGGGGATGACGCCATATCGGCAGGGCGTCCCAGCCCGATAAGGAAATGCCCCGATGACCGACCTGCCGATCGAACGCCACGACATCAAGGGTTTCGACGGATTGCCGATCGCAGTGCATATGGTCGGAGAGGGGCGTGATCTCGTGCTGATCCACGGCTATTTCTCCAACGCCTTCACCAATTGGGTCCGCTACGGCCATGCCGCCAGGCTGGTGGAGGCGGGATTCCGTCTGATCCTGCCGGACCTGCGCGGCCACGGCGAAAGCGCCAAGCCGCATGATCCCGCCGCCTATCCGCCCGACGCGCTGACCGATGACAATCTGGGGCTGGTCGCGCAACTGGGACTGACCGACTATGATCTGGGCGGCTATTCGCTGGGCGCGCGGACGACGGTGCGGATGCTGGCGCGCAGCGCAACGCCGCGGCGCGTGATATTGGCCGGCATGGGGTTGCGCGGGCTGACCAAGACGCTCGACAAGGGCGGCTATTACAAGAATGTGCTGAACAACCTGGGCACGTTCGAGCGCGGCACGTCGGAATGGATGACCGAGGCGTTTCTCAAGACGACCAAGGGCGATCCGGTGGCGATGCTGCATATTCTCAACACCTTTGTCGATACCGGCGAAGCGACCATCGCCGGGTTCCGGCAGCCGACCGCAGTAATCTGCGGCGCGGACGATCGCGACAATGGCGTTGCGCAGGAACTCGCCGAAACATTGCCAAACGGACGCTATGTCGAGGTTCCGGGCAATCATATGAATGCGGTCACCCGCAAGGAACTGGGGCAGGCGATGGTCGATTTCCTGACGGCTTGACTGTATCGCCAAGCCAAGTCACCTTCCCCGTCATAACCGATCAGGGGAACCTCATGAAAATCGCTATATCGATGGCCGCGCTTGCGGCCGCCCTCGTTGTTTCGCCGGTATTGGCGCAGCAGTCACCCGCTGCCGCCGCGCCCACCGCGGCCGAAGCCGACGCGTTCCTCGCCAAGGCGGAGAAGGCGCTGTTCGACCAGTCGATCGTCAGCGGCCGCGCGGCATGGATCAACGCGACCTACATCACCGACGATACCGACGCGATCGCGTCCTATTTCGGCGCGATCGACACCAAGCAGCGGGTCGATTATGCGCTGGAGGCGGCGAAATACGCGACCGCGCCGGGGCTGAGCATGGAGACGAAGCGTCGGCTGACGCTGCTGCGCACCGCGTTGACGCTGCCCGCGCCGACGACGCCGGGCGCCGCCGAAGAACTGAACGATCTCGCGACCAAGCTGCAGTCCGCCTATGGCAAGGGGAAGGGGACGCTGAAAGGCCAGCCGATCAACGGCAGCGATATCGAAGAGCAGATGGGGATCAACCGCAACCCCGACGAACTCAGGGAAATGTGGGTCAGTTGGCACGACAATGTCGGCGCGCCGATGCGGACCGACTATGCGAAGCTGGTCGATATCGCCAATGCAGGGGCCAAGGAGCTGGGCTTTGCCGATACCGGCGCGATGTGGCGGTCCAAATATGACATGCCGGCCGACGATTTCGCCAAGCTGACCGACAAGATCTGGGCGGAGGTCAAGCCGCTCTATGACGATCTCCATTGCTACACGCGCACCAAGCTGAACGAGAAATATGGCGATGCGGTGCAGCCCAAGACCGGGCCGATCCGCGCCGACCTGCTGGGCAATATGTGGGCGCAGGAATGGGGCAATATCTACGACGTCGTCGCACCGCAGGGCGCGGGCGATCTCGGCTTCGATACGACCGATCTGCTGAAGGCCAAGGGCTATGACCCGGTCAGGATGGTGAAGACGGGCGAGGGTTTCTACAGCTCGCTGGGGTTCGAGCCGTTGCCGCAGACTTTCTGGGAGCGGTCGCAGATTACCAAGCCGCGCGACCGCGAGGTCATCTGTCATGCCTCCGCCTGGGACATCGACAACAAGAACGACATCCGCATCAAGATGTGCACGAAGGTGAATGGCGATGATTTCGTCACCATCCATCATGAACTGGGCCATAATTATTACCAGCGCGCCTATCAGAAGCATAGCCAGCTCTATCTGGATGGCGCCAATGACGGCTTCCATGAAGCGATCGGCGATTTCGTCGCTTTGTCGATCACGCCCGACTATCTGGTGAAGATCGGCCTGCTCGATCCGGCCAAGGTGCCGGGCGCGGACAAGGATCTGGGCCTGTTGCTGCGGCAGGCGATGGACAAGGTCGCCTTCCTGCCCTTCGGCCTGCTGATCGACAAATGGCGCTGGGGCGTGTTCGACGGATCGATTCCGCAGAGCCAGTATGAAAAAGGCTGGACCGACCTGCGCCTGCAATATCAGGGCATCACGCCGCCCGTATCCCGCGACGAGACGAAGTTCGACGCCGGCGGCAAATATCATATTCCCGGCAACACGCCCTACACGCGCTACTTCCTGGCGCGGGTGCTGCAGTTCCAATTCTATGAGGCGGCGTGCAAGCAGGCCGGCTGGAAAGGGCCGCTGCATCGCTGTTCTTTCTACGGAAACAAGGCTGTAGGCGCGAAACTTGATGCCATGTTGCAAATGGGTGCGTCAAAGCCTTGGCCCGACGCGTTGCAAGCCTTTACCGGCAGTCGCGAAATGTCAGGCAAGGCGCTGGTCAATTATTTCGCACCATTGCAGAAGTGGTTGATTACGCAAAATAAAGGCAAGTCCTGTGGGTGGTAAGCCGGAGTAAATCTTGGTAAATGGCTGGTGTATGAACGCACCAGCCATTCTCCTGTCCCTGCTGTTCGGCACCGCTGCCGTCATGACCGTCGCGCTGACTGTGGCGTGGCTGCATTTCGGTCGACAACGGCATGTCCTGACATGGACCGCCTCCTACGGCATCGGCATGGTGCAATGGACGGCCAATGCCTGCGGCTTCTTCCTCAAAAGTCCCGGCTGGTTCATCGTCACCGGCGTCGGACTGATCATCAGCGGATCCTTGCTGGCGATCGGCATTCGCCAGCGATCGGGGAAACCGTTGCGGCTGGCCGGATTCGTCATTCCCGCGATTATCGTGATCCTGGCCATGGCGTTCGCCATCGGTCCGGCCGGCAGCCAGATCATGCAGGGCCTGATCATCCCCGCCTATGTCGGCGCATTGCTGGCGGCGAGCGCCGTGTCGCTTTGGCCCAGGGACCGGTCTTTCACGCCCCCGGAGCTGGTGTTCTTCCTCGCCCTGCTGGCCTTCGTCATCGTCCAGCTGGCGCTGGCGGGGTCGGCCATGATGATTCGCGGACCCGAGATGGGGAAGGATCTCTATCGCCTGATCTTCAGCATCTTCATGCCGACCATCTATGTGGCCACCGCCGTCACGGCGGTGCTGGTGGTCGCGGGCGACCTGGCCCAGCAACTGCGCACGCAGATGCGTCATGATCCGCTGACCCAGGTCTTGAACCGCCGGGGTCTGGACGAGGCGGCGGCGCGGGCGATGGCGCTTGCCCGGCGGCAGAGCCTGCCGCTGGCGCTGGTCGTGTGCGATCTCGATGGGTTCAAGGCGCTCAATGACGGCCATGGCCATATTGCGGGCGATCAGGCGCTAAAAGGCTTCGCTCAGTTGCTCACCAACGCGGTGCGTCGCGGCGATGTCGTGGGGCGGATGGGCGGCGACGAATTCGGGCTGCTGCTGATGAACACCAGCGCCGGCGCCGCCGCAGACGTGATGGAACGCGTACGTAGCGAGGTCGGTCACCTGGCGCTGCCGGGATTTCCCGACGTCTGGCTGCGCGCCAGTTTCGGCGTGTCCGAACTGGCCGCCGCCGACATCCAGATGGAAGATTTGGTCGCGCGGGCGGATGCGGCCCTTTATGCCGCCAAGAAGAACGGCAAGGACCGCATCAGCATCTGGCAGGAAGCGGCTTAAACCACTTAGCGGAACGGCGGTTCGTTGAAGGCGCGCAGCTTGCGGCTGTGCAGCTTTGCGCCTTCCTCGCGCAGCAGTTCGCAGGTCATCAGGCCCACGCGCAAATGGCTGGCGATGGCTTCCTCATAGAAGCGGTTGGCCTGTCCCGGCAGCTTGAGTTCGCCATGGATCGGCTTGTCGGATACGCACAGCAACGTGCCGTAGGGAACGCGGAAGCGATAGCCCTGAGCCGCGATGGTCGCCGATTCCATGTCGATGCCGACCGCGCGCGACAGGCTGAAGCGCAGGGCCGAGCTGGAATAGCGCAATTCCCAGTTGCGATCGTCGGTGGTGACGACCGTGCCGGTGCGCAGGCGGCGCTTGAAATCCTCCGGATCGCTGTGACCCAGCACGGCTTCGGCAGCCTGCGCCATGGCGACCTGCACTTCGGCGATCGCCGGCACCGGAATTTCGGGCGGCAGCATCTCGTCCAGCACATGATCGTCGCGCAGATAGGCGTGGGCCAGCACATAGTCGCCGATCCGCTGGCTGGGACGCAGGCCGCCGCAATGACCGATCATCAGCCAGGCTTCCGGACGCACGACGGCGAGATGATCGCAGATGGTCTTTGCGTTGGATGGGCCGACGCCGATATTGACCAGGGTGATGCCGCTGCGGTCCGGCGCGATCAGGTGATAGGCGGGCATCTGGTGCCGGCGCCAGGCGCTGTCGGCGATCATCCGCGCCGGGTCGGCGGTTTCCGGGGTCACATAGACGCCGCCGGCGCCCGACAAGGCCGTGTAGCGGCTGCCTTCGCGCTGTAGCTCATCGCAGGCCCAGGCGACGAATTCGTCGACATAGCGGTGATAGTTGGTGAAGAGAATATAGCGCTGCACATGTTCGGCCGGCGTGCCGGTATAATGTTTCAGGCGCGCCAGCGAGAAATCGGTGCGCAATCCGTCGAACAGGGCAAGCGGGCGATCGCCGTTCGGATCGGGCATGAACAGGCCGTCGGCGATCTCGTCACCGATCTCCGCCAGTTCGGTGGCGGGGAAGTGGCGAGCCAGTTCGGTCGGCGGCGTGCCATCCAGCGCGCTCATGTCCAGGCCGTCCAGCACATAGGGGAAGGGGATCTGCTGTTCGCTCAGCCCGGCCTCCACGTCGACGCCATAGTCGCGGACGAGCAGGTCGATCTGTTCGGCGAGATAGTCGGCGAACATGGCGGGGCGGGTTACGGTGGTGACGTAGCGTCCCGGCTTGGAGAGGCGGGCGAAGGAGCGGCCCGGCGGCGGCGCATCGCTGTCGCCATGATAGACGATGCGCAGCTCAGGATAGCAGTAGCGCCGGTCGGCCTTGGCCTCTGGCGGCGGGACGCTGCCGTCGCGGGCGTAGGCCCGCATCGCTTCGCGCAGATTTTCGATGGATGTCCGATAGATACGGTCAAGTTGCGTGACCGTTGCGCTGCCGATGCTTTGTGTCATCGCCCCCTGTTACCGCCTTTGCGTGACGGAAGGAAGACGCAGCGTGCAGATCGGGCGGCGGACTTGAAATCCGCCGCCCGATCGCCTTTGTAACTAGAGCTGTTCGAGCATATGGTCGGCCGAGGAGACCTTGAAGTCGCCGGGCGCTTCGACGTTCAGCTCCGCGACCACGCCATCCTTGACGATCATCGAGAAACGCTGGCCGCGCTGGCCCAGGCCGAACTTGCTGCCGTCCATGGTCAGGCCCACGGCCTGTGCGAAATCGCCATTGCCGTCGGCGAGCATCGTGACCTTGCCGTCCGCGCCGGCCGACTTGCCCCAGGCGCCCATGACGAAGGCGTCGTTGACGGCGGTGCAGGCGATTTCGTCCACGCCCTTCGCCTTGAGCGCTTCGCTCTTGTCGATGAAGCCGGGCAGGTGCTTGGCCGAACAGGTGGGGGTGAAGGCGCCGGGAACCGAGAAGATGGCGACGGTCTTGCCGGCGAAATAGTCGTCCGAAGCCACGGCTTCAGGGCCGTTTTCGGTCATCTGGGTGAAGGTGGTGCTGGGAAGGCGATCGCCTTTGGAAATGGTCATGTCTGTCTCCTGGCCTATGACGGGCGGGAGGTCGGCGCTGGCACGGCCGCTGTCAAGACGCCCGGCCAGTTATATGTCACGACGCCCTGCCGATGCGACCATGCGTCCTTGGCAAGGGCCGGAGGCGGGCTATATTCAGGACATGATCCAGACGCGCTTCTATGGCGGGCATTTCCTGCTCGCCCTTCCCGGCATGGCGGACATGCGGTTCGACCATTCGGTCGTGGCGCTATGCGTCCATGATGATAATGGCGCGCTCGGCATTGCGGTCGATCAGGAGATAGAGGGCGTTTCGCTGCGCGAACTGCTCGAAAGCTTCGATATCGACGGCAGCCAGGTGGCCGACACGCCGGTGCTGCGCGGAGGGCCTGTCGAACCACGGCGTGGCTTCGTCCTCCATTCGCTCGACTGGGGCGGCCAGGACATGGTGCAGGTGGGCGGTCGGTGGGGGCTTTCGGGGTCGCTCGACATATTGAAGGCGATCGCACGGGGAAGGGGGCCAAGCCGTTATCTGGTCGCGCTCGGCTATGCCGGCTGGGGGGCGGGGCAACTGGAACAGGAAATGGGCGGGGAAAGCTGGTTTCTCGCCGATGGCGATCCCGACCTGCTGTTCGACGTGCCGACGTCCCGCAAATGGGCGGCGGCCTACGCTGCGGCGGGTGTGGATGCGTCCCACCTCGTCCCCGGCGCCGGATCGGCCTGAAGGAGAGATGTTCTTCGGCAGGCACATAAAGAAATCTTTATATGAGTTGCCATGCGCATTGCCGGTTGGTAAGGCGCATTCCATCGCCACCGCCCGCCTTGTCGCTGGCGGGGCTCCATTCTAAGCTGACGGAGATACGCTCGTGGCCACTGCACCCGCCACCCAGGCGCAGGATTATGTCATCGCCGATATCGCCCTTGCCGCCTTTGGCCGCAAGGAAATGGATATCGCCGAAACCGAAATGCCCGGCCTGATGGCGCTGCGCGCCGAGTTCGGCCCGTCGCAGCCGCTGAAGGGCGCGCGCATCACCGGATCGCTGCACATGACGATCCAGACCGCCGTGCTGATCGAGACGCTGACGGCGCTGGGCGCGGAAGTTCGCTGGGCGACCTGCAACATCTATTCCACGCAGGACCATGCCGCCGCCGCGATCGCCGCGTCGGGCGTGCCGGTCTTCGCGATCAAGGGCGAGACGCTCCAGGAATATTGGGACTATGTCGAGCGCATCTTCGACTGGCACACCGATGAATCCGGCGTCTGCAACATGATCCTGGACGATGGCGGCGACGCCACCATGTTCGCGCTGTGGGGCGCGCGTGTCGAGGCGGGCGAGGAACTGTTCACGCCGTCGAACGAGGAAGAGGAAATCTTCTGTTCGGTGCTGAAGCGCGTGCTGGCCGAACGTCCCGGCTTCCTGACCAAGACGGTCGCCGCCATCAAGGGCGTGTCGGAAGAAACCACCACCGGCGTCCATCGCCTGTATGAACTGGCGAAGAAGGGCAAGTTGCCCTTCCCGGCGATCAACGTGAACGACAGCGTCACCAAGTCGAAGTTCGACAACCTCTATGGCTGCAAGGAATCGCTGGTCGACGCGATCCGTCGCGGGACCGACGTCATGCTGGCGGGCAAGATTGCCTGCGTCGCGGGCTTCGGCGATGTCGGCAAGGGGTCGGCGGCCTCGCTCCGCAATGGCGGCGCGCGCGTCCTGGTGACCGAAGTCGATCCGATCTGCGCGTTGCAGGCGGCGATGGAAGGCTATGAAGTCGTGACGATGGAAGAGGCCGCGCCGCGCGCCGACATCTTCGTCACCGCGACCGGCAATGAAGGCGTGCTGACCGTCGATCATATGCGCGCGATGAAGAATATGGCGATCGTGTCCAACATCGGCCATTTCGACAGCGAGATCGAGATTGCCGGTCTGTCCAACATGAAGTGGACCGAGATCAAGCCGCAGGTCGATGAAGTCGAATTCCCCGACGGCAAGAAGATCATCGTCCTGTCGAAGGGCCGCCTGGTCAATCTGGGCAACGCCACTGGCCATCCCAGCTTCGTGATGTCGGCCAGCTTCACCAATCAGACGCTGGCGCAGATCGAACTGTGGACCAAGAGCGAGACCTACGGCAACGACGTCTATGTCCTGCCCAAGCATCTCGACGAGAAGGTCGCCGAACTGCATCTGGAAAAGCTGGGCGTGAAGCTGACAAAGCTGAGCCAGCGTCAGGCCGATTATATCGGCGTGCCGGTGGAAGGCCCGTTCAAGCCCGATCACTACCGCTACTAAATGGCGCGGGCGCTGCTGAACAACGGGGCGCTACAGCAAGACACGGAAGAGGGAGGCGGCGACGCCTCCCTTTTTTCTCGTGCGCCTTCTTGGCCATGCGATCGATCTGGGTTAGGCCCAACCGGCTTATGAACAGGGACAGCAAGGCTCAGCGCGCACGGACAAGAATGTCATGACGACATTATCCCCCTATGCCGCGATCATTTTCGGCGTGGTGCTGGCCGGCTGGCTGGGCGCTGCCGTCTGGGCGCTGGTCAGCGGCCAGCGGATGCGGCGTGAGGGCACGCATGCGCAGGGCAAGCTCGATCGGCTGACCATGTTGCTGGCATCCGCGCCGGCCGCGCCGATCATCGTCCACCCCGATGGGCGGCTGGAAGCGGCCGATCGCCTGGCCAAATGGCTGGGAAAGCCGCGCGTACCGACCTTCGCCTCCGAACTCACGGCGCCTGACGGCGGGCTGGAACCGGAAGACGCGGCTGCTTTGGCGCAGGAGATCGCCTCGGCCCAGCGCGCGGGCAAGAGCTTCGCTCTGCCGGTGCGCGGCCAAGGATCGTCGCGCCTGCTGCTGGTGCGCGGCGCGCCGGCCGGGCCGGGCATCGCGGCCAGCGGCGGCGTCATCCTATGGATTTTCGACGCGACCGACAGCCAGGCGGAAATCCAGTCGCTGCGCGGCCATGTCGAGCAGTTGCGCGATGCGCTGGAGGCGCTGGCCGGGCTGGTCGAGGCCGCGCCCTTCCCGATGTGGCACCGCACCCCCGACCTGCGCCTCAGCCTGGTCAACAGCGCCTATGTCCGCGCGGTCGACGGGCAGGGGGCGGGCGATGTCATCGCCCATGGCACCGAACTGGTGGAAACCGTCGCGGGCCTGACGCCAGAGGCCGCCGCCGCCGAAGCGATCACCCGCGACGAACCGATCGAACGGATGGTGCCCGCTACGATCGATGGCGAACGGCGCACGATGCGCGTTGTCGATGTGCCTCTGGGGGCGGCGGGCGTCGCGGGCTATGCCGTCGACCAGCATGAACTGGAACAGGCGCGGGTCGAGCATCGGCGGCTGGAGGCGGCGCAGCGCGACCTGCTCGACCGGCTGTCCGCCGGCGTCGCCCGCTTCGGCCCCGACCGGGCCTTGCGCTTCTGGAACCAGCCCTTCATCAGCCTGTTCGGCCTGCATCAGGATGCGCTGGCCGACGCCCCGCTGTTCGAGCGGGTGCTGGACCAGATGCGCGACGCGCGGCGGCTGCCCGAACATCGCGACTTTCCGGCCTGGCGGGCGGAGCGGCGGCAATGGTTCCTGTCGCCCGATCCGCTGGAGGAAAACTGGCTGCTGCAGGATGGCACCCATTTGCGCGTTTATGCCCAGCCTTTGCCCGATGGCGGCCTGCTGCTGATCTTCGAGGACCGGACCGAGCAAGTGCAATTGTCGAGCGCGCGCGACACGCTGCTGCGGGTACGGACGGCGACCTTCGACAATCTGTTCGAATCGATCGGGGTATTCGCATCCGACGGCCGCTTGCAGATGTGGAACAGCCGCTTCCGCATCATCTGGGGTGCCAGCGAGGATCTGCTGGCGGGGCATCCGCGCATCGACGATCTGATGCGGGCGGTGCAGACCCAGTTGGCCAAGCCGGAACAGGCCAATCTGGTGCGCGAACTGGTGCGCGCCGCCACGATCGAGCGCAAGCAGCGTATCGGCCATGTCGGTTTCGCCGATGGGCGCATCTTCGAATTCGCCGCGATCCCGCTGCCCGACGGCAATGCGTTGTTCACCATGCTGGACGTGACCGACAGCCGCCGGGTGGAACAGGTGCTGCGCGACCGGAACGAAGCATTGGAGCAGGCGGATAAGGTCAAGACCGCCTTCGTCACCAATATGAGTTATGAACTGCGCACCCCGCTCACCACTATTTCCGGTTTCGCCGAGATGATGAGCGCGGGTTATGCGGGGGAACTCAGCCCATCGGCCGCCGAATATGTCGATGGCATCCTCAAAAGTACGGCCCGCCTGTCGATGCTGATCGACAATGTGCTGGACCTGACCCAGGGCGAAGTCGGCACGCTGCCTATCGATCATGTCCGCGTCGACCTGGCCACCGTGGTGCGGGGCAGCGCCAGCCGGATGATGATGGATGCCACCGCCAAGGGCATGGAAATCGATTTGACGCTGCAAGACAGTCTGGGCGCGGTGCAGGGCGACGCCCGGCGGATCGGCCAGGCGATCGATCATCTGCTGGAAAATGCGATCCGCTATTGCGGCAAGGGCGCCCGCATCCTGCTGCATGGAGACGGCATGACTGACAAGGCGCGGATCGTCGTGTCGGACAATGGCCCTGGCATTGCGGCAGGGCAGCAGGCGGCGATCTTCGATCCGGCGGCGCGCGCGGGACAGGCGCGCAACGGCGGCCGGGCGGGGATCGGCCTGCCGCTGGCGCGGCAACTGGCCGAAGCGCATGGCGGCACGTTGCAACTGGTGTCGGAAGCCGGGCAGGGGACCATGGCCGTGATCGAACTGCCGCGTGGCTGAAGCGGTCGTGCACCTCGACGGTGAAGCGGCGATGCTGGACCTGGGCCGGCGGATCGCCGGCCATGCGCGGATCGGCGATGTGATCGCGCTGGAAGGCGGGCTCGGCGCGGGCAAGACGACGCTGGCGCGCGGTCTGCTGGAGGCCTTGGGGCTGGAAGGCGAAGCGCCCAGTCCCAGCTTCGCCATCGTCCAGCCCTATGACGTGCCGGAGGTGCGCCTGCCGGTCGCCCATGTCGATCTCTACCGGCTGGACGATGCGGCCGAAGCCGAGGAACTGGCGCTGGGCGACTATCTGATGGACAGTCTGCTCATCATCGAATGGCCCGACCGGCTGGGCGATGCCCTGTGGCCCCATGCCCTGCGGTTGAGCATCGACTTTGCAGGCGAGGATGCGCGGCGCTTGACAGCGGACGTGCCGGACGCTTGGACGGAGCGATGGTCACAGATATGATCCCGCCCGCCACCGCGCCCGCCTTTCTCGCCGACGCGGGATGGGGGGACGCCGCCATCGTACCGCTTGCCGGCGACGCGTCCTTCCGCCGCTATTTCCGCGTGCTGGACGGCGGCCGTCGCGCCGTGCTGATGGATGCGCCGCCACCGCATGAAGACCCGCGCCCGTTCATCGCCATCGCCGAGCATCTGCTGGCCGACGGCTTCGCCGCGCCGCGGATATTGGCGCGCGATCTGAAGCAGGGCCTCGTTCTGATCGAGGATTTCGGCGACCTGCGGGTCAAGGAGCATCTGGACGCTGATCCGGCCGAAGAAATGGCGACCTACGCCCGTGCGATCGACCTGCTCGCCGACCTGCATCGCCTGCCCGCGGCGCTAGTGCCGCCCTATGATCGCGCCGTCTATCAGCGGGAGGTCGGGCTGCTGACCGAATGGTATTGCCCGGCGATCGGGCTGGATGTCGATGTCGACGGCTATGTCCGCGCCTGGGATGCGGTGTTGCCCGTCGTGGAGCAGTCGGCCAGCCCGACCGTGACGGTGCTGCGCGATTATCATGCCGAAAATATCATGCTGATCGACCGGGTCGCCTCGCACGGGCTGGGCCTGCTCGATTTTCAGGACGCACTGGCGGGCCACCCGGCCTATGACCTCGTATCGCTGTTGCAGGACGCCCGGCGCGACGTGCCGGTGGAAGTCGAGGCGGCGATGCTGGCCCATTACAAGGCGATGGCCAACCCGCCCGCCGACTTCGACGCCGCCTATGCGGTGCTGGGCGCGCAGCGCAACGCCAAGATCATCGGCATCTTCACCCGGTTGTGGAAACGCGACGGCAAGCCGCGTTATCTCTCCTTCCTGCCGCGTATGTGGGGATTGCTGGAGCGCGATCTGGCCCACCCGGCGCTGGCACCCGTCGCCGACTGGTTCGCTGCCAACATCCCCGCCGACCAGCGCCATGACGCCCTGCAAGAGTTCGCGCCCATATGATCGACACCGCCATGCTGATGGCCGCCGGGCTGGGCAAGCGGATGCGTCCGCTCACCGCGACCCGGCCCAAGCCGCTGGTGAAGGTGGCTGGCAAGCCGCTGATGGACCACGCATTGGACCGGCTGGAAGCGGGCGGGATCAGGAAGGTGGTCGTCAACGTCCATTATCTGGCCGACACGGTCGAGGCGCATCTAAGAGCGCGCAAATGCGGGCTGGATTTCGCCGTTTCTGATGAGCGGACCAGACTGCTGGAAACCGGCGGTGGCCTTATCAAGGCGAAGCCGCTGCTGGGCGACGCGCCCTTCATCTGCGCCAATAGCGACAATCTGTGGATTGACGGGCCGCAGGAGACGCTGGCTGTGATGCAGCGGATCTGGAACCCCGACCGGATGGATGCGCTGTTGCTGCTGGTCCCGCTGGCGCGCGCGAATTGCCATAAGGGGCCGGGCGATTTTCACATGGATGCGGACGGGCGGCTCAGCCGGCGCAAGACCGCCCATGTCGCGCCGTTCGTCTTTACCGGCGTGCAGATATTGTCGCCGTCGTTGCTGGTCGATCCGCCGGGCGACGTGTTTTCCACCAATATCTTCTGGAACCGGGCGATTGAGGCCGGGCGGCTCTACGGGGTGTCGCATCAGGGCCTCTGGTTTGACGTCGGCACGCCCCAGGCTATTCCGGTGGTGGAGTCGATGCTCGCTCATGGGTGAGAAGACGCGCCCCGCGCTCTTCACGATACCCGCGCATCGCGCCTTCGCCGACGCGCTGGCGGCGGGATTGCTGGCGCAGCATCGCGGTGATCCCATGGCGCTGGCGCAGGCTATGGTCCTGCTGCCCAACAACCGCGCGGTCCGGGCGGTGAGCGACGCCTTCGTCCGGCGATCGGGCGGTGGGCTGCTGCTGCCCCGACTGGTCGCGATCGGCGACCCCGATCTGGGGGAACAGGTGGGCGGCGCGCTCGACCCGCTGGGGGAGGCCGACCCCGTCCCGCCGGCGATCGCGCCGATGCGCCGCCAGATGATCCTGGCGCGCATGGTGCAGGATGCGCAGCCGGGTATCGATGCGGGACAGGCGCTGCTGCTGGGACAGGCGCTGGGCGCGGTGCTGGACCAGATGCAGGTGGAGCGCGTGCCGATGACGGCGTTGCGCACGCTGGCGCTGTCGGACGAGCTGTCAAAGCATTGGCAGACGTCGCTGACGATGTTCGAAATTTTGATCGCCCGCTGGCCCGGCGAACTGGCGCGGACCGGGTGCATCGACCTGGCGGATCGGCGCAACCAACTGTTCGATCGGCTGGCGGCGCGCTGGAAGGACCATCCGCCGTCAGGCTTCGTCGTCGCGGCGGGCCTGTCGACCACCGCCCCCGCCGTCGCCAGCCTGCTGCGGCGGATCGGCGCGATGCCCAAGGGCATGGTGGTGTTCGCCGGCCTCGACCAGCATATGGACGATCCGGCATGGCAGGCGATCGGGCCGTTCGATCCCGATCCCCTCACCGGCCGCGCGCCGCAGGGCCATGAAAGCCATCCCCAATATGCGCTGAAGCGCCTGCTCGACCGCATGAGTGCGACACGGGACGATGTCGCTTTATGGCGCTGGGGCAGCGAGCATGATGCGCGGGCGGTGCGTGGGCGCAACATCTCCAACGCGATGCTGCCGCCCCGGCTGACGAGCCGCTGGCGCGACCTCAAGACCGCAGACCGGTCGCTGGCGGGGGTCGTGGCGCTGGAAGTGGCGACGCCGGGCGAGGAAGCGCAGGCCATCGCCATCGCGCTGCGCGAGGCGCTGGAGACGCCGGAACGCACCGCCGCTTTGGTCACGCCCGACCGGCAACTGGCGACGCGGGTGTCGGCGCATCTGCGGCGCTGGGGCATCGAGGCGGACGATACAGCGGGCCTGCCGCTGTCGCGCCTGCCGCCCGGCACGATGCTGATTGCCATGGCGCAGGCGGTGGCGGAACGCTTCGCGCCGGTGGCTTTACTGACCCTGCTCAAACATCCGTTGGTGATGCGGGGCGAGGGGCGTCTGACTTGGCTGGAGGGGGTGCGCGCGCTCGACCTGTTGCTCCGCGGGCCACGGCCGCAGGCGGGGTTGGTCGGCATCGACCTGCTGCTGCATCCACGCGCGGACGACCGGCAGCGAGTGTTGCGCGAGCAGGTGCGCGACTGGTGGCCGATGGCGCGCGCGTTGCTGGAGCCGCTGGAAAGCGCCTTTGCCGCCGCTGCCGACTTGAGCGGACAATTGGCGGCGCTGCGCGAACAGGCCGGCGCCCTGACCAACGATGCCATCTGGGCTGGTCATCAGGGCCATGCCGCCGCCGACCTGTTCGCCGAGATGGAAGCCGCCGCGCCCGAAGGCCCGCGCCAGGCCGATCCGCGCGCGCTGCCGGTGCTGCTAGACCATATGCTGGGCGGCGTATCGGTGCGCCCGCCCCAGGGCGGCCATCCACGCATCAGCATATTGGGGCTGATCGAGGCGCGGCTGATGCAGGCGGACCTCATGGTCCTGGGTGGCCTCAACGAAGGCACCTGGCCCGGCCTGCCTTCGCCCGACCCCTGGCTCGCCCCGCGCATCCGGCGCGAATTGGGGCTGCCGGGGCTGGAGACGCGCATCGGCCTCGCCGCGCATGATTTCGCCGGTGCGCTGGGCGCGCCGCATGTCCTCATCACCCGCGCGCGGCGGGGCAGCAGTGGGCCGGCGGTGGCGTCGCGCTTCTGGCTGCGACTGAAGGCGATGGCCGGGCCGCAATGGAAGACGGCGGACCGCTATGCGGCGCTGGCGCAGGCGATCGACGCGCCGGTCCGGCATAGCCCCGCCAACCGTCCCGCCCCCGCGCCGCCTGCGTCCGTTCGGCCAAATGTGATTCCGGTCACCGATGTCGATCGGCTGAAGGCCGATCCCTATGCCTTCTATGCCAAGCGGGTATTGCGCCTCAATCGGCTCGATCCGGTCGATGCCGATGCCGGCCCGGCCTGGCGTGGGACAGCGGTCCACGATATTCTCCAGCGCTGGGCGGAGGCCGGGACGCTCGATCCCGCCGATCTGGAAGCGCGCGCCCGCGCCATGTTCGACCAGCCCGAAGTCCATCCCTTGCTCAAGGCGCTGTGGCAGCCGCGCCTGATCGAGGCGATCCGCTGGATTGCGGACGAGGTCGCCAGCGACAAGGCGGAGGGCCGCACCATATTGGCGGTCGAGAAGGAAGGCCGCGCCGACATCGCCGGCGTCACCCTGATGGGGAAGGCCGACCGGATCGACCGGCTGGCCGACGGGCGCATCGGCATCATCGATTACAAGACCGGCAAACCGCCCAGCGCGCGGCAGGTGAAGGCGGGCTTTTCGCTGCAACTGGGGCTGCTTGGCATCATCGCCGAACTGGGCGGGTTCGATGGCCTTGGTCCCAATCCGCAAGCGGGCGACTTCGAATATTGGTCGCTCGCCAAGAAGGGCGATCAGTTCGGCTATCGCGAACGGCCGGTCGATCCGATGGGCAAGCGCGACAAGATCGTCACCGACCAGTTCACCGCGCACGCGCATGAACATTTCGAGGAGGTGGCGAACATGTTCCTGCTCGGTGCCGCGCCATTCCGGGCGGAAATCAACCCCGAAGTCGCCAATTATGGCGATTATGACCAGCTTATGCGGCTGGAGGAATGGTATGGCCGCGACGATGGCTAAGGCGCGCGCGCTTCAGAAGTTACTGGGAGATCAGGCGCGCGCCGCCGCGCCCGACGCCCATGTCTGGCTGTCGGCGTCCGCCGGCACTGGCAAGACCCATGTGCTGACCGCCCGCGTCTTTCGCCTGTTGCTGCAAGGCGTGCGGCCGGAAAATATCCTCTGCCTGACCTTCACCAAGGCGGGGGCGGCGGAAATGGCCGACCGCATCCATGATCGCCTCGCTGCCTGGGTGCAGATGGAAGAGGTCGACCTGTTCAACGACCTGGAGGCGCTGGGCGAAGAGTCCGGGCCGGAGGCGCGCGACTATGCCCGTCGCCTCTTTGCCGAAGTGCTGGAATCGACCGGTGGCGGGCTGCGCATCCAGACCATCCACGGTTTTTGCCAGCAATTGCTGACCGCTTTCCCTCTGGAGGCAGACCTGACGCCGGGCTTTCGCCCGCTCGACCAGCGCGAACAAACGAGCCTCGCGCGCCAGACGCTGGCCGACATGGCGGTGCGGGCGCATGAAGTCGGCGACCAAGCGCTGATCGGCGCTTTGCAGGCGATCAGCCTGCGGCTGGGCGAGGGCGGGGCCGAACAGTTTTTGTTGCGCTGCGCGGCGAAAGGCGACGCGCTCGATGCGCTGCCGGAGGCGATCGGGGCTTGGCTGGCGCAGGAACTGGAGCTGCCCGAAGGCGATATCGATCAATGGCTTGCTGACCAATGTTCAGACACGATGTTCGACATGCGCACGCTGGACGGGATCGTGCGCGCCAATGTGGAATGGGGCAAGGGCCGGGGACTGGAGCGGTGCGATCGCATCGCCGCCTGGCGCGCGCTCGATCCGGTCGGGCGGGCGGCGACGCTGGGCGATCTCCATCGTGCCTGGAGCAAGGCGGACGGAGACCTGATCGACGCCAAGGGCTGGGTGCCGCCGATCGACGGTTATATCGAGATGGCGGCGCAGCTCTACGACAGGTGCGGCGCGCTGATCGCGATGAAGCTGCGCGCCGATTATGCCGCGCTGCTGGGTCAGGCGCTCCATGCCGGGCGGGCCTATGCGCGTGATTATGCCCAAGCCAAGCGGCTGGCCGGCGCGGTCGATTTCGACGATCTTATCGCCCGCACCGCCACCCTGCTGGAACAGCCCGGCATTGCCGAATGGATACGCTACAAGCTGGACCAGCGGATCGACCATATATTGGTGGATGAGGCGCAGGACACCAATGCCGCGCAGTGGCGGATCGTCCGTACCCTGGCCGAAGAATTTTTCGCGACCGAGTGGGAGCCGGGCCAGAAGGTCCGCACTATCTTCACCGTGGGCGATTTCAAGCAGGCGATATTCGGCTTTCAAGGCACCAGCCCGGCCAATTTCGCCGCCGCGCGCATATTGTTCCAGCGGGACGCCGATCAATCGGGCCATGATTTCTTCAACCTGTCGCTCGATCGCAGCTTCCGATCGACCCCGGCGGTGCTGGACGTGGTGGACCGCACCATCTCCACGCTCCGCGCCGAACGGCTGGGCATGGACCCCGGCGAGGTGCGCCATGTCAGCGCCAATCGCCATCCGGGTGAAGTGCAATTGTGGAAGCCCGTCGTCGCGGGCCTGTCGGAAGACGCGGAAGGCGAGGAGGATTGGGCCGCCGACCAGGAGCGCGTTCTGGCCGGCAAGATCGCGCGGCAGATCAAGCAGTGGATCGACGACGGGCTGATGCTGGAAAGCCGGGGGCGGCCAGTGCGCGCGGGCGACATCATGATCCTGGTGCGTCGCCGCAGCGAACTGGCGCGGCTGATCGTCGCGCGCCTCTATGAGGAAAAGGTGGCGGTCGCCGGGATCGACCGGTTGCGGCTCAACGCGCCGCTGGCCGTGCGCGACCTGCTCGCCGCATTGCGCTTTGCGGTGCAGCCGGAAGATGAGCTGAACCTGGCGTCATTGCTGGTATCGCCGCTGATCGGCTGGACCCAGGACGAGCTGATGATGCGGCTGATCGGTCGCAAGACCGGGCTGTGGCGGCACCTGAACCAGACGATGGACGATGCGGCGTTGCAGCCGTTGCGCGATCTGCTGGCGGTGGCGGACTTCACCACCCCCTATCGCTATCTGGAGGCGATATTGTCCGGACCGATGGACGGCCGCAGGCGTCTGGTCGAGCGGCTGGGGACAGAGGCCGCCGATCCGATCGAGGAATTGCTGAACGCCGCGCTTGCGTTCGAAAGCGACGATCATCCCTCGCTCCAGCGCTTCATCGACTGGTTCGACCGGGGTGAGGTAGAGATTGTCCGCGATGCCGCGGCGCAGGGCGACATGCTGCGCCTGCTGACCGTCCACGGCGCCAAGGGGTTGCAGGCGCCGATCGTCATTCTGGCGGACACCTGCCTCGATCCCGATGCCGGCAACCGGTCGGACTCGCTGCTGTGGAACGGCCTGCCGATCCTCGCCCCGCGCAAGCCCGAACGGCAGGGGCCGATCGGCGACGTCGCCGAAGCCGCTGCGCAGGTGGAGCGGGAGGAGCATTGGCGGCTGCTCTATGTCGCGCTGACCCGTGCGGAAGAGAAGCTGATCGTCGCCGGATCGCTCGGCCCCCGCGCCAAGGGGGAGGTGAAGCCGGAAAGCTGGTACGCCGCGGTCGAAGGGGCGATGATATCGCTGGGCACGGACTGGGAAGCCGATCCGCTGTGGGGCGGGGTGCGCCGCTGGCGCGGGACGGAGCAGTTGGAACCGCGCAAGGCGGAGGCGGAAGAGGCGCGCGCATCGATGCCGGTCGTCCAGCCCGCATGGCTGCGCGAACCGGCCCCCGCCGAATCGCGCCCGCCCCGGCCGCTCGCGCCGTCCGCCCCGGTGGAGGATGACGTGCCCTATCCGCCACCGACGCAGGCGATGCGGGCCGCGGCCGAACGCGGGCGCTGGCTCCACGCGCTGTTCGAACGGCTGCCCGACCTGTCCGCCGAGCGGCGACGCGATGCGGCGGATCGCTGGCTGGTCCAGCAGGGCGTAGGTGATGCGGCGCAGCGCCATGACGTCATCGACCAGGCGATCAGGGTGATCGAAGCGCCGGATTTCGCGGCCCTGTTCGGCCCCGATGCGCTGGCCGAAGCGCCGATCGCGGCCGTGGTAGGCGAGGCGGTGATCGCCGGCACCGTCGACCGGCTGTGTATCGGCGCGGATCGCATCCAGCTGGTCGATTTCAAGACCGGGCGGATTGCGCCGCTGACGCTGGCCGAAGTGCCGACCGCCCATATCCGCCAGATGGCCGCCTATGTCGCGGCGCTGGGCGTGATCTTCCCCGACCGGCCGATCGAGGCGGGGCTGCTCTACACCAGCGCGCCGCGCCTGATCGTCCTGCCGCCGTCGCTGCTGGTTGCGTACAAGCCGAACTATGTGCCCGCGCAGGAGAATTTGCCGCTCTGGCCCGTTGAGCCTGATGCCCCCGCATCCTAGATAGCGTTTCAAGTAAAGGAGATCACCCATGGCCACCAAGGCAGTTACCGACCTCAGCTTCCAGGATGACGTCATTAATTCGGACAAGCCCGTCCTCGTCGATTTCTGGGCCGAATGGTGCGGGCCGTGCAAGATGATCGGCCCGGCTCTGGAAGAAATTTCCGAAGAACTGGCCGACAAGGTGACGATCGCCAAGATCAACATCGACGAAAATCCCGATGCGCCGGGCCAATATGGCGTGCGCGGCATTCCGACGATGATCCTGTTCAAGAATGGCGAAGCGGCGGCGACCAAGGTCGGCGCCGCGCCCAAGAGCGCGCTCAAGGGCTGGATCGAAAGCGTTCTCTAATGCTCATGCGGTCGTGCCGGGCCGAACGGTCTGGCACGACCGGCACAGCCGGCCCCTATGTCAGCGGGATCATCACCGACTGGGCATAGGCCGGTCGCGCGCGCAGCCGGTCGTACCAGGCACGCACATGCGGCACGTCGGGCCGTTCCATGTCGAGCGTGAAGAAAGTGTGGGCATAGACGCCCATCGGCACGTCCGCGACACCGAAAGCGACACCTGAAAGCCATGGTTGCACTGCGAGCGTGCGGTCCAATATCCGCATCGCCGCGCCCGATGCGGCAGCGGATGTCGCCAGCAACTGTCCATCTCGCTGTTCGGGCCTGTGCCGCACCAATTGCAGGAACGCGTCGCGCTGGGCGTCGGCAAAGGCGAATTGCCAGTCCATCCACTTGTCGCCCTGCGCCCGTTCCGCGGGGTTGGCGGGCCACAGGGCAGGGGCGTATCGCGCCGCCAGATAGCGCAGGATCGCGTTGGATTCCCACAAGGTGACGTCGCCATCCTCGATCGTGGGGATCAGCGCATTGGGGTTTTTCGCCAGATAATCCGCGCTCATGCCGAACGCGCCGCCGACATCGTGGCGGACATAAGGAAGGCCGATCTCGTCGGCGAACCAGACGACCTTCTTCACATTATGCGAGTTCAACCGGCCCCAGATCGTCAGCATCGCATGTCCTTCTATCCGAACAACGTCGCCGCCGCCTTGTCCCACAGCCGGGGCGAAGAAGCGCCCATCAGCCCGCGGCGGAGGTCGCCCACGACATAGGGCGTGCCGTCGGTACGCTGGCAGCAGCCGCCCGCTTCGTTGACGAACAAAGTGCCCGCCGCATGATCCCAGGGCAAGGTCCGCGCAAACACCGACACGTCATTCTGCCCCAGCACCAGCCGGGGATATTGCTCCGCGGCGCAGCGGGGAATGTCCACCAGCGTGAAGCTGGCCTGCGACCGGCGCTGGATGTCGGCGCGTTCTTCCTCCGACATGAAATAGGTCGCCAGCGCCGCGATCGGCAGCGCGCCGCCGGTCTCGCGGGCCTGCACCCGTTCGCCATCGACATGGCTGCCGCCGCCCAGCATCGCGTGGCAGAGCCGTCCGGTCAGCGGGTCGTATATCCAGCCCGCCAGCGTCGTGCCGCCATCGACCAGCGCGACGATGATGCCGAAGGGCGACTGGCCCGCCGCGAAATTGCCGGTGCCGTCGATCGGGTCGATGATCCAGTTCAGCCCTTCGCCCGCCCGGTCGAGTATGGCGGGGTCGGCGGCGCAGGCTTCCTCGCCGATGATCCCGGCTTCGGGCAGGATGGCGGCCAGCCCTTCAGCGAGGCGGATCTCGCTTTCCTTGTCGGCGATGGTGACGAAATCGTTCGCCGCCTTTTCGCTGATCTCGTCGCTGGCCAGATTCTGGTAGCGCGGCATGACGATGTCGCGGCCCACCGATCGCATCAGCGCCACGACGGGATCATGCAGTTCCAGCATCAGCTGCGATAATCCGCGTTGATCGAGATATAGCCGTGGGTCAAGTCGCAGGTCCAGACCTGCGCCCGGCCGTCGCCCAGCCCCAGGTCGACGCCGATCTGGATATCCTGTCCCTTGAGGTGGGCGGCGACTGGCGCTTCGTCATAGCCTTCGACCGCCAGGCCGCCGGTCGCCACCTGCGTCGCGCCGAAGCGGATCGACAGTTTATCGCGGTCGGCCGGTTCGCCCGCCTTGCCCACGGCCATGACGACACGGCCCCAATTGGCGTCCTCGCCGGCGATCGCCGTCTTCACCAGCGGCGAGTTGGCGATCGACAGCGCGATGCGATGGGCGCTGGCGTCGCTGTCCGCGCCTTCGACTATGATGTCGATGAACTTGGTCGCGCCTTCGCCGTCGCGCACCACCAGATGGGCGAGCTGGCGGCAGAGGTCATGCAGCGCCGCGTTGAAGGCGTCGGCGCCGGCGTCGTCCATGCTGGTGATCGGCGCATGGCCCGCCTTGCCGGTGGCGAAGGCCAGCACGGTATCGCTGGTCGATGTGTCGCTATCGACCGTGATGCAGGAGAAGCTCTTGCGGTTCGCCGCCGACAGCATCTGTTGCAACAGGGCCGGATCGATCGCCGCGTCGGTGAAGATATAGCCCAGCATCGTCGCCATGTCGGGCGCGATCATGCCCGATCCCTTGATGATGCCGACCAGTTCCACCCGCTGGTCGCCGATCATCGCCGACACATGGGCGCCCTTGGGGAAAGTGTCGGTCGTGCCGATCGTGGTCGCAGCCTCTTCCCAGTTGCACGGAGCCGCGGTGAAGGCGGCTTCCAGGCCCGCTTCGGCCTTGTCGATGGGCAAAGGCACGCCGATCACCCCGGTCGAGGAGACGAAGATGTCGGAAGGCAGGCAGCCGAGGTGATTGGCGACCTTGGCCGCGATCGCCTCCACCGCGGCGCGGCCGCGATGGCCGGTAAAGGCGTTGGCGTTGCCGGCATTGACCACCAGCGCCCGCGCGGAGCCGAGCGGAATGGCGTCCCGACACCATTCGACTTCGGGCGAGGGGCATTTACTCTGCGTCGTGACGCCCGCGACGGCCGTACCCGCGTTCAGTTCGACATAGGTGAGGTCGCAGCGCGTCCATGCCTTGTATCCGGCGCGGGCGGTGCGTAGCGTCACCCCGTCAATGGCGGGCAAGTCGGGGAATGAGGCGGGTGCAAGGGGCGAGCGCTGGGTCATGCCGCGCGAAATGCGTCAAAATCGGGCAGGGGTCAATCTTTCCGCGACGGGCCTGACGGATGATCGCGCAGGTACAGTTGCCCTACGCCATCGGGCATCGTCACTATGCGATAGCCGTGCTGGCGAGCATAGGCGACCAGCGGGTCATCGGGCCGCAACGGCAATTTGCGGGTGCCCGCTTCATAGCCGGTCAGGATGGCGGCGGGCGGATCGCGGTCCATGTCGGGCAGCGTCGCCGGGATCATGGCGTGGACCTGCCGCGCCAACACCGGCCCCATCGTCCATCCGGTCCGCCAGGCGAAGGGGCCGGCGGCGAAGCGCGGGTCGAGATCGAGACCGCTGCCCAGGATCATGTGTGGCGACAGGGTGGCGATGGCATCGCCCCGGCCCATGGCGCGGACCGTCGCCCCGGCCCAGCGCGCGGCGGCATCCGCTTCCAGCACCGGCGATCCCGTGCGAAGCATCGCTACCACATGCCGGGTCGCGGGTAACATGCCGGGAATGGCGGCCAGACAGAGCAGGCCGAGCGAGGCCTGACGCGGCGCGAACGACCAGCGCCGCGCGTCGTCGAGGAGATAGCCGAGCGCCAGCGCCAGCGGCGGCAGCAGCGGCATGACATATTGCACCTGTGACGGCGTCGGCATCGCCGCGCCGATCAGCGCGCCTGCGCTCATCCAGATCGCCAAACGCCGTCCAGGCGAGCGCACGCGCCGCCGGGTCATGATCCAGTTGGCCGACAGCAGGAGCAAGGCGGCAAGTGCCGGCCCCTTCCACAGATATTTGAGCAGGTCGGTCAGCTTTTCGACGGTCGCCAGTTCATCGAATGCGCCATTGGCCGCATACCAGGCATGGGGAGCGGTCGCGCCGAAGGTCAGCACGCCATAGAAGAAGGCATCGGGTGCCAGCGCCCAGGCGACCAGCATCGGCGTCATGCCCGCCATTGCGCCCGCCGCCAGCCAGCCAGCCGCACGCAGGCCGCAACGGCCGCCGGCGCTGATGACGAACAGACCGGTCATCAGCCCCAGCGGCGCGAAATTGAGTTTGGTCGCGATGGCGAGGCCGAACAGCGATCCCGCCGCGAACCAATAGCGGCGCGTGCAATGGCGCATCGCGAGCAGGCTGACAAGCAGCCCCATGGACGACAAAAGCGTCGGCAGCATGTCGTTGCGCACGACGGCGCCAGTGAACTGGAAGGCGGCGGTCGCCCCGACGAGGAGGGTCGCGATGGCGGCGCTGTCGCGCGAAATGCCCGCGATCCGCTGGCCCGCCCACAGGGTCGCCAGGGTGCACAGGGCGGTGACGGCGGTGGCCAGCCGCATCGCCACCACCATATGGTCGGGGAAGAACAGGGCGAGCGGCGCGAAGGTCCAGCTGTGCAGCGGCGGCTGAAGATAGAGGAAGTCGCGGAAGATCAGCAGGCGGCTGCTGAAATAGGCGCCGGCGACATATTGGCTTTCGTCATGGTCGAACGGGGTCGCGATCGCGGTCAGGCCGAACCAGAGGATCAGCGCCATCGCCACCAGTGTGGCGATCGGCAGGGCGCTGCTGGGCGCGCGCGCCAGGACGATTGAACGAAACAAATGTGCGACCCTTGCTCTTGTCGCGCTCTTGTGGCGCAGCTTGCGCGAAGTGCAAAGCCTTCGCGTTGGCACGACGCCACCGCCCGATCAAAGCCGCCCGACCAATGCCACCTGGCGCAATAGTGTGACGGGCGTGCGACAGCGCGCATGGCAGGGCGGATGACGGGGCGAGTTCAGCCGCAGTCTGATTGACTAAAGGATGTGCCGTGCCTAAATCGCGGCGCATATCCGCGCGCGTTCCTCACAAGGGAGCCGTGCGCCCCTCGGTAGCTTAGGAAATTGCATGTTCGGCGCACTCGCCAAGTCCATCTTCGGATCGTCCAACGAACGTTATGTGAAGTCGCTGGGCAAGACCGTCGACCAGATCGCCGCATTCGAACCGACGATGCAGGCCATGAGCGACGAGGAACTGGTCGGCCAGACGGCTAAGTTCCGCGAACGGCTGGCCAATGGCGAAACGCTTGACGCCCTGCTGCCCGAAGCCTTCGCCACGGTGCGGGAAGCCGGCGTGCGGGTACTGGGGATGCGGCATTTCGACGTGCAGATGGTGGGCGGCATGGTCCTCCATCGCGGCGAAATCGCCGAAATGCGCACGGGCGAGGGCAAGACGCTTGTCGCGACGCTCGCCACCTACCTGAACGCGCTGGAGGGCAAGGGCGTCCACGTCGTCACCGTGAACGATTATCTGGCCAGTCGCGACTGCGAATGGATGGGCCAGGTCTATCGCTTCCTGGGCCTGACCACCGGCGTCATCGTGCCGAACATCAGCGAAGACCAGCGGCGTGAAGCCTATGCCGCGGACATCACCTATGCGACGAACAACGAGCTGGGCTTCGACTATCTGCGCGACAATATGAAATATGATCGCGCGTCGATGGTCCAGCGGCCGTTCAACTATGCGATCGTCGACGAGGTCGATTCGATCCTGATCGACGAGGCGCGCACGCCGCTCATCATCTCCGGCCCCACCGACGACAAGTCGGAACTGTATGTCGCGGTCGACGCGATCGTGAAGCAGTTGGTCGACGAAGATTATGAGAAGGATGAAAAGCAGCGCACCGTCACGCTGACGGAGGACGGCACCGAGAAGATCGAGCGTCTGCTGGAAACCGCAGGGCTGCTGCAGGGCAGCAACCTCTATGATTTCGAAAATACGCAGGTCGTGCATCATGTGAACCAGGCGCTGCGCGCCGTGGTGATGTTCCGCCGCGACATCGATTATATCGTAAAGGACGGCAAGGTCGTCATCATCGACGAATTTACCGGCCGCATGATGGATGGTCGCCGCTGGTCGGACGGCCTGCACCAGGCAGTGGAAGCCAAGGAGGGCGTCCAGATCGAGCCGGAGAACCAGACGCTGGCGTCAGTCACCTTCCAGAATTATTTCCGCATGTATCCCAAGATTTCGGGGATGACCGGCACCGCGTCGACCGAAGCGACCGAATTCTATGAAATCTACAAGATGAACGTCGTCACCATCCCG
Source organism: Sphingobium sp. 3R8 (assembly GCF_020166615.1). Classification (NCBI taxonomy): domain Bacteria; kingdom Pseudomonadati; phylum Pseudomonadota; class Alphaproteobacteria; order Sphingomonadales; family Sphingobiaceae; genus Sphingobium; species Sphingobium sp. 3R8. Next base: position 355,544 of record NZ_JAIQXR010000001.1, on the reverse strand, counting down.
ACCAACAAGCCGGTGCAGCGAGTCGACGAACAGGACAGCTTCTACAAGAATATCGAGGACAAGTTCCGCGGCATCGCCAGGACGATCAAGGAACATGCCGAAAAGGGCCAGCCCGTGCTGGTCGGCACCGTGTCGATCGAAAAGTCGGAGATGCTGTCCGAGTTCCTGAACCAGGACGGCGTCCCGCACGCGGTGCTGAACGCCCGCTTCCACGAAAGCGAAGCGCATATCGTCGCGCAGGCCGGGCGCAAGGGGGTGGTGACGATCGCCACCAACATGGCGGGCCGCGGCACCGACATCCAGCTGGGCGGCAATCTGGAGCTGCGAGTCGAGGACGAGCTGCGCGACATGCCCGAGGGGCCGGAGCGCGACGCCGCGATCGAGCGAATCCGCGCCGAGATCGCCGCCGAAAAGGCCGAAGTGCTGGCCGCAGGCGGCCTGTTCGTGCTGGCGACAGAGCGTCATGAAAGCCGCCGCATCGACAATCAGTTGCGCGGCCGTTCGGGCCGTCAGGGCGATCCGGGCCTGTCGCGCTTCTACCTCAGCCTCGACGACGACCTGATGCGCATCTTCGGCCCGGACACGATGTTCGCCAAGATGATCCGCTCCAATCTGGAGGATGGCGAGGCATTGCCGCCGTCCAAATGGCTGAGCAAGGCGATCGAGACGGCCCAGCGCAAGGTCGAAGCGCGCAACTACGACATCCGCAAGCAGGTCGTCGAATATGACGACGTGATGAACGACCAGCGCAAGGTGATCTACGAGCAGCGCGCCGACATCATGGACGCCGACACGGTCGATGACGTGGTCGCCGACATGCGCCATGAGACGGTGAACGACCTGGTCGGCGCATCCTGCCCGCCCGGCACCTATCCTGAACAGTGGGACATGGAGCGGCTCAAGGCCCGCACGGCCGAGATATTGGGCCTGGAACCGGACTTCGACGCTTGGCTGGCCGAGGATTCCGTCGATCCGGAAATGATCGAGGAACGGTTGTCGGCGCTGGCCGACGAAGCCGTTGCCGAGAAGGTCAAGGAGATCGATGCGTCAGACTGGCACATGATCGAAAAATCGATCCTGCTCCAGAGTCTGGACCATCATTGGAAGGAGCATCTCTCGACGCTCGACGCCTTGCGCCAGGTGGTGCATCTGCGCGCCTATGCCCAGAAAACGCCGATCAACGAATATAAGCAGGAAGCCTTCGCCCTGTTCGAGCGGATGCTGGAGAATATCCGCGAGGATGTGACCGGATCGATCGCCCGTGTGCAGTTCCGCATGGACGAGGCGCCGATGCCGCAGTTCGACCTGCCGGTGCTGCCCGACTTCATCACCACCCATATCGATCCGTTTTCGGGCGAGGACAACAGCGCCGACATCGACGGGGGCAGCTTCGGCGGGATCACCACGACCATTCCCCGCGCGCCGGTGGGCAATGCCCAACCCGGCGAGTTCGCCAATCTCGACATCAGCCGCAACGCGCCCTGCCCTTGTGGATCGGGCGAGAAATACAAGCATTGCCACGGCGCGCTGGCCTGAATTGAGGGGGGACGGGCGACCCCGTCCTCCTTTGCGGCCAACCGGTCGTTAACCAGCCGGCTTAGTGTTTTCGCAACTTTATCGATCGAATATAGGCTGATCCCGGGGGGCATACCGGGAGAGAAGGCCATGGACAGCATTTCCTATCGCGCCCGCGCCGAACGCCGACGCGAAAGCCGCCTGGCCGCCGAGGTAGGAGCGATGCTGCACTGGGATGGGATCAGTCAGCCCGTCACGATCCGCAATATCTCCATCTATGGCGCGCTGATTGTCGGCGCCTGGCTCCCGACCATCGGCGAGCGCGTGACGCTGATCGCCGATGGGCTGGAAGTTTGCGGGACGGTGATCTGGGAAGGTCCGGATCGCTGCGGCCTGCTGCTCAGCCATGCGATCGACCCGCTCGCCGTCATCGCCGAAGCGCGCGTCCATGCGGTCGATCATCCCCCGATCACGCTGCACCGCATCGGCCCGGGCAGCTACGCCTGACCACGGGCTTTCGCGCCTGATTTACTCCTGACGCATAAATCATACGAAAATACTATGCCGGCGGCGCGCTCCTCCTCTCGCATTCCACCGCGCTGACCGCCTAATTGACCTCCTGCAGCCGATCCTGCCGCCTTCGCGGCGACGGCGTGCGGGAGAATTTTCATGCAGGACATCCTCTGGATCGGCCTCATCCTGATCCTGGCGGCGGCAAGCCTTGGCTATGTCGCGCTTTGCGACCATGCGTGAGGGGGCGGCCGTCATGACGCTCGACCTCTGGCTCGCAGCCATCGCCGCGCTCGGCCTTCTCGCCTACCTCGCCGCCGTGCTCGCACGACCCGAACGTTTTTAGGGGAGGGACGACATGACCCTTCAGGGATGGTTGCTCATCGCGGCCTTCATCGGCTTGTTGCTGGCGCTTGCGAAACCGGTCGGCCTGTGGCTGTTTGCGCTGTACGAGGGGCGTCGCACGCCGCTGCACGCCGTGCTTGGCCCGGTCGAGCGAGGCTTTTACCGTCTGTCCGGGGTCGACCCGGCACAGGAGCAGGGCTGGCGGCGCTACGCCGTGCATATGCTGCTCTTCAACCTCGCGCTGGCGCTCTTCACTTATGCAGTGCTGCGCTTGCAGGGGCTGTTGCCGCTCAACCCGATGGGCTTTGCCGGTACGAGCGACCATCTGGCGTTCAACACCGCTATCAGCTTCGCTACCAACACCAACTGGCAGAGCTATGCGGGGGAATCGACGCTGTCGAACCTGTCGCAGATGCTGGGGCTGGCGATCCATAATTTCCTGTCGGCGGCGACCGGCATCGCGCTCGCCTTCGCGCTGTTCCGTGGCTTCGCCCGTCGGAACGCGACGACGATCGGCAATTTCTGGGCCGATATGACGCGAGTGACGCTCTATCTGCTGCTGCCGCTGTGCATCCTCTACGCGCTGTTCCTGATCGCGAGCGGTGTGCCCCAGACGCTCGCAGGATCGGTCGACGTGACGACGCTGGAGGGGGCAAAGCAGGGGCTGGCACTCGGCCCGGTCGCCAGTCAGGAAGCGATCAAGATGCTGGGCACCAATGGCGGCGGCTTCTTCAACGCCAATAGCGCCCATCCGTTCGAGAACCCCAGCGCGTTGACCAATTTCATGCAGATGCTGTCGATCCTGGTCATCGGCGCTGGCCTGACCTTCACCTTCGGCAAGGCGGTCGGCAACACGCGTCAGGGCTGGGCGATATTGGCGGCGATGATGACCATCTTCCTGGTCGGCGTCACCATCGCCTATTGGCAAGAGGCCGCCGGCAACCCGATCCTGCATGGCCTGGGCGTCGCGGGCGGCAATATGGAGGGTAAGGAAGTCCGCTTCGGCACCGCGGCATCGGCGCTCTTCTCGGTCGTCACCACGGCGGCAAGCTGTGGTGCGGTCAACGCCATGCATGACAGCTTCACCGCGTTGGGCGGGATGGTCCCGCTGTTCAACATCCAGTTGGGCGAAGTGGTGGTGGGCGGCGTCGGCGCGGGCATCTACGGCTTCCTGCTATTCGCCATCCTCGCCGTGTTCGTCGCGGGGCTGATGGTCGGGCGGACGCCCGAATATGTCGGCAAGAAGATCGAGGCGCGCGAGGTCAAGCTCGCGGTGCTGGCCATCGCCGTGCTGCCGCTGGTCATATTGGGCATGACCGCGATCGCCAGCGTCACAGACGCAGGTCTGGCCGGGCCGCTGAACAAGGGGCCGCACGGCTTTTCCGAAATCCTATACGCCTTCACCAGCGCGGTCGGGAATAACGGGTCGGCCTTTGCCGGCCTCACCGCCAACACGCCCTTCTATAACGGCTTGCTGGGCGTCGCGATGTGGATCGGACGCTTCTTCATCATCATTCCGATGCTGGCGATTGCAGGCGGACTGGCGGCCAAGAGCCACACGCCGGAAACGGCCGGCAGCTTCCCCACCACCGGGCCGCTATGGACCGGCCTGCTGATCGGCATCGTGCTGGTCGTGGGCGGCCTGACCTTCCTGCCCAGCCTCGCCCTTGGCCCCATCGCCGATCATCTCGCGATGATCCACGGCCAGACCTTTTAACGGAGCATCACCATGGCACGCACCGCGTCCAAATCGCTCTTCACCGCCGACCTGATCCTGCCTGCGATCGGCGACGCCTTTCGCAAGCTTGCCCCGCGCGAACTGATCCGCAATCCGGTGATGTTTACCACCGCCATTGTCGCGGTGCTGCTCACCATTCTGCTGGCGGTGGGGCAGGACAGCCTGTCGCTCGGCTTCAAGCTGCAACTGGTCGTCTGGCTGTGGCTGACCGTGTTGTTTGGCACCTTTGCCGAAGCGCTCGCCGAAGGGCGGGGCAAGGCGCAGGCCGCCTCGCTGCGTGCCACGAAAGCAGAACTGACGGCCAAGCGCCTGAAGAAGGACGGCGAGACTTTCGACGCCGTCCCGGCCAGCGCGTTGCGGATGGGGGATGTCGTGCTGGTTGAAACCGGCGACTTGATCCCGTCCGATGGCGAGGTCATATGGGGCGTCGCGTCGGTCAACGAAGCCGCCATCACCGGCGAATCCGCGCCGGTGATCCGCGAGGCGGGCGGCGATCGTTCGGCCGTAACGGCAGGGACGCGCGTCATTTCCGACCGGATCAAGGTGCAGGTGACGGTCAATCCGGGGCAGGGCTTTCTCGACCGGATGATCGCGCTGGTCGAGGGGGCCGAGCGGCAGAAGACGCCCAACGAGATCGCGCTGACGCTGTTGCTGGTGGGCCTGACCATCATCTTCCTGATCGCGGTGGCGACAATCCCCAGCTTTGCCCATTATGCCGGCGGAGCGATCCCGGTCGCGGTGTTGGCGGCATTGTTCATCACCCTCATTCCCACCACCATCGCAGCCTTGCTGTCCGCGATCGGCATTGCGGGAATGGACCGGCTGGTGCGGTTCAACGTGCTGGCCAAGTCGGGCCGCGCGGTCGAGGCTGCGGGCGATATCGACGTGCTGTTGCTCGACAAGACCGGCACGATCACGGTGGGCGATCGGCAAGCGACCGAATTTCGGCCGGTGGGCGGCGCCAGCCAGGCGCAACTCGCCGAAGCCGCGCTGCTCGCCAGCCTGGCGGACGAGACGCCGGAAGGCCGGTCGATCGTTTTGCTGGCGCGCGAGCGTTTTGGCCAGACGGCGCAGGCTTTGCCCGACGGCGCGGAAGTCATTCCTTTCACGGCGCAGACACGTATTTCCGGCGTGGAAACTGGCGGCACACGGATCATCAAGGGCGCGGTGGATTCCGTGTTGAACGCCCTGTCTTCGAACGGGGGCGCGGATGCGGACGAACTGCGCCGCATCACCGACGAGATTGCGCGCGCGGGCGGTACGCCGCTGGCGGTGGCGCAGGATGGCCGGCTGCTCGGCGCGATCTTCCTGAAGGATATCGTCAAGGCGGGCATCCGCGAACGGTTCGGTGAATTGCGCCAGATGGGCATCCGCACGGTGATGATCACCGGCGACAATCCGCTGACCGCCGCGTCGATCGCGGCCGAGGCCGGGGTGGACGATTTTTTGGCGCAGGCGACGCCGGAGGACAAGCTGGCGCTGATCCGCAAGGAGCAGCAGGGCGGACGGCTGGTCGCGATGTGCGGCGACGGCACCAACGACGCGCCAGCGCTGGCGCAGGCGGATGTCGGCGTGGCGATGAACACGGGCACGCAGGCGGCGCGCGAAGCGGGCAATATGGTCGACTTGGACAGCGATCCTACCAAGCTGATCGAGGTAGTGGGGCTGGGCAAGCAATTGTTAATGACCCGCGGGGCGTTGACCACCTTCTCGGTCGCCAACGATGTCGCCAAATATTTCGCGATCATCCCGGCGATGTTCGTGACGCTCTATCCGGGGCTGGGGGTACTCAACATCATGGGCTTGGGCACGGCGCAAAGCGCAATCCTGTCTGCGATCATCTTCAATGCGCTGGTCATTCCCTGCCTGGTGCCGTTGGCGCTCAAAGGCGTCACCTACCGGCCGATCGGCGCGGGGCCGCTGCTGGCGCGGAACCTGGCCATATATGGTTTGGGCGGACTGGTCGCGCCGTTCGTGGGGATCAAGCTGATCGATATGGCCGTCAACAGCCTCGGCCTCGCCTGATCGAAAAGGATTTTCCGATGTTCCACGATATCACATCCGCCATCCGTCCGGCCCTCGTCATGACCTTGCTCTTCGCGCTACTGCTCGGCATCGCCTATCCGCTGGCGTTGACGGGGGCAGGGCAGGCGCTCTTCCCGGCCCAGGCCAATGGCAGCCTGGTCCGCGACAAAGGCGTCGTCATCGGCTCCACCATCGTCGGCCAGGCCTTTACGTCGGACCGCTATTTCCACAGCCGCCCGTCGGCGGCGGGCAAGGGCTATGATGGCCTCGCCTCTTCCGGCTCCAACCTCGGCCCTACAAGCCAGGCGCTGGTCGACCGGGTGAAGGCCGATATCGCATCCTATAAGACTGCCACACCCGATCGCCCCGTTCCGTCCGATCTGGTGACAGCCTCCGCCTCCGGACTTGACCCTCATATCGGTCCAGAGGCGGCTTTTTATCAGGTCGATCGCGTCGCCAAGGCGCGCGGCATGGACCCGCGGCAGGTCCGGTTGCTGGTTTCGGCCAGCGTCGAACGGCCGCTGCTGGGGTTTCTGGGTGAAGCGCGGGTCAATCTGTTCGAACTGAATCGACGGCTGGACGCGATTGGCGTTAAGCAGGCGCGGTGAACGACGCAGCGCGCCCGGACCCCGAAGCCTTTCTGCGCGCCGCCGCGCAGGAAGGCCGCGGGCGTCTGAAAATCTTCCTGGGTTCGGCGCCCGGCGTCGGCAAGACATATGAGATGCTGACGGAAGGGGCGCAGCGCGCCAGGGCCGGAGCCGACGTGGTGGTCGGCATCGTCGAGACCCATGGCCGTCGCGAAACGGAAGCGCTGGTCCATGGCCATGAACTGATCCCGCGCCAAATCGTCCCCCACCAGAATTACAGCCTGACCGAGATGGACATCGACGCCATTCTGGCGCGGCGTCCACAACTGGCGCTGGTGGATGAACTGGCGCACAGCAATGCGCCGGGCAGTCGCCATCCCAAACGCTATCAGGATGTCGAAGAATTGCTGGCGGCGGGGATCGACGTCTATTCGACGCTGAACATCCAGCATCTCGAAAGCCTGAACGATGTCGTCGCCTCCTTCACCCGCGTCCGGGTGCGCGAGACCGTACCCGATAGCGTGCTGGAGGATGCGGAAATCGAGGTGGTGGACCTGCCCCCCGATGAACTCATCGAGCGGCTGAAGGACGGCAAAGTCTATATCCCGCAGGAGGCCAGCCGGGCGCTCACCCATTTCTTTTCAAAGTCGAACCTTACCGCGCTGCGCGAATTGGCGCTGCGCCGGGCGGCGCAGGCGGTCGACGCACAGATGCTGGACTATGTCCGCGCCCATGCGCTGGCCGGCAGCTTTGCGGTGGGGGAGCGGGTGGTCGTTGCGATCAGCGAGCAACCGAGCGCGCCGGGGCTGGTCCGCGCCGCCAAGCGGCTGGCCGACGCGCTGCGCGCGCCCTGGACCGCGGTGCATATCGAAACCCGTCGCAGCGCGATCCTGTCCGATTCGGAGCGGCAGGGACTGGCCGAAACGCTGGCGCTGGCGTCGCGGCTGGGGGCGGCGACCGCCAGCATCCCGGCACGCAATGTGGTCGAAGGGCTGCGCCGCTTTGCGGTGGAGGCGCGCGCGACGCAGATCGTCATCGGCAAATCCACCCGGTCCTGGTGGTTCGAATTGCGGCATGGATCGGTGGTCGACCGGCTGGTGCGCGACATCGGACGGGTGGCGGTGCATGTACTGCCATCGGACGAGGATGCGCCGACGCAGGTCCGTTCCAGGGCGATGACGGGCGGGTGGGGCAGGCCAGCCGATTATATCCTGACGTTGCTCGCGGTCGTGGCGATGACGGCGATCGGCCGGCTGCTGGTCGAGGCGATCGACCTGGGCAACATCGCCTTGCTCTACCTCGTCCCCGTCATGTTCGCGGCCGCCTCCTATGGCCTGCGCGCCGGATTGTTCGGCGGACTGGCGTCGAGCCTGGCCTATAATTTCTTCTTCCTGCCGCCGACAGGCACGCTGACGGTAAGCAACCCGGAAAATATCATCTCTATCCTGGTGCTGCTGGGCGTCGCCATCGTGACCGCGCAATTTGCCGCGGGCGTGCGCGCGCAGGCCAATCTCGCGGGGGAAAGCGCGCGGCAGAATGCGGCGCTGGCGGGCTTTTCCCGCCACCTGACTGTCGCGGCCAGCCAGGACGAACTCATGCAGGGCGTCTGCGCCGAAGTCGCCCGACTGCTCGACGTGCGCACGGTGTTGCTTACCCCATCCGCTATCGGGCCGACCCTGCGCGCTGCCTTTCCCCCCGAAGACCGGATGGAGCAGATCGAGAAGGCGGCAGCACAATGGGCGATGGACAATGTCCAGCCAGCCGGGCGCGGATCGTCCACCCTGACCGCGTCCGACTGGCTGTTCCATCCGCTCCATACCCAGCGGGGCGTGCTGGGGGTGCTTGGCATCGCGCGCGACGACGCCGGGCTGGCGCTGCGCCCCGACCAGATGCCGCTGCTCATCAGCCTGCTCGACCAGGCGGCGATCGCGCTCGATCGGATGGCGCTGGAAGAACAGATGCTGGACGTGCGCCATGTGCGCGAGCGCGACCGGCTGCGCGCGGCGTTGCTGTCCTCGGTCAGTCACGATCTGCGCACCCCGCTGACCACCATATTGTCGGCGGCGCAGGAATTGCGCCGGGATCATGCGCTGCCGCTGGCCGAACTGATCGAGGGGGAGGCGCTGCGGCTCAATCGTTTCGTCGCCAACCTGCTGGACATGGCGCGGGTCGAGGCCGGGGCGCTGCCGATGCGGATCGAGGCGACCGACCTGTTCGACGCGGTCGCCAGTGCGGTGCAGGACACCCGCCAGTCGCTCGCCGGTCGGGAGGTGAAGGTCGATATTCCGCCCGACATTCCGCTGGTCCGGGTCGATCCGGTCCTGTTGCACCATATTCTCTTGAACCTGCTCGACAATGCCGGGCGCTATGGGGATCCCGGCACGCCCGTCACCATCCACGGTGGCCGGACGGCCGACGCGCTGCTGCTGTCGGTGATCGACCAGGGGCCGGGCATCCCGCCGGGTGCGGAAAGCCGCCTGTTCGACAGTTTCACCCGTATCGAGGGCACCGATCGCGCCAAACATGGCACGGGTCTGGGCCTCGCCATCGTCAAGGGGTTCGCGCAAGCCATGGGATTGACTGCGCAGGCCGCCAATATCGATGATCCGCCGGGCGCCTGCTTCACCCTCCGCATCCCCGAAAATTGCATCATCAAGGATATGCCCCAGGACGACCGACCATGACCACCCGCCATAAAGTGCTGATCGTCGATGACGAACTGCATATCCGCCGCCTGATCCATAGCGCGCTGGCTCGCGCCGATTATGAGACGGTGGAGGCGCAGGATGCGCGCGAGGCGCTCGACCGGCTGCGCGAGGCGTCGCCCGATATCGTTATCCTTGACCTGGGGCTGCCCGATCGCAACGGACTGGAACTGGTACCGCTGATCAAGCAGCGGTCCGACGCGACGCTGGTGGTCGTGTCCGCGCGCGAGGCGACCGAGCAGAAGGTGGCGGCGCTGGATCTGGGCGCCGACGATTATCTGACCAAGCCGTTCGACACCGACGAACTGCTGGCGCGGCTCCGCGTCGCGCTGCGCAACCGGCTGACGCGCGAGGGTGGCGTGTCGGCGGTCAAGGCGGGCGACGTGGAGATCGACCTGCTGGCGCGGATCGTGCGCAAGGGCGGCCATGAGGTGCATCTGACACCCAAGGAATATGGCGTGCTGGTCCAGTTGGCGAAATTTCCCGGCCGGGTCATCACCCATGGCCAGATCATGGCGCAGGTCTGGCCGCGCGAGGTCGAGCATCATGTCGAATATCTGCGCGTCCTGGTCCGCACGCTGCGCCACAAGCTGGAGGATGATCCGCAACGGCCGCAAATCATCGGCAACGAACCGGGCATCGGCTATCGGCTGAAGACGGATGGCGAGGGGGGATGATGGCGGAAGCGGTGGGATTCGAACCCACGGTGAGCTTACACCCACGGCGGTTTTCAAGACCGCTGCCTTAAACCACTCGGCCACACTTCCGTTGGGTCGCTTCCTAGCGCGCCGGGCGGCGATGCCAAGCAAAAATCGTCGCCCTCTCCGTTCGTCGTCTTAAGCGACCCGACCGGGCATTAAGGGGATTCACCTCGCGCCCCGCCTGTGCAACAACGGGAACATGAGGGATTCTTTGCGTTCATCCGTCCTGTCCTTGTTGCTGGGCCTTGCCACCGTCGTTGCTGGCAGCATCGCCGTGGGGCCAGCGCAGGCGCAGGATGGTGCGGATTTCCGCGCCTATCTGGAAAGCCTGCGGCCCAAAGCGCGGGCCATGGGCATTCGCGACGCCACGCTGGACAGCGTATTTCCGACGCTGACGCCCAATCCGCGCGTCGTGCAGCTCGACCAGAGCCAACCGGGCGGGGGCGCCTATTCCCCTATTCCCAATTTCGAGCCCTATCGCCGCCAGCATGTCGACGCCGCGCGGATCAGCCGGGGCCGAACCGCCTATCAGGCCAACCGGTCGCGGCTCGCCCGGATCGAGGCGGAGACGGGTGTGCCGGAGGAGATCATGGTCGCCATCTACGGCCATGAGACCAATTATGGCTCCTATACCGGCGATTTCGACCTGATCCGGTCGCTCGCGACGCTGGCGCATGAAGGGCGGCGGCGGGCCTTGTTCGAGCCGGAACTGCTCGCCACGCTCAAGATGCTGGACAATGGCGTGCCGCGCAGCCGGCTGGTCGGCAGTTGGGCGGGGGCGACGGGCTATCCGCAATTCCTGCCGTCCGTCTATCTGCGCATCGCCAAGGATGGCGATGGCGACGGGAAGGCCGACATCTGGACGAGCGAGGCCGATGCGCTGGCTTCCATCGCCAATTATTTCGTCCAGTCGGGATGGCGCAAGGGCCAGCCCTGGGGGGTGGCGGTCACTGTGCCGGCGAGTTTCAACCGCGCCGCCGTGGTCGCCAAGACCGAGCCTGCGCGTTGCCCGCGGGTGTTCAACCGGCACAGCCGCTGGCTGACGATGGCGGAATGGCGCAAGCTGGGGCTGTTCCCGGCCAGCGGCGTCTGGCCCGCGGACAATATGCTGGCGACGCTGCTGGAACCAGATGGGCCGGGCAAGACCGCCTATTTGCTGACCAGCAATTATCGGGCAATCCTGGATTATAATTGTTCCAACTTCTATGCCTTGTCGGTGGGATTGCTGGCGGATGCTGTCAAACAATAAGGGTCTGTTCGTCACGGCCATGATGCTGGCGCTGGCCGGTGGCGGGGCAGGTGCCGCGCAGCCGCAAAGGGCCGGTGCGATCGGATCGGGGCCGATGGTCGGCGATACGCCGGTCCCGTTGGGGCCGCCCTATAGGGTGGGTGGTGTAACCTATATACCGGCCGATCCGGTTTCCTATGACGAGGTCGGCTATGCCGGCACTGTCGAGGATGGCAGCCAGGGCGGCGCGACCGCGACGGGCGAAGCCTTCGTGCCCACCGCCATCACCGCCGCGCACAAGACCTTGCCCTTGCCCAGCTATGTCGAAGTGACGGCGCTGGACAGCGGCCGGACGATCCTGGTCCGAGTCAATGACCGGGGACCGATGCGGGGCGACCAGTTGATCGCACTGTCGCCGGGCGCTGCGGCGCAACTGGGCGTGACCGGAATGGCACCGGTGCGGGTGCGGCGGGTCAACCCGCCCGAGCAGGAACGCGCGGTGCTGCGCAGCCATGGCCAGGCGGCCGAGCGGCTGGAAACGCCGGCGGCCTTGCTCAAGGTGTTGCGCGGCAAGCTCGGTCCCTTGCGGATCGCGGCGACTCCGCCGACCCGCACGCCGGTCACGGCCAAGCCTAAGCCGGTGATCGCGCAGGCCAAGCCTGTCGGCGCCAGCCGGCCGGGCGCGGATTTCGATATGCCTGCGCCCAAACCCGTCGCGCAGCCGGCCAAGACGCCGCCAGCGCCCACGCCCGTGCCCGCTCCGCCGAAGACCGGCGGCTATGTCGTGCAGGTCGGCGCATTTTCCTCCCAGACCCGCGCCAACGCCCTCGCGCAGAATCTGGGTGCGCGCGTCGAAGCCAGCGGCGGCATATGGCGCGTAAGGCTTGGGCCTTACGCCACCCCGCAGGCCGCGCAGGCCGGCATACGGACGGCGGCAGCCAAGGGCTTTGAGAATGCCCGCATCATGGCTAATGACGCGCGATAGAGATCGCGCGCGACAAGCGATTCCATTCCAGTCAAAGGCAGTGCCCCGATGAAGAAATCCGTTGCAGTCCTCCTCGCCGTCGGGCTGCTGGCCCAGCCACTGATCGCGGCCGCGCCGCCCTATACCAGCGAAGCGCCGATCGCCTATATGAAAGATCTTTCGTCGGGCGCAGTGCTGTACGACAAGGGAGGCGAGACCCGCATGCCCCCGGCGTCGCTGGCCAAGATGATGACCGCGCATGTCGCCTTTCGCCTGATTCAGAAGGGCGAACTGAAACTCGACACCAAATTCACCGTGCGCCCGGAAACCTGGAAGCAATGGCATGGGCCGCAGGCGGGTTCGACCATGTTCCTGTCCGCCGGCGAACAGGTGTCGGTCGAAAATCTGCTGCATGGTATCGTTACTCTGTCGGGCAATGACGCCTGCGTCGTGCTGGCGGAGGGCATTTCCGGGACGGAGCAGGCCTTCGTCGCGGCGATGAACGAGGAAGCCAAGCGGCTTGGCCTGAAGAACAGCCATTTCGGCACCAGCAATGGCTGGCCGGACGAAGGCGTGACCTATGTCACCGCCGAAGACCTCGCCAAGCTGGCCGAGGCGACGATCGTCGAGACGCCAGACCTCTACAAGCGTTTCTATGCCACCCGCGCCTTCACCTGGGGCAAGACCATGGGTGGGTCGGATATCGCGCAGGCCAATCGCAACCCGATCCTGGGCAAGATTCCCGGCGCCGACGGATTGAAAACCGGGCATACCGAGGAGGCCGGATATGGTTTCACGGGTTCTGCCGAACAGGATGGTCGTCGCCTGATCATCGTCACCGCAGGCTCCACCAGCTTCAACGGCCGCGCTACCGAAGCCGTCCGCTTCATGGACTGGGGCTTCAAGGCGTGGAAGGCGCAGCCTTTGTTCAAGAAGGGGCAGACCGTCGAAACGGCGGCCGTGCAACTGGGCAGCGCGACGAGCGTGGCGCTGGTCGCGCCGCAAAATATGGCCGTCACTCTACCGCGTACGGCGTCGGCCAATGTGCAGGTGAAGGTGGTCTATACCGGCCCGATCAAGGCGCCGATCGCCAAGGGGCAACAGATCGCCCAGTTGATCGTCCAGACGCCTGACACGCCGCCACAGATCATGCCGCTGGTCGCGGGTGACGATGTCGCCGAAGCGGGCTTTTTCGGCCGGTTGTGGAATGGCATGAAGTCGCTCTTCGCTTGAACCAAGGCAAGTTCATAAGCCTGGAAGGCGGCGAGGGCGCGGGCAAATCGACGCAGTTGCGCGCGCTGGCCGCTGCCCTGCGCGCGCGCGGGCTGGATGTGGTCGAGACGCGCGAGCCGGGCGGCAGCGACGGGGCGGAGGCGATCCGCGCCCTGCTGTTGACCGGCGGGGCCGACCGCTGGAGCCCGCGCGCCGAGGCTCTGCTGTTCGCGGCGGCTCGGGCGGACCATATCGAAAAGACGATCCGTCCGGCGCTGGTGCGGGGCGCGTGGGTGCTATCCGACCGGTTCCTCGATTCGGGCCGCGCCTATCAGGGGCAGGGCGCCTTGTCCGACGCCGACATATTGACGTTGCACAGGATCGGCAGCGACGGCTTTCTGCCCGACCGCACCCTGCTGCTGACGTTGCCCGAAGAAGAAGCGACCGGGCGGGCCAAGGCGCGTGACGGCGATGCCGAAGACCGGATCGGCGGGCGGGCGGGCGACTTTCATCGCGCCGTGGCCGACGCCTTCAGCCGCTTCGCGCGCGATGAGGGCGAACGCGTCCGTGCGATCGATTCGTCCGGCCCGGCCGAGGTCGTGACGGTGCGGCTGCTCGACGCGATAGAAGACCTGCTGCCATGACCATGCTTCTGGGCCATGACGCACAGGCCCGCACTCTGATGACCGCCGCGCAGAGCGGACGGATGCACCATGGCTGGATACTTGCCGGCCCCAAAGGCATCGGCAAGGGCAGCTTTGCCCGCGCGCTGGCGATGCGGCTGCTGGCCGACGCCGCCGGGCCGCCGATCGGTGGCGAAGGGTTGTCCGTGCCGGAAAACCACCAGACCCGTCGCCTGATCGAGGCGTCGGCCCATCCCGATTATGCCGAACTGGCGCCGCTGGAAAAGGATGGCGTTACCGCGCGCAACATCAGCGTCGATCAGGTGCGTGGACTGCAACGCCTGACCCAGTCTGCCCCGTCGCTGTCGCCGCGCCGCGTGGTGGTGGTCGACAGCGCCGACGATCTGGAACGCGGCGCGGCCAATGCGCTGCTCAAGACGCTGGAAGAGCCGCCGGCGGACATGATCTTCCTGTTGGTCAGCCATGCGCCGGGACGCTTGCTGCCGACGATCCGCTCGCGCTGCCGGACGTTGCGCTTCGATCCGCTGGATGCGGCGGCGATGCGGTCTGTGCTGAAGGCGACGGACGAGACGCTGTCGCCCCAGGAAATGGACGCGCTGGTGCGCGCGGGCGAGGGGTCGCCTGGGCAGGCGCTGCGCTATGCGGGCCTCAATCTATCGGAGATCGAGCAGGCGCTTAGCGCGCTGGCGACGCAGGGCGATCCGGGCAACCGCCAGCGGCTGGCGCTGGCCAAGGCGCTGGCGCTAAAATCGGCCAAGCCGCGCTACGAAGCCTTTTTGGAACGGGCGCCGGCCTTCATCGCCCAGGCGGCGCGGACCCGGCAGGGGCAGGCGCTGGGCACGGCGCTGGACCATTGGGAAAAGGCCCGGCATCTGGCGGGCGGCGCGGTGATCCTGTCGCTCGATCCGGCAGGCGTCGTGTTCGAGCTAGCCGGCCACGTCGCGGCGCTCGCACATCCGGGCTGAAAAGCGGCTTTGCGGCGACCCGAAATCGCTCTAGGGAAGCGCCATGTCCAAGCCCTTCACCATCACCACCGCCATTTCCTATCCCAATGGCCGTCCGCATATCGGCCATGCCTATGAAGTGATCGCCACCGACGCGGTCGCCCGGTTCCAGCGGATGATGGGCCGCGACGTCTTCTTCCAGACCGGCACCGACGAACATGGGCTGAAAATGGCCCAGACGGCGCGGGGCCGTGGCATCGAGCCGCGCGAACTGGCCGATGAAATGGCAGGCTATTTCAAGGCGATGAATGAAAGACTGAATATCAGTCATGATCGTTTCATCCGCACCAGCGAGCCGGATCATCACAGCGCCAGCCAGGCGATCTGGCAGGCGATGGAGGCCAACGGCGACCTGTATCTCGGCCGATATGAAGGCTGGTATTCGGTCCGCGACGAAGCCTTTTACGACGAGAAGGAAATCACCGACGGGGAGGGGGGCGTCAAGCTGTCCCCGCAAGGTACGCCGGTCGAATGGACGGTCGAGGAAAGCTGGTTTTTCCGCCTGTCGGCCTATCAGGACCGGCTGCTGGCGCTGTATGAGAGCCAGCCCGACTTCATCCAGCCCGATAGCCGCCGCAACGAAATCCTGCGCTTCGTCGAAGGCGGCCTGTCCGACCTCAGCGTGTCGCGCACCAGCTTTGACTGGGGCGTCAAGGTGCCCGGATCGGACGGTCATGTCATGTATGTGTGGGTCGATGCGCTCACCAATTATCTGACCGGCTGCGGCTATCCCGACGATGCTGAGCGGATGGCGCGTTACTGGGCCGAGGGCGGCGATATCACGCACATCATCGGCAAGGATATCGTGCGTTTTCATGCCGTTTACTGGCCAGCCTTCCTGATGAGCGCGAAGCTGCCTTTGCCCCGCCATGTCTTCGGCCATGGCTTCCTGCTCAACCGCGGCGAGAAGATGTCGAAGTCCGTCGGCAACGTCGCCGATCCGATGGAACTGGCCGACCGCTTCGGCGTGGATCAGTTGCGCTATTTCCTGCTGTCCGAAGTCACCTTCGGCAATGATGGCAGCTATAGCGCGGAGGCGATCGTCGCGCGTTCGAACAGCGATCTGGCCAACAGCTTCGGCAACCTGGCGCAGCGGACCTTGAGCTTCATCGCCAAGAATCTGGAGGGCCGTCTGCCCGAGCCGGCGCCACAGGATGTCGACAGCGACCTGCTTAAGACGGTGGCCGATGCCGCCGCGACCTTCCAGACCGCCATGGTCGATCTGGCCCCTTCGGTCGCGATCGAGGCGTGGATGCGCGCCGTGTTCGCCTGTAACGCCTATATTGACGCGCAGGCGCCCTGGGCGCTGCGCAAGACCGATCCGGCGCGGATGGAGGCGGTGCTCGCCACACTTTACGAGGCGATCGCCAGTCTGGCCATCATGATCCAGCCGGTCATCCCGGCCAGCGCCGCCGCCTTGCTCGACCAGATGGGGCTGGACGACAACGGACGCGGCTATGACGTCATCGGTGGAGATTTCTACGCCGAGTTGCGGAGTGCCGGTTTCACGCTCAGCCCGCCCAAGCCGCTTTTCCCGCGCCTCGAACTGCCAGCAGAGGACGCCTGAGCCCATGCTGATCGACAGCCATTGCCACCTCAATTACAAGGGCTTGATCGAGGATCAGGCCAATGTGCTGGAACGATCGCGGGCCGCTGGCGTCGACCTCATGCTCAATATCGCGACGCGCGAAAGCGAATGGGACGATGTGTTGGGCACGGCGATCCGCGAGCCGGACGTCTGGGCGACGGTCGGCATCCACCCGCATGAGGCGGACGAGCATCCCCATATCGATACCGCCAAGCTGGTCGAGCGCGCGGCGCATCCGCGCGTGGTCGGCATCGGCGAAACCGGGCTGGATTATTATTACGACCATAGCGACCGGGAGCGGCAGCAGAAGAGCTTCCGATCGCATATCGTTGCGGCGCGCGACGCCGGCCTGCCGCTGATCGTCCATACCCGCGACGCGGAGGACGATACCCTTGCCATCATGCGCGAGGAGATGGGGAAGGGGGCCTATAGCGGCGTCATCCATTGCTTCACCGCCAGCGGCGCCTTTGCCGATGCGGCGATGGAACTGGGCTTCTATATCAGCATTTCGGGCATCGTGACGTTCAAGAGCGCGAAGGATCTGCAGGAGACGGCGGCGCGGCTGCCGATCGACCGGCTGCTGGTGGAAACGGACTCGCCCTTTCTCGCGCCGGTGCCGCATCGCGGCCGCCCGTGCGAGCCGGCCTATGTCGCCGACACCGCCAAATTCCTGGCCAATCTGCGTGGTGAAAGCATCGAGGAGCTGGCGGCGGCGACGTCGGCCAATTTCCGCACCTTGTTCAGCAAGGTCGCATGAGCCTGAAGCTCACGATCCTGGGCAGCGGCACATCCTCCGGCGTGCCACGGATCGGCAATGACTGGGGCGACTGCGACCCCGCGGAACCGAAAAACCGGCGGACGCGGGTGTCCATCCTGGTGGAAAGCCCGACAACGCGCATTCTGGTCGATACCTCGCCCGATATGCGCGCTCAGTTGCTGGCGGCCGACGTGATCCGGATCGATGCGATCCTGTGGACGCACGACCATGCCGATCACAGCCATGGTATCGACGACGTGCGCCAGCTTTTCCACCATCGCCGCACGCCCGTTCCGGGCTATGCGCGCCCGCAGACGCTCAAGCTGCTGTCGGAGCGGTTCGCCTATGCGTTCGAAGGGCGCAACGGCTATCACCCGACCATAGAGCCGCACGTCCTTCCCGACGGGCTGCGGATCGGCGACATCGACATCGCCTGTGTCGACCAGCCCCATGGCGACATCTATTCCACCGGCTTCCGTTTCAGCCATGGCGGCCGGTCGGTCGGCTATGCCACGGATTTCCATGCGCTGACGCCGGACATGTTGGCGCTCTACGACGGCCTCGACGTCTTGGTGGTCGATGCGCTGCGGATCAAGCCGCACCCGACTCATCCGCATCTGGCGCTGACGCTGGAAGGTATCAGCGCCACCCGGCCGAGTCTGGCGATCCTGACCCATATGGACCAGAGCATGGATTATGCGACATTGATCGGCACGCTACCCCAGGGCGTGGAGCCGGGCTATGACGGCATGGTGGTGGCGCTGGACGCGAAAGAGCAGGGGGCCTGAATGGACAGCACGAATCAGGCGGCCTCGACCATCTGGTATGTGCTGGCGCTCGTGCTGGTCGGGTCCGCGCTGGTCGGGCGGCAGATGGCCTGGGGGAGCCTGCTGCGCATGGCGTTGCTGTGGGTCGCGATCTTCGCTGGCCTGCTGGGCCTGTTCAAATTCGCCCAGACGCAAGGCTATCTGACCGGGCGTTGGGCGGAGGAAGGGGATATGGCCGCCCCCGACGAAGCGCCGGCTGCACTGCCCAAGGCCCGGACCGAGGGACAGGCGCTGCGCATCCCGGTCGCGCCGGACGGTCATTATTGGGTCGAGGCCACGATCAACGGCACGTCCGCGCGTTTTCTGATCGACAGCGGCGCGACCGTCACCGCTCTGTCCGAAAATACGGCCCGCGCCGCCGGCCTCAACTATGATGTCGGCGAACCGGGCGTCATCATGACCACCGCCAATGGCAAGGTGACGGCGAAGCGGTCGAGCATCGCTACCCTCGCCATCGGTCCCATTTCGGCGAGCGACCTGCCCGTGGTCGTGTCGCCCGCCTTCGGGGAGGTCAATGTCATCGGCATGAACATGCTGTCACGCCTGAAAAGCTGGGGCGTGCAGGACGGCGCCATGGTGCTGACGCCATGAGCGCAGAGACCGCTTCGATCGAGACGAGCGCGCCCACGCAGGGGCAGCGGCTCAAGGCCATTATCGGCGGGTCCACCGGCAATCTGGTAGAATGGTACGACTGGTATGCCTATGCCGCCTTCACCCTCTATTTCGCGCCGCATTTCTTCCCCAGCGAGGATCGCACCGCGCAATTGTTGAGCGCGGCGGGCATCTTTGCGGTCGGCTTCCTGATGCGGCCGATCGGCGCGTGGCTGATGGGCGTCTATGCCGATCGTCATGGGCGCAAGAGCGGCCTGACCCTGTCGGTCGCACTGATGTGCGCGGGGTCGCTGCTGATCGCGGTGACGCCGGGTTATGAAACGATCGGAGTCGCAGCGCCGCTGATGCTGGTGCTGGCGCGGCTGATGCAGGGATTGTCGATCGGCGGCGAATATGGCGCGAGCGCGACCTATCTGTCGGAAATGGCAGGGAAGAACCGGCGCGGCTTCTTTTCCAGCTTCCAATATGTGACGCTGATCGCGGGGCAGTTGGTCGCGATCTGCGTGCTGTTGCTGCTGCAGGCGACGCTGACCGAAGCGCAACTCGACGCCTGGGGATGGCGCATACCCTTCTTCATCGGCGGGCTGCTGGCGGTCATCGTGTTCTGGCTGCGGCGCGGGCTGGCAGAGACGCAGAGCTTTGCGGTGGCCAAGGCGGCGGGCGCGCCCAAGTCCGGCTTCGTCGAACTGATAACCAACCATCCGCGCGAGACGCTGACGGTGATGCTGCTGACGGCGGGCGGAACGATCGCTTTCTACGCCTACAGCATCTACATGCAGAAATTCCTGGTCAACACCAGTGGCCTCAGCCGTCAAGTCGCGTCGCAGATCAACGCGGCGACGCTGTTCGCGTTCATGCTGTTGCAGCCTGTTGCGGGCGCCTTGTCCGACCGGATCGGCCGCAAGCCGCTGATGATCGGCTTCGGCGTCATGGGCATGCTGTGCACCTATCCGATCTTCGCGACGCTGGCGGTGACGAAAGACCCGCTTGTCGCCGGGCTGCTCGTGATGGCGGGCCTGGTCATCGTGACCGGCTATACGTCGATCAATGCGGTGGTGAAGGCGGAGCTGTTTCCGGCGCACATCCGCGCGCTGGGCGTGGCGCTGCCTTATGCGCTGGCCAATACCTTGTTCGGCGGGACGGCGGAATTCGTCGCCTTATGGTTCAAGCAGGCCGGCATGGAGCAGGCTTTCTACATCTATGTCACGGTGATGATCGCCATATCGCTGAGCGTATATGTGAAGATGCGGGACACGGCCAAACACAGCCAGATTCGCGAGGATTGAAGGCGCTGCGACAGCGAGCTGGACAGTTGTACGCGACCGCGACGTGCGATAAATTTAACATAAGATATATTATCGAACTCACATTGATGCTGGTCAGAGGCGTGGGCGCACCCTATCGCACGATCAGCATCCATAGCGATCAGGTCCTATATGAACAAAGCCAGCCCCGCCGACATCATGCCGCTCGCCGAGGTCATGGCGCGGTTGCGCGATCCCGATACGGGTTGCCCCTGGGACATCGAGCAGGATTTCGAGTCGATCGCGCCCTACACGATCGAGGAAGCCTATGAAGTGGCTGATGCGATCGAACGTGCGGACATGGATGCGCTGCGCGACGAACTGGGCGATCTGCTGCTCCAGGTCGCCTTCCACAGCCGCATCGCGGAACAGGCTGGCCATTTTGCGATGCAGGATGTGATCGACGCCATTACGCAGAAGATGATCCGCCGGCATCCGCATGTCTTCGGCGACGGCGCCCGCCGGGAGGACGGCCACGCCCAGTGGGAGACGATCAAGGCGGCCGAACGGGCAGAAAAAGATCCCGACCCCAGCGCGCTGGCTGGCGTGGCGAGCGCCCTGCCCGCACTGCTCCGCGCGGGAAAATTGCAGAAGCGCGCCGCCCGCACCGGGTTCGACTGGCCCGATACGGTCGGCGTGATCGACAAGATCGTCGAGGAACTGGATGAAGTGCGCGAAGCCGCCACGCAGGAGGAGCGTGAAGAGGAAGTCGGCGACCTCCTATTCGCCGTGGTCAATCTCGCACGACATCTGAAGGTCGATCCCGAAACCGCTCTGCGCAAGGCGAATGGGAAATTCGATCGCCGGTTCCGATCAATGGAGGATATGGCCGGCGAGACCTTTGCCGGACTGACGCTCGACGCAAAGGAAGCGCTTTGGCAACGAGCAAAGCAACAGGAAAAATCGGCATAACCAGCATATGTTGTCACGAAGCAGACATCCAACAGACAAGGTTCGTAACTGCAACTGATATTTGACAAGAGTGCGCGATCGCCATAGCTTTTTGCCTCTCACGACGGAGGAATATGCGATGCGCCTGACTGTCCTTCTCCCCCTTTGCTGCGTGCTTGCGGTGCCGGCCCATGCCCAGCATGTGGCCGGCGTGTCGGGTATCCATTTCAACCAAGGCGCGCCCATGGCCGCGCCGGTGAACGGCTATAACGCGGCCAGCTTCGCCTCTATATCGCGCAGCCCGGATGTGGGCCGCGCGCAGAAGCTGATCGCAGACGGCGATTATGCAGAAGCTGACGCGCTGCTGGCCAGGCTGATCGGCCAGACCAGCAACAGGCAGGTCCGCTTCCTCAAGGGAGTCGCCAAGCTGGGCATGGGCGATGCCGTCGCGGCGCGCCGCTATTTCGAAAAGAGCCTTTATAGTAACCGGAGTGGCTATCCCGGCGCGATGTCGGGACTGGCGCTGGCGGAAATCCGCTTGGGCAACAGGGATGCGGCCGAGGATATATTGCAGAAGCTGCGCTACCAGCAGGAAAAATGCCGGAGCGATTGTGATCGCGCCAAGCCGCTGGATCAGGCCATTGCCGTGGTCGAAAAGGCGTTGACCTGAAGTGACCTGACCCAGGAAGCCGCTCGGTTAGCCTTCGCTCCGCTTGGAATAGCGGGCGAAGGCGGCGTCCGAGAGGCGGACGTCGATGCGGCTTTCCTCACCTTCGACCAGGGTCGAAAGCACTTCGCCATGTTCGTGGAGCCAGGCGACCGTGGCGCCGTCCGATATCGGGATGCGCAGGCCGTAAACTTTCGCACCGCGGGTCATGCGGTCGCTGATGGTCCGCTGAAGCATGTCCACCCCCTCCCCGGTCAGGGCCGAGAGGATGACGACATCGTCGCGCCGGGACGCCGTCTCGCGCGCGAGGGCTGCATCGTCTTCGCTCAACAGGTCGAGCTTGTTCCAGGCTTCCAGGATCGGGGGGGCGTCGGCCTCCCCTTCCCTACGATCGAGCGCCGCTTCGCCGGCGACGCCCAGTTCGCCCAGCACGTCCAGCACATCGTCGCGCTGCGCGTCGCTGTCGGGATGGGCGATGTCGCGCACATGGACGATGAGATCGGCCGACAGCACTTCCTCCAGCGTCGCGCGGAAGGCGGCGATCAATTGCGTCGGCAGATCGGAGACGAAGCCAACCGTGTCGGACAGGATCGCCTTGTCCAGGCCCGGCAACGCAATCTGGCGCATGGTCGGGTCCAGTGTGGCGAACAACAGGTCTTCCGCCATGACGTCAGCCCCGGTCATCCGGTTGAAAAGCGTGGACTTTCCGGCGTTTGTATAGCCGACCAGCGCGATCACCGGCCAGGGCGCACGCTGGCGCCGTGCGCGGTGCAGGCCGCGGGTGCGGGTGACCTGGTCCAGTTCCTTGCGAATCTTGGCCATGCGATCGCGGATCATGCGCCGGTCCGCCTCGATCTGGGTCTCGCCCGGACCGCCCAGGAAGCCGAAACCGCCGCGCTGTCGTTCAAGATGGGTCCAGCTGCGGACGAGACGGCCCGCCTGATAGTCGAGATGGGCGAGTTCGACCTGTAGCCGCCCTTCATTGGTGGCGGCCCGCTCGCCGAAGATTTCGAGGATCAGGCCCGTGCGGTCGATGACCTTGGCCTCGCAGGATTTTTCCAGATTGCTCTGCTGCACCGGCGACAGGCTGTTGTCGACGATGATGAGTTCAGCCTCTTCCTGCCGCGCCAGCGTCGCGATCTGGTCCACCTGCCCGCTGCCGAACAGGGTCGCGGGTTTGCGGTCGCGCACCCGGAACGCCTGGGCGGCGCGCACGTCGATACCGATCGCCAGCGCAAGGCCACGCGCTTCCTCCAGCCGGGCGTCGCTGTCGCGGCGGTCTCCATTGTGGGTTTCGGCATGAACGACGACGGCGCGCGCGCCGCGCGCCACTTCGTCATCGGAGTCGCGATTGAATATGGCCATGGATGTTTAGAGCATCTTGCAGCGGCCCGGTCCACCTGAGCGCGGACCGGACGCTGCTGGGACGATCAATCGTCCTGTTCGTTTTCGCCGCTCAGGTCGAGCGCATGAAGCGGCTGGACGGTCGAGATGGCGTGTTTGTAGACGAGCTGCACCATGCCGTCGCGTTCGAGCAGCATGCAGAAGAGGTCGAAGGCCGCGATCTCACCCTGGAGCATGACGCCGTTGACCAGGAACATCGTCACCGGGCTGCCCGACTTGCGGACCGCCGACAGGAAGATTTCCTGCAGCAGCTTGCCTTTGCCGTTGCCATCGCTGGCCTTGCGCAGATCGGTCAGGTCCATCGACTGGGCCGGCATGACGGTCGATATCGCATGTTTGTAGACCAGTTGCGACTGGCCGTCGCGGCGCAGCAGCACGGAGAAATTGTCGAACCAGGTGATGATGCCCTGCAACTTGACGCCCTTGACCAGGAACATGGTCACCGGGGTCTTGGTCTTGCGCAGGCTGTTGAGGAAAATATCCTGAAGGTTGTTCACTTTGTCGGCCATGGTCGTCGCCAGTCCTTTATTCTTGGCGGGACGTTGCCCGCTCTCGCACCCTAAGCAGGGTGTCTTGCCCGCCCCCGCTTGTCGGGAGCGGTGCAATCCTATCGCAATTGCGAAGGAGCGTCCATGGCGCAGATGCGCTTTGGCCAAAGTTCGGCAACCGATTGGCCAAACATGGTCTAGTCCTTGCCTTCGGTGATGCCCAGCAGCTTGAGTTTGCGGTGCAGCGCGGACCGCTCCATGCCGATGAAGGTCGCGGTGCGGGAGATGTTGCCGGAGAAACGCCGAATCTGGATGCGCAGATATTCCCGTTCGAAGCTCTCGCGCGCTTCGCGCAGCGGGGCGCCCATGATGGCGGACTGGCCCATCCCCTCCCCGCCGCCGCCGCTGGTCAGTTCGGGCGGCAGCATGTCGAGTTCGATTCGTCCGATCCGGTCGCCCGGCGCCAGGATCATCGTGCGTTCGATGACGTTGCGCAACTGCCGGACATTGCCCGGCCATTCATTGGCCTGCAGCGCGGCCATGGCGTCGCTGGCGATTTCCGGCGGCGGCACGCGGCGTTCGGCGGCGAAACGGGCCAGATAATGTTCGACCAGCGGCGGGATGTCGTCGCGCCGTTCGGACAGAGGCGGGATCGCCAGCGGCACGACATTGAGGCGATAGAAGAGATCCTCGCGGAAGCGCCGCTCCTCGATCTCGCCCGCCAGGTCCAGCGCGGTGGACGAGATAACGCGGACGTCCACCTTGACATTGCGCTGGCCGCCGACGCGGGTGAAGCTCTGGTCGGTCAGGACGCGCAATATCTTGCCCTGCGTCGTGATCGGCATGTCGGCGATCTCGTCCAGATAGAGCGTGCCGCCATGCGACTGTTCCAGGAAGCCGGGGCGGACGAGGCCGCTCGCATCTTCGACGCCGAACAGTTCCTCCTCGACACGGTCGGGGTCCATCCGGGCCGCAGCAACGATGATGAAGGGCGAATCGGCGCGGCCGCTCCAGCTATGCAGCATCCGCGCGGCGACTTCCTTGCCGACGCCGGCAGGGCCGGAAATGAGGACGCGACTGCCAGTGCCGGCGACCTTCTTGATGGTGGCCCGCACGCCGTTGATCGACGCCGAGGTACCGGTCAGTTCATCATCCTGACCGAACCGGGCGCGCAGAACCTGATTCTCCCGGCGCAGACGCTCCGTCTCTGTCGCGCGCGACACCAGGTGCAGCAGCCGGTCGGCCTCGAAGGGCTTTTCGATAAAGTCGGCCGCGCCCTTGCGGATCGCCGCGACGGCCGTGTCGATATTGCCATGGCCCGAAATCATCAGCACCGGCACGGTGGGATCCCGGCGCTTGATCTCCTCGAGCAATTCCAGCCCGTCCATGCGCGACCCCTGCAACCAGACGTCGAGCAGGACGAGCGAGGGACGACGGGCATCGAGCGCATCGATGGCGCTGTCGCTATTGGCGGCGGTACGGGTGGTGAAACCTTCATCTTCCAGCACACCCGCGACCAGATCGCGAATATCCTCTTCATCGTCGACTATCAGAATATCAAGCGCCATTGGCCGTCACTTTTCCTTTTGGCAGGGCGATAACCTGCCCTTCTTCCAGTTTTTCCAGCGCCCCCGCGGCGAAGCGCAGCGTTACGCACGCCCCGCCCCCTTGTGCATCGTCGAAGCGGATCTCCCCCAAATGCTCCTCGACAATCTTCTTGACGATGGCCAGGCCCAGACCCGTCCCCTTGGTCCGCGTCGTCATATAAGGTTCCAATATCCGCTCGCGTTCGGGCGGCAGGCCGATACCGTCGTCGCGCACGGTGATGAGAATATCGTCCCCCTCCCGCACCAATGTCATACGGACATGGCCACGCGGGCCACCCTCATTCGAAACTGCTTTGGGTTCAATAGCTTCAACCGCATTCTTCACGATGTTCGTCAGCGCCTGCCCCAACTGACGCCGGTCGCACACCATCTCCAGATCGTCGGCCCCGGCATATTCGAAGCGAATATCGGGATGCGCCACTTCGTGCAGGAACAGGGCATGGCGGGCGATATCGCCCACCGCCTCGCGCCGGAACACCGGCTTGGGCATCCGCGCGAAGGAGGAAAATTCGTCGACGATCCTGCGCAGGTCGCCCACCTGCCGGACGATCGTGCCGGTCAGGCGCGTAAAGGTCGGCTTGTCGCTGGTGATCTCGTCGGCATAGCGGCGTTGCAGCCGTTCGGCGGCGAGCTGGATCGGGGTCAGCGGATTCTTGATCTCATGCGCGATGCGCCGCGCCACGTCGGACCAGGCGGCGCGGCGCTGGTCGGACAGCTGCTGGGTGATATCGTCGAACGTCAGGATATGGCGCGATGCGTCCTGCGACCGCTTGACCGCCAGGGTGCGCAGGTCGCCATGCGCACGCACCTGGACGATACCCGCGCTCTCTTCGGAGGCGATGAACTCGACCAGCTCCGGCGATACTTCGGCCAGGGTGCGGCCGACCAGATCGTCGCCTTCGTCCACCAGAATCGCCGCGGCCGAACTGTTGAGCAACTGCACCACGCCATGGAAATCCACCGACAGCACGCCCGCGCTGACGCCCGACAGGATCGCCTCGATAAAGGCGCGCCGTTCGTCGAGTTGGCTGTTCGCCGCAACCAGCGCGCCCGTCTGCGCCTCCAGCCGTTGGGTCATACGGTTGAAGGCCGCGGCCAGCGTGCCGATCTCGTCGCGCGCCATCGGCCCGGTCACGCGCGCGGACAGGTCGCCGGCGGTGATCCTGCGCGCCGCGGTCACCAATTGGTTCACCGGCCGGACCATCCAGTCGGCGACGGCCAGCGCGATGTAGACGGCGATGCCGACCAGCAGCAGCGACCCCACGAACAGCGCAATGTTGAAGCGCAGTTGCAGCGCGCGGGACTGGGTGGCGAACTGGTCATAGTCGGCAATCACCTTCTGCGCGCGCGCGACGTTGCTGAAGGACCAGCTTTCCGCATTACGGGTCGCGAACAGATAGATTTTCGACTCGGGGTAGAGCAGCGTCACCGCTTCGATCTGGTTCGGGCTTGCCTGCACCACGACATTTTCACCCGATGCCAGGCGCCTGATGACCTCCGGCGTCAGCATAGCCCCAGCCGGCCGGTTTTCCGGGTCCACCGTCGCGGCGGTGCGGGCGATGCCGTCTTTCCCGACCTCTATGATGGCCGACCGGTTGAGCTTGCGCGTGACGACCTGATAGATAAAGCCTTCGGCAAAGCGCGGGCTGTTGACCTTCGACTGGTTCAAATAGTCGCGCAGGTCGCCGGCCATCGTCACGGTTTCGTCACCGACCTCTCGCAAATTCGCCTGATAATAGCCGCGCGCCAGATCGCCCGCATTTTGCAGCATCCCGCGCGCGCTGTCGGAAAACCAGAATTGCACGCCATATTGGAACAGCAGCGATGCGAAGATCACCACCAGCAGCATCGGCACGCTGGCGACGATCGAGAAGATCGCGACCAGCCGCACGTGCAACTGGCCATCGCTGCCGATCGCCGATTGCGCCGCGCGCCGTTTCGCCACGCGCCGCCCCAGCAGCACCAGCAAGGCGATCGCCGGCACCAGATTCGCAACCAGCAGCAGGGCGACGATCGGCGGCGTAAGCAGGGCGTAGGATTGACCGCCGCCTGACAGAAGATAGTAGGTCAGCCCCGCCATCCCCAGGAAGAGGGCAAGAGTCACCCCCTCCACCAGCGCAGCCAGTCGCCCGTTGCGGAGGAATAGCGGTAGATGCCTCCGCCATGCCGTTGCCCGCCGGGGGAGTGTGGTCGCGCCGTTCATAGTGGCATTGTTACAACAACCCCCGTGCCCGTTCAAACACAGTATTTGGGCAAATCGCTGTCGCTGGTCGATCCAGACCGTCGGTTCGTCCCGACCAGCGCCGCATGCGGATCAATCGTTGAGGCGGAGCTGCATGGGGTCCAGGCCGTAATCGGTCAGCTTCTTGCGCAGCGTGTTGCGATTGATGCCCAGCAATCCGGCCGCGCGAATCTGGTTGCCATCGACACTGGCCAGCACCTCCTGCAACAGGATCGGCTCCACCACCGCCAGCAGATCGTCATGCAAGGCGCGGTTGGGCTGGCCAAGGCCCACGCCCAACTGCCGCTTGGCCCAGTCGCGGACCGCATGGGCGAGCTGGTCGGTGGGCGCGGCATAGTCGGCCGGCACCGCGTCCATCGGCAGCATGTGGCGCAATATGTCGCCGGTGATGACATTTTCACGGCTCAGGACGGACAGGCGCTGCATCAGATTCTGCAGCTCGCGCACATTGCCCGGCCAGTGATAGGTCATCAGCAGTTGCGCCGCATCGTCGGCCAACGCCTTGCGCGGCAGGCCCTCCTGCGCCGCCCGCTCCAGGAAATGGCGTGCGAGCAGGATCACGTCCTCGCGCCGTTCGCGCAACGCCGGCAACGCGATCGGCACGACGTTGAGCCGGTAGTAGAGGTCCTGGCGGAAGCGCCCATCCTCGATCAGCAGCGACAGATCCTTGTTGGTCGCGGCGATGATGCGGACATTGACCCGCACCGGCTTCGACCCGCCGACCGTCGTGACTTCGCCCGACTGGAGCACCCGCAGCAGCCGGGTCTGCGCCTCCATCGGCATGTCGCCGATCTCGTCCAGGAACAGCGTCCCGCCCTGCGCCTGCTCGAATTTCCCGGCGGTGCGGGCATGGGCGCCGGTGAAGGCGCCCTTTTCATAGCCGAACAGCTCCGCCTCGATCAGCTCGCGCGGGATGGCCGCCATGTTGATCGCGACGAAGGGCTTGGTGCGGCGCTGGCCCAGGCTGTGGATCGCTTCGGCCACCAGCTCCTTGCCGGTGCCCGATTCGCCCAGCACCAGAATCGACAGGTCGTTGGACAGGACGCGGGCGATGGTGCGGTACACTTCCTGCATCGCCGGCGACCGGCCGACCAGCGGCAGGCCGTCATGCGGCAGGCCGACGTCGCCGCCCGGCTCGTCCGCGCTCTGCCGGGTGCCGAGCGCATCCGCCACCGCGCGCGTCAGTTCGTTGAGGTCGAAAGGCTTTGGCAGATATTCGAACGCGCCCTTTTCCGTGGCGCGGATCGCGGTGTTGAGCGTGTTCTGCGCCGACAGGATGATGACGTTGAGGTCGGGCTTGGTCGCCAAAATGTCGGCCACACCGTCCAGCCCGTCACCGTCCGGCAGCATGACGTCGGTGATCAGCACGTCGGGCGCG
Source organism: Sphingobium sp. 3R8 (assembly GCF_020166615.1). NCBI lineage: Bacteria > Pseudomonadati > Pseudomonadota > Alphaproteobacteria > Sphingomonadales > Sphingobiaceae > Sphingobium > Sphingobium sp. 3R8. The sequence goes on along the minus strand of NZ_JAIQXR010000001.1, from coordinate 326,601 downwards.
AAGCTTTCCATCAGCGCGCTCCGCTCGCGGATCGAGGCGGCCGTCTTCACCCTATGCCCCTGCCGCCGCAGCGCTTCGCCGACCACCACGCAGATGGCGGGATCGTCATCGACCACCAGGATCGTGCCGGTCGCGCCCATCACGCCATCCCCATCGGCAGAAGGATGCGGAAGGTGGATTCGCCGGCCTCCACGTCGCGGCTATATTGGACGAAGCCGCTCATATCGCGCACCAGCTTGTCCACCAGCGCCAGGCCCAGCCCCTGCCCGTCGCGCTTGCCGGTGATGAAGGGGTTGAAGAGATGGTCGAGAATATGTTCGGGCACACCGGGGCCATTGTCGATGACGAGGATTTCGATCGGCAGCACCGCGCTGCCCTTGCCATCGCCGACCACCACCGACACGCCATGGCGGAACGCGGTTTCCACCCGGATACGCGGCTTGGCGACATGCTCCAGCGCTTCGGCCGCATTTTTCAGCAGGTTGATCATCACCTGCACCAGCGCGTCGTCATTGATGTTAGCGAATGGCAAGGACGGATCATAATGCTTTATGATCTTTATATGTTTTGCAAATCCCGCCGCCGCGATCCCGGCCGCCCGGTCGATCAGCGGATAGATGTTGCCGGGATGACATTCGAGCGTCCGATCGGTGGTGAAATCCTGCATCCGATCGATCAGCGCGGCGATCCGGTCCACCTCGTTGCAGATCAACTGGGTCAGCGCCGCGTCGCGGCCGCCCTGGCTGGATTCCAGAAGTTGCGCCGCGCCACGGATGCCCGACAGCGGGTTCTTGATCTCATGCGCCAGGATCGCCGCCGCGCCCATGGCGGAGCGCGCGCCGCCGGACGATCCCCGATGGCCGATCTTGCGCGCCTGGCTCTGGGCGTGGAGCGACACCACGCGCCAACCGTCATGATCGACGATCGGCGCGATCATCAGGTCGACCTCCATTTCGGCGGTGCGGCCGGCATGGACCTTGATGTCATAGGCGGCGATCGGCTTGTTGCTGTGCCAGATGTCGAACCGCGCGCCCGCCTCCGCGATGCGGATGGTGCGCGCGACATCGCTGCCGACGATGGCCGATCGCGCCATGTTGAGCAAGGTTTCGGCGCGGACATTGGCTTCGGCGATGCTGTTGTCCGGCTTCACCACCAGCGTCGCCACGGGCAGCGCCGTCATCTGTTCGCCCAGCGAAGGCCCGTCCTGCAGCATTCGAAGCGGCGGGACGGACGTCAATGTCACCGTCATGCGGCCTTGCGCAGGTCCGCAGGATCAAGCCCGCTGGCGATCAACGGTTCGTAGAAGCGGGCCAGCATGTCAAGCACCACCGCGGCGTCCGGCTGCTGGTTCACGGCATTGCGGAACTCGGCCGATCCTGTCAGTCCCTTGGTGTACCAGCCGATATGCTTGCGTGCCATATTGACGCCGGTATAGGTGTCATAATGTTCGAGCATGGCATGATAATGCCCTATGATCGCTTGATATTGCTCGGCAAGCGACGGGTCGGGAACGCGCGTGCCGTCGGTCAACCACGCCATGACCTGGCTGATGAGCCAGGGCCGGCCATAGGCGCCGCGCCCGATCATCACGCCATCGGCGCCGCTCTGTTCCAGCGCCATCTCGGCATCCTCGACCGAGCAGATGTCCCCGTTGACGATCACCGGCAGCTTCACCGCCTCCTTGACCGAGCGGACGAACGCCCAGTCGGCCGACCCCTTGTACATCTGGCAGCGGGTGCGGCCGTGGACGGTGATGAGCTGCGCACCCAGATCCTCCGCGATATGCGCGAGTTCCGGCGCGTTGAGGCTGGCATGGTCCCAGCCCATACGCATCTTGACCGTCACCGGCACGTCGACCGCCTCCACCGTCGCCTTGATGAGCGAGGCGGCGAGCGGGAGATCGCGCATCAGGGCGCTGCCCGCGTCGCCATTGACGACCTTCTTCACCGGACAGCCCATATTGATGTCGATGATCGCAGCGCCACGATCGGCATTGAGCCTGGCGGCGTCGGCCATTTCGGTCGGCGAGCAACCGGCAAGTTGCATCGACACCGGCTCTTCCAGCGGATGCCAGGCCGCCTTTTGCAGGGACTGGCGGGTCTCGCGGATCATCGCCGCCGACGCGATCATCTCCGTCACGTTGAGGCCGCACCCGTAGCGGCGCACCAGCGTGCGGAACGGCATGTCGGTCACGCCCGTCATGGGGGCGAGGACAACCGGCATGTCGATAGTGATCGGGCCGATGGAGATGGGGGAAAGCCTGCGCATGATCTTACTTTTGATACTGCCTAAAAAACAGGCAGCCCTTAGCGGAAATTGGAGCGGGCGGCAAGGCGCGCCCCTTTCGGCCCACCGCCCCTTTCGATCCGCCCCGCGACCCGCTATGCGCCGCTCCATGACATCAAACAGCAAGATCGTCGCGCTGATCGTCGCCGCGGGCCAGGGCAGCCGCGCGGGCGGCGACATCCCCAAACAGTTCCGAAGCGTCGCGGGCAAGGCCGTGCTGGCCCATGCCTATGATGCGCTGGCCGCACATGGCGGGATCGACGCGATCCATATCGTGCTGGGCGACGGGCAGGAGGCGACGGCGCGCACCGCGCTGGGCGAACGGGCGGCATCCTTCGTGACCGGCGCAGACAGCCGGCGCGGATCGGTGCGCGCGGGACTGGAGGCGATCACGGCGCAGGGTGGCGCGGATATCGTGCTGATCCATGACGCCGCCCGCCCCTTCCTGCCCGGCGCGGTGGTCGATCGACTGCTGGCAGCGCTGGAAAGCGGAACGGGGGCCATTCCCACCCTGCCCGTCGCTGATACACTGATACGCGAAGCCGGCAGCATCATGGGCGATGGCGTGGGCAGGGACGGGCTGCATCGGGTGCAGACACCGCAGGCCTTCCGCTTCGATGCCATCGTGGCGGCGCACCGGGCGTGGAGCGGAGTCCGCGAGGCGACCGACGATGCGCAGATTCTCAAAGGCTGGGGCCATGACGTCATATTGGTCCAAGGCGATGAAAGGCTTGAGAAATTGACCTATCCGCAGGACTTCGCCCGCGCCGAAGCCCAACTGGCGACACCGCGTTCGACGCGGGTCGGCATGGGCTATGACGTCCATCGCCTGGCCGCCGACGAAGAGCTTTGGCTGGCTGGCCTGCTGGTCCCGCACGATCGCGGGCTGGCTGGGCATAGCGATGCCGATGTGGCGCTTCACGCGATCGTCGACGCCATGCTGGGCGCGCTGGCGGAAGGCGATATCGGCAGCCATTTCCCCCCGTCCGACCCGCAATGGCGCGGCGCATCCTCGGACCGCTTCCTGGCCTATGCGCGCGACCGGGTGGCGGCGCGGGACGGCCGGATCGAGCATATCGACCTGACCATCATCTGCGAAGCGCCCAAGATCGGCCCGCATCGCGACGCCATGCGCGCGCGCATCGCAGAGATACTGGCGGTGCCGGTCGACCGCATTAGCGTGAAGGCGACCACCACCGAGCGGCTGGGCTTTGCCGGCCGGCGCGAAGGCATCGCCGCACAAGCGGTTGCCACCCTGTCCCTCCCCGCGCTATCCTGACCCCATGCCAGATACGATCCTGCCGGCCCAGCTGGTCGAACTCGCCGAAAAGGTCATCATCGCCAATCGCCGCGCCGGCCGCACCATCGCGGTGGCGGAAAGCTGCACCGGCGGACTGGTGTCGGCGGCGCTGACCGAAATCGTAGGCTCCTCCGAAGTCTTCGAAGCCGGTTTCATTACCTATTCCAACGACATGAAAGCGGAACTTCTGAAAGTTTCACATGATGTGCTGGATACGTTCGGCGCGGTGTCGATCGCCACTGCCTGGGCGATGGCGCAGGGCGCGCTCAAGAAAAGCCACGCGCATGTGGCGGTCGCCATCACCGGCATCGCAGGGCCGGGCGGCGGCAGCGAGCAGAAGCCGGTCGGCACCGTCGTCTTCGCCCGCGCCGAACGCGGCGCCGCGGCCGACAAGGTCGTCGCCGACATGCGCCATTTCGACAATGATGGCCGTGGCGGCGTGCGGCTTCAGGCGGCGCTGTGCGCGCTGGAACTGCTGTTGCCCGACTCGGCCCCATAGAGTTGCGCGGCGCGGGTTTCGAACGCGCCGATCATCTTGCGCAGCGCCTTGTCGAAAAACTGGCCGGCCAGCATTTCGAACAGCCGGTTCTTGAATTCGAACTCGACCTCGAAATCGACCAGCACGCCCCCCTGCCCGTCGTCGCGGAAGCGCCACTCATTGTGGAGATGCTTGAGCGGCCCATCGAGATAGTCGACACGGACATGGTCGGGCCGATGTTTATGGACGCGCGAGGTGAAGCTTTCCTTCACGCCCTTGAAGCCGACGATCATGTCGGCGACCATCTCCGTATCGCTGTCGGACCGGACGCGGATCGCGCTGATCCAGGGCAGGAATTGCGGATAGGCGGCGACGTCGGACACGAGGTCGAACATCTGCGTCGGCGTATAGGGAAGCTGCCGCGTTTCTTCATGCTTGGGCATCTGGACGTCAGGCCTTCGCCGCCGCCTTGGCCAGTTTGGCCTCCCGCGCGGCACGCATTTCCGCGAAATCCTTGCCGGCATGATAGCTCGACCGTGTCAGCGGCGACGATGCGACCTGCAGGAAGCCCTTGGCCCGCGCGATGCCGGCATAGCTGTTGAACGCCGCCGGGGTGACGAAGTCGATCACCTTGGCGTGCTTGGGCGTGGGTTGCAGATATTGCCCCATAGTCAGGAAATCGATGTCGGCCGACCGCATGTCGTCCATCACCTGATGGACCTCCAGCCTTTCCTCGCCCAGGCCCAGCATGATGCCCGACTTGGTGAAGATGGACGGGTCGAGCTTCTTGACCGACTCGAGCAGGCGCAGCGACGCATAATAGCGCGCGCCGGGGCGGATGGTCGGGTAGAGGCGCGGGACCGTCTCCAGATTATGGTTATAGACGTCCGGCCGCGCGGCGACGATCATCTCGACGGCGCGCTCATGCTTGTTGCGGAAGTCTGGGGTCAGGATTTCGATCGTCGTGTTCGGAGTCGTGCGGCGCAGCGCCTCGATCACCTTGACGAACTGCGATGCGCCGCCGTCGGGCAGGTCGTCGCGGTCGACCGAGGTGATGACGATATGTTCCAGCCCCATTTCGGCGCAGGCATCGGCCAGATTCTGCGGTTCGTTGACATCGACCTTCCGCGGCATCCCGGTCTTGACGTTGCAAAAGGCGCAGGCGCGGGTGCAGACGTCGCCCAGGATCATCACCGTGGCGTGCTTCTTGGTCCAGCATTCCCCGATATTCGGGCAGGCCGCTTCTTCGCAGACCGTATTCAGCCCCTTGTCGCGCATCAGCTTGCGCGTTTCATGATAGGCGGGGCTGGTCGGCGCCTTGACGCGAATCCAGTCGGGCTTGCGGGCGCGTTCCGGACTGGCGGGCTGACCGGGCACGGGGATCGGGCTGATGTCGTTCATGCGCCCCAGATAGCGACGCAGGCTCGCTCTTGCCAGCCCCCTATTTGTGCGGCACATCGCTCGCCATGACAGACTTTTCCGACATGCTTCAGGGCTATCGCCGTTTCCGCGACACCGGCTGGAACCAGCAGCGGGCGCGATGGGACGAACTCAACGAGGGGCAGAGCCCCAGGGTGATGGTGATCGCCTGTTCCGACAGCCGGGTCGATCCTGCGCAGATTTTCGACACCAGCCCCGGCGAAATCTTCGTCGTGCGCAACGTCGCCGCGCTGGTGCCGCCGTTCGAAACCAATCCGGGTCATCATGGCGTGTCGGCGGCGCTGGAATTTGCGGTGCAGGTGCTCAAGGTTGGCGAGATCGTTGTCATGGGCCATGGCAAATGTGGGGGTTGCAAGGCGGCGCTCAGTCAGGATCTGAAGAATGCGCCGCCGGGCGAAGGCGGCTTCATCCATAACTGGATCGAATTGCTGGACGATGCCCGCGACGTGGTGGTCGGCCAATATGGCGACCAGCGCGACCGTACCGTCGAACGGGCGATGGAGCAGGAAGCGGTGAAGGTCAGCCTCGCCAATCTGCGCACCTTCCCCTGCGTCCGGTCCAAGGAGCGTAATGGCGAATTGAAGCTGGTCGGCAGTTTCTTCGCCATCGCCGACGGCGTGCTGAACATTTTGGATGAGGATAGCGGCGCCTTCTCGCCCGCATGAAGGGAGCAGGCGGCATGGCTTTTTTACAGGAAGGCCGGGGCAATATCGCCCTGCTGATCGATGCGGACAATGCGTCGGCGGCCCATTTCGATTCGGTCATGACCGTGCTGGCGGAACTGGGCACGGTCAATATCCGCCGCGCCTATGGCAATTGGAGCAAGGCGACACTCAAGACCTGGGCGGCGCTGTCGGTCGCGCACGCGATCGAACCGCAGCAGCAGTTCGACCTGACCAAGGGCAAAAACGCCACCGACATGAAGATGACGATCGACGCCATGGACCTGATGGCGTCGGGCCGGGTCGACGGGTTCGGCCTGATGTCCAGCGACAGCGACTTCACCCCGCTGGCGACCCGCATCCGCCAGCAGGGCATCCCGGTCTACGGCTTTGGATCGGCGAACACCCCCGAAGGCTTCCGCCGCGCCTGCACGCGGTTCCTCAATGTCGCGGCGCTGAAACCCGCAGAAGTGCCCGTGCTGGCCAAGGCCCCGGCCAAGGCGGCAGCCCCGGCCAAAGCCGCGCAGGCCAAGGCGACCACGCCGCAGCAGACGCCCCCCGCCAAGGGGGTCGCTGCGCCCGCCGCGCCCGCACCCGCCACGCCGCCCCCCAGCAAGACGGTGGACGCCGAAGTCGTGCGCCTGCTGATCGACGCCTATGACGAGGCGAAGCGCGACGAGCGCGGCTTCGTGGCGCTAGGGCCGGTCGGTCAGCGGGTCGGTAACCGTTCCAGTTTCGACGTGCGCAATTATGGCTATAAGCGCCTGTCCGACCTGGTCGCCGCCATCCCCAATTTCATCACCGAAGTCCGCGAAGGCGGGCAGACCTGGATCAAGCGGGTCAAGTGATGCTGCAGGTGGCGCGTCACCTGATGATCCATGGCCGGGTCCAGGGCGTGTGGTATCGCGCCTGGACGGTCGAAACGGCGCGCAGGCTGGGATTGGCCGGCTGGGTCCGTAACCGCGCAGACGGCTGCGTTGAGGCGCTGGTGGAGGGCGAGGCGGCGGTGGTGGCGCGGTTTATTGTGCTGGCGCACGATGGGCCACCAGCGGCTAAGGTGGCGCGGATTGATGTCGTCGAGGTGGGGGGCGAGGGGCTGAGCGGGTTCGAGAAGCGGGGGACGCTTTGAGGCTGCAGGCGTCTACTAACGACCAAGGGCGGTCCTCTTAAGCATCGTCACCCTGAACTTGTTTCAGGATCCATTTCTTCAGATAGAGCAACGGTCCATGTGGCACCATGGATGCTGAAACAAGTTCAGCATGACGATATCTGAAACTTCAGCTTTCCACCCAATTCGTCCTTCCAGCGAAGGCGGCAACCCATCTCGCACGCTCGCAACAAGCTGGAAAGGCGGGAGATGGATCTCCGCGTTGACCGACAGCCGCCCTTCGGGTCGCGGAAATGGCGCCCCCGCCATCCCCCCCTATCCCCCACCCTTGCCCTCGCCCTGCGGATAAGCCAGCGTTCGTTCGTCGTGCGCGGCACAGGGGGAATGGCGATGCGGGTTGGCATAGCAGGGATCATCGGCGCGCTCGTGCTGGCGTCCGGCGCGATGGGCGCGCGGACGGACTGGCGCTGGCCCAGCTTCCCTGCCGGGGTCAGCGCCCCCGCCCTGCCCGCCGAAAATGGCATGAGCGCGGCCAAGGTCGCGCTGGGCCGCCGCCTCTTCTACGATCGCGCGCTGTCGCATGATGGTAGCATGGCCTGCGCCGATTGCCACCAACAGGCGCGCGGCTTTACCGACGGCCTGCCCACCCATGTCGGCGTGACCGGCGACATGGGCGTGCGCAACGTGCCGGGGCTTGCCAATGTCGGCTGGCGCAGCGGCCTCACCTGGACCGATGCGGGGATCACCACGCTGGAGGCGCAGGCGATGGTGCCGATGACCGGGACCAAGCCGGTGGAAATGGGCTTGGGCGACCGCGAGCACGACCTGGCCACGCGGCTAGACGCCGATCCCTGCTATCGCCGGATGTTCGCGCAGGCCTTTCCCGGCGCAAAGGGGGCCGCGGATTTCGCCAGGGTGACGGCGGCGCTGGGCGCGTTCCAGCGCACCATGATCTCGTTCGGCAGCGCCTATGATCGCGGTGCGCTGACGCCGCTTGCCGCCAAGGGCGCGGCGCAGTTCAAGGCGTCGGGCTGCGCATCCTGCCATAGCGGCCCGGACCTGACCGATGGCAAGGTCCATTATGTCGGCACGGCAGCGCCCCGCGAATCGGACGATCCGGCCTATGGCGGCAAACCGCCGCCCCCAGGTTTCGAGCCGCCGCCCGAACAGTTCCGCACCCCATCGCTGCGCAATGTCGCGGTTACCGGGCCATGGCTGCACGATGGCAAGGCCGACAGCATCGACGGCGCGATTCGCCGCCATGCCGCCGCGCATCTGACCGGCATCGACATGCCCGCGCTGCTGGCATTTCTTGATTTGCTGACGGACGGGGATTTTCTGAAGAATCCTGCGCTGGGACCGCCTCCTGTCGGCTGCCCTGTCCCGGCTTAGTCTGCCTAGCGCAGCGCACTCCCGCCTGAGCGGGAACACGGACGCTTCGGACGGGCGACAGACAAAAAAAGGGCCGATCCATGAAGGACCAGCCCGTAAAGTTTTAGGAGAGGATGCCTGAAAGGCTCGCTCCCTATGAAATGTTAGCGCCACCATCGCAAGTGCGAACGGCAAGGTTACGATTGCAAAAACTGCAATCGTAACCTTGCCACGGCGCGCATCAGCGCGTCAGCTTCTTATAGGCCAGCGCGGTCGGGCGATCGGCGGCGTCGCCCAGGCGGCGGCGCTTGTCTTCCTCATAGGCTTCGAAATTGCCTTCGAACCATTCGACATGGCTGTTGCCTTCGAACGCCAGGATATGGGTGGCGAGGCGATCGAGGAAGAAGCGGTCATGGCTGATGACCACGGCGCAGCCCGCGAAATTTTCGATCGCTTCTTCCAGCGCGCCCAGCGTTTCGACGTCCAGGTCGTTGGTTGGTTCGTCGAGCAGCAGCACATTGCCGCCGCGCTTCAGCATCTTGGCGATATGGACGCGGTTGCGTTCACCGCCCGACAGCTTTCCGACATTCTTCTGCTGGTCCTGCCCCTTGAAGTTGAAGGCGCCGACATAGGCGCGCGTCGACATGTCGTGGCCATTGACCTTCACATAGTCGAGACCATCGGACACTTCCTCCCAGACGTTCTTCGACCCGTCGAGATGATCGCGGCTCTGGTCGACAAAGCCCAGGCGGACGGTCGTGCCGATGTCGATCTCGCCTGCGTCCGGGGTTTCCTGGCCGGTGATGAGCTTGAACAGGGTGGACTTGCCCGCGCCGTTCGGGCCGATCACGCCGACGATGCCGCCCGGCGGCAGCAGGAAGGACAGATCCTCGAACAGCAGCTTGTCGCCGAATGCCTTGGTGATGCCCTTGAACTCGATCACCTTGCCGCCCAGACGCTCGGGCACCTGGATGACGATCTGCGCCTTGCCGGGCGAGCGGTTATTCTGGCCCGCGACCAGTTCCTCGAACTTCTTGATACGCGCCTTTGACTTGGTCTGGCGGCCCTTGGTGCCCTGACGAATCCATTCCAGTTCGTCGTTGATCGCCTTCTGGCGGCCGGTCGCCTCGCGGTCTTCCTGCTCCAGGCGCTTCGACTTCTTCTCCAGATAGGTGGAGTAGTTGCCTTCGTAGGGGAAATATTTTCCACGATCGAGTTCCAGAATCCAGCCGACCACATTGTCGAGGAAATAGCGGTCGTGGGTGATCATCAGCACCGACCCGGCATATTCCTTCAGATGATTTTCCAGCCAGGTGACGCTTTCGGCATCCAGATGGTTGGTCGGTTCGTCGAGCAGCAGGATGTCCGGCTTCTGGATCAGCAGGCGGGTCAGCGCGATACGGCGCTTTTCACCGCCCGACAGGCTTTCCACCGACCAGTCCGAGGGCGGGCAGCGCAGCGCTTCCATCGCCAGTTCGAGCTGGCTGTCGAGCGACCAGCCATCGACGGCGTCGATCTGTTCCTGGAGCGTGCCCATTTCCTCCATCAGCGCGTCGAAATCGACGTCTTCCGGCGGGTCGCCCATGATGGCGCTGATCTCGTTGAAGCGGTCCAGCTTGTCCGCGGTTTCGCGTGCGCCGTCCTTGACGTTTTCCAGCACGGTCTTGTTCGGATCGAGCTGCGGCTCCTGCGGCAGATAGCCGACCGTGATATTTTCGCCCGGCCAGGCTTCACCGGAAAAGTCGGTGTCGATCCCCGCCATGATCTTGATGAGAGTGGATTTGCCCGCACCGTTGGGACCGACGATGCCGATCTTCGAGCCGCGGTAGAATTGCAGGTTGATGTTGCTCAGCACCGGCTTGGCCGCGCCGGGGAAGGTCTTCGTCATGCTCTTCATGACATAGGCATATTGCGAGGAGGCGGACATGTTCGGGCAGCTCCAACGGTAGGATAAGAGGATTTGGCGCGGAGTTAGCGGAGGCGGGACGCATTGGCAAATGGGTGATGGCTCGCTACGCTTCCACCCATGCAGAAAATCCGATCGGGCACGCTGGCCGCCCTTCTCCTTGGCAGCATTTTCACCCCGCCCATCGCCCTGGCCGCACCCGCCGACAGCGCCGCGATTCGCGAAGCGGCGCTGAAGGACGATGTCGCCTTCGACTTTACTGAAGGGCTGACGACCGAAGTCGGCCCGCGCCCGGCCGGGACGCCGCAAGAGGCCCGCGCGCGCGAATGGGCGGTAGCGAAGCTCAAAGCGCTCGGCTTTTCCAATGTCCGCGCGGAACCTTATACTATGCCGGTATGGGTGCGCGAACGTGACGAAGCACGCATCCTCTCGCCCTTCCCGCAAAATCTGGTGCTGGCGGCGCTCGGCAATAGCGGGTCGACCAGCGACAAGGGGATCGAGGGCGAAATCGTCTATTTCCCCAGCATGGCCGATCTGGAAGCCGCGCCTGCCGCCGCACTCAAGGGCAAGATCGCCTTTGTCGATCATGGCATGAAGGCGACGCAGGACGGCTCTTCCTATGGTTATTTCGGTGCGGCGCGGCGGCAGGGACCGAGCATCGCGTCGAAAAAGGGCGCGATCGCGATCCTGATCCGGTCGATCGGCACCGATCATCATCGCGTGCCGCATACCGGCGTGCAGATGTGGGCGGACGGCGTGACGCCGATCCCCGCCGCGGCGCTCACCGTGCCGGACGCCGAACAGCTCGCCCGCGTGATCGCGCGCGGCCAGCCGGTGACGGTGCATCTGACGCTGACGTCCAGGATGCTGAAGGACCAGCCGTCCGGCAACGTCATCGCCGAAATTCCCGGCAGCGATCCGGCGGCGGGCGTGGTCGTGGCCGCCTGCCACCTCGACAGTTGGGACCAGGGCACGGGCGCGATCGACGACGCAACCGGATGCGGCATCGCAACGGCTGCCGCGTTGCAGATCGCCAAAACGGGCCAGCCCCGCCGCACCATCCGCGTGCTGATGGCGGGCGCGGAGGAAGTCGGCGGCGACGGCGCACGCGCTTATTATAAGGCGCATGGAACGGAGAAACATGCGCTGGCGATCGAATCGGATTTCGGCGCGGACCGCATCTGGCGCGTCGATTTCAAACTGCCGCAAGGACATGAGGCGTTGGCCAGGCGCATCGCCGGCGCGCTCGCGCCGCTGGGCGTCGGCGCCAGCACGCAGGAAGCGGGCGGCGGCGCCGATATCGCGCCGCTGGTGAAGGCCGGGGTGCCGGTGATCGATCTTCAGCAGGACGGCACCCGCTATTTCGACCTGCACCACACGCCCGACGATACGCTGGACAAGGTCCATCCGGACCAGTTGCGGCAGAATGTCGCGGCCTGGGCGGTGACGCTCGATGCGGTGGCCAATGCATCAGAATCCATGGGCGTTAACTGAACTTTTATAGTAGACAACGCCCTGTCGCGTGATTCCATCGTTTCACCGGCGCAGAAAAGCATTGATTTGTGCATCGCACACGTTAATGCGGGTCGCTCGCGTAGGGTCACATTTGTAACGTGCCAGACGCGGCATAATGCTATGGGAGCCGTACACAATGAAGAAGATCGCTGCTGTTTTCGCTTCGGCCAGCCTGATGGCCCTCGCCGCTTGCGGTGAGAAGCCGGCCAACGAGACCGCGAACGCTTCGAACGCCGTCGTCGAGAACGTTGTCGAGAACGCCGCCAACGCTGCTGAAAATGCTGCCAACGCTGCTGACAACGCCGCGAACGTTGCGAACAACGCCGCGAACGCGATGTAATCTTCGCATTTGCGAGATTCTCGAAGGGCGGGCCTTAACGGCCCGCCCTTTTTGTTTGCGCCGACATTTTGCATAATTGCCCAACGGAACATCCGCGGCTCTCCACCGGTTTTATCCCCGACAACAAAGGAGAAGTCGACATGGGCAAGGGCATATTATTGTGGCTGCTAGGCGTGCCTATCCCCATCATTTTGCTATTGTGGCTGTTCTTTCACTGATCCGCGCGATCGGCGATTGACGGGACGCGCGCTTCCCCGCTAAGGCCGCCCCTCGTCGGGGAGTAGCGCAGTCTGGTAGCGCGCCTGCTTTGGGAGCAGGATGTCGCAGGTTCGAATCCTGTCTCCCCGACCACCGCTTTAAAATAGTCGCAGGACGATGATCCACGCCGGCAAGGCAGCCAGCGCCAGAAAGGTGCCGAGCGGCGCTTGCGCGGTCCGGCTCTTCACCCGTCCGCTGACGAGCATCACCGCCAGCCCCAGCATCGATGCGATCAGCAGGATGAAAGGCAGCGCCTGCCAGCCAAACCATGCGCCAAGCGCACCGAGCAGCTTGGCATCGCCCAGGCCCAGGCCATTGCGCCCGCGCAGCGCCCGATAGCCCAGCGATATGGCCAGCAATATGCCATAGCCGATCGCCGCGCCGATGACGCGATCCATCAGGATGACATCAGTCGCCCACATGCCGATGGTAAGGCCAAGAAAGGCCAGTGTCAGGGTCAGCGCATCTGGCAGCCAGAAATGCCGCCAATCCAGGATCGCCAGCGTCAGCAGCGTCCAGCCGAGCATCGCCCAGCCTACGCCCCCCAAATCCGGCATCCCACCGATCGCCAGTGCGCCGATGATCGCGCATCCCGCCTCCACCCGGCCATGCAGCGGGTCGATATGTGCGCCGCAAGTGCGACAACGCCCTCGCTGGACCAGCGCACTCATCAACGGAATCAGGTCGCGCACCGCCAGGGTCCGGCCGCAGCCGTCGCAGGCCGATCGGCCGCCGACCACGCCCCGCCCCTGCGGCCAGCGCAGGATCAGCGTGGCGAGAAAGCTGCCCAGGATTGCGCCGACCAGCGCGCCGGCCAGCGCCGCGATCGGCTGGATCACAACGTCCCTTCGACCTTCAGCAACTGGACGTTGCCGACGCCGGCGAAACCGGCCTGGCCCAAAGTCGCCGCCAGCGTCGGATCAGCGGTTTCGACGCGCATTTCGGCCGCATAGCGCCCTGATCGCCAGATACGCAGAGTGATCTTCTCCAAGCCCGACTGGCTGACCAACGGCAGCAACAGCGCCTCGCCGTCGCAACTGACCATACCCGACAGCCCCTGCGTCAGGTTCAGGCCGGGAAATTGCCCCGCCATCCGCGCCCGCACCCGGCCTTCGGCATGGCCGCAGCGATCGCCCGTATAATAGGCGCTGACATCCTCCAGCATCAGGCTGCCGACCGGCAGCGGCGCGAAGGTGCGACCAAGCGGCACCGCGCCGGTGACGTCGTCCACACCGATGCGGCCGAAACCGACCGTCAAGGCGCCCTGAATGTCATCCGCCAGCCCCTTGACCCGCGCGACATCGAATCGCGCATGCCCCACGAGCAGGGCGACGGGCGACAACCCGGCCCGCACGCTGCCGAGCGGCATATTGCCGAGCATCAACTGGTCGATCCGCCCGCTCCACACCGTTCCGCGCACTTCCCGCGCCGCAATGCCCAGCCGCTCCAGCCCGGCCAGGCCCAGCGCGACCCGCATCGGCAGGAACAGCAGCAGTCCCAGCGCCAGCGTTACGACCAGGATGATCCGCATCCGGCGTGACAGGGACAGGCCCATCATTGTCCCTCTCCCCGCACCAACACCGCCTGTACCGAAACGCTGCCCGCCGTGGGCGATGGCCGCGCGCTCATCGTGTCCACCCGGATGCCCTGCGCCTCCAGCGCGGCGAGCCAGGAAAAGAGCGCGACCGGCCGCACCGAAGCGATGGCGATGTCGATCCGGTCGCCGCCCTGCGCCTGCGCCCGTTCCAGCGTCAGCCCGGCCTCGCCCGCGCTCTGGCCGACGAACTGGTCGACCGGCGCGACCGGTCCTGTGACGACGGCGTTGCGCGGCAAAGCCTTGAGCTGCTTCACCGCGACGCGCACCGCCGCATTGCGGTCAGTCGCCTCATTGAGCGTATCGCGCGCGCTGCGCTGCGTCCGGTCGAGCGGCATGGCGACGCCAAACCACAGGATCACGACCGCCAGCAGCGCGAACATGACGCCCAGCATCCATTGCTCGCGGGTCGAGCGTTCCGCCCAATATGTGCCCAACCGTTCCATCATGACCGCACCGTGATATCTGCCAGCGTTCGTCCGCCCGGTTCCTGGGACGGAGTCGCCGTGATCGTGAAACCGGCCGCCTGCAACGCCAGCAGCACGATGTTGATGTCGTCCGCCTTGGCCGCGGCCAGGGTTGCGCGGACCATGCCGTCGGGATCGCGCGATAGGCTGGTCAGCGCCACGCCCGGCGCATCCTGCATCGCCGCCAGCACTCCCGCCACCGGCGCGGTGAAGGCGCGCCCGCCCGCGCCCCGCGCGGCCAGCTTGCCCTCCATTTCCGTCAGCGCCTGCACCGCATCGGTGGCGCCGGGCGTCACCTGCTGCGCCAGCGCCAGGCTTTCGCGGTCCAGTCGGCTCGCTTCCATATGCTGCTTGGCGATGCCGATCAGGGCGATGGCGAGGCTCACGAACAGGATCAGTCCGCTCCACAGCGCGATGCGGCCGATCATGCGACCGTCCATCGCGCGGCGGACGCGCTTGGCGAAATCACCCTGCCGCAGATCGAGCGGCGGCGCGTCCAGCGCGGCGATCGCCCGCCCTTCGATCAACCCCGGCGACACGTCGATGATCGGCGCGTCGGCGATCAGTGCCGGCAACGCCATATCGCCGGTGAGCGCCATGTCGATGCCGCGCAACACCATGTCGCCGGCTATCAGGCCGCGGGCAAAGCCGCACTCCGGTTCCGGCTCCGGCAACAGCAGCGGCGCCGGCACGATGATGTCGGGGTCCAGCCCGTGATGCTGCGCCCAGAGCAGCCAATGCTGCATGTCGGCGCGGCTCGTCACCGCGACGATATGCGGGCGGGCGGGATCTTCATTGGCGTCGGTTGCGGCGAACAGCTGGTCGGACGGCATCAGTCCGCCGGCGAGTGCCGCCAGCCGTGCCGCCGCGCGCCCCTGCCGCACCGGCAGGTCGGGATAGTCCGTCCAATACAACGTCACCAGCGCCGCCGGCGGCACCAGCATGACCCGCGCCTGATCGGGCAGCGCGGCGATGCCGCAAGCCGCCAGCCAGTTGGCGCCCATGCCCGACTGGACCAGCGCGCCGTCCACCACCCGCATCCAATGGGGTTCCGCGCCTGCCGCTTCGGGCAGGATGACGATCAGGGCGTCGCGACTGCTCATGCCCCCGCTCCCCAGCTGCGACGCACCAGCGTCGCCGGGCTTTGCCGCGCATCGATCAGCGCCCGCTCCACCACCTGCGTTCCCCCGACATCCACCGACACGTCCACTCCGAAAAATCCCGTCGTCAATTTCACCTGTTCCTGCACCTCGGTCATCGGCGAAAGCCCGGCAAGCGAAGGCAAGGCCCAGAATTGCACCGTGCTGCCGTAGCCGTCCGCTGGCCGTTGCGCCAGCAGTTGCCGTGCCTGGCCGACGCTCAATTGTCCTGGCATCAGCATCGCGAACAACGGCGCCTGATCGGGCAACAGCGTATTGATGTTGATCGGCGACAGCGTCGTGACCGGCAGGGCGCAAATCCATGGCCGCGCCAGCGCGTAGATGGCGGGGCTGATCCCGCTGACTGCGCGCAATTCGCTGGCGTCCACCATCATGCGGTTGGCGGCGCGATAGGGCCGCTCCATCCGCGCATAGGTCTCATCCTCGGCCCCGCCGGGCTGGGGCGCACTGTCGGTGTCGATCCAGTCGGCCAGGCTCGCCGCCGCGGCCTGCGCCTGTCGCGCATCCACGCCCAGCGCCTGCAACAAACCCTGAAACTGACCGACGCCGATCGGCCGCACCTTCAGACTTGTTTCGCTCTCGCCGCTGACGACGCTGTTGAGGTTGAAGCAATTGCCCGCGTCCGTCACCCGCGCGGTCGCGATACCCCCCGGCACCGGCAGGCTCTGCGGCGTGCCCATCCATCCGCCCGCCAGCGTGATCCTGGCCGGGTTCGATTCGGTCAGGTCGGCGATGCGCAGCCGGGCCATTTCCGTCGCGGCATCGGCATAGGCGCGGCCCTGGTCCACGGCGCCGCCATTGCCGGTCATCCGCGTCGCCAGTGCGACCCGCTCCAGCGCGGTCGCGGCGACCACGGCCATGACCGCTATCAGCAGCAGCACGGTCAGCAACGCGGCGCCCCGTTCGTTTTTGGTGCCCCGTGAAGCCGTGTACGGCGGAACGCTCGAAAGAGGATCAGGCACCGGCCGCGACCTCCAGCTTTTCCACCGGGCCGGGCGCGACCAGAAAGCGCAGCATGACCGGCGGTTCGCCGGTGCGCGTCACCGTCATTTCGACCGCACGGGGCAACAGGTCGGGCTGGGTCGGGGTCCAATCCTCCCGCCATTTGCCCTGCGCGTCCCGAAAGCGCAGCACGACCGCCTCGACATTCTCCAGCAGCGCAGCCGGATCGTCGCCCGCCGCGCCGTCGAGCTGGGCGTAAGTGCGTCGTTCCAGCCGCCCCTGCCGCACCCAATATTCGACCTTCTGCAAGGATGGCCGGGGCAACTCGCCCAGATTGTCCCATCCACCGCGCACGAACTGCATCACCGGCTGGCTCTCGCCGTCCTGATGGGCCCAGAAGGCGGGCGCCAGGGTGCCGGCCTCGGTCCGCGTGATACGCGGCACCGCCTGCCCCAGGTCGCCGGCCAGCGCCCCGCCCGCGCGCTGCACCGCCGCCATATCGTCCAGCCGCGCCTTGATTTGCGCCTGCGCTGAAACGCTGTTGCCCAACAGCAGCACGCCCGCCCCCGCCAGCAGGGCAAAAATCATCAGGGCGACGAGCAGCTCGATCAGCGTGAAGCCCTGTTCGGCGGAACGCCCCGGAAACGTGAAGCCGTGTTCGGCGGAACGCCCGGAAAACGTGAAGCCGTCCTCACGCCCGAACGGAGGTTGGAAGCGCGCCATCACTCGACCGTCCGCACGAAGCTGAGCACCACCGGCGAAGCGCCCGGCTGGCCATCGACGGTCAGGTCGACCTGCAACAGCCGCCGGTCGTCGGTCGGCTTGACGGTCCGGCTCCAGTGCCAGCGCCGCCCGCCATTGTCGACATCGCCAGCCTCCTCGCCCACCGATGGTGGGAGCGGATCGGTCTGCACGTCGACCATCAGGTTGCGCGCGACGATCTGGCCCAGCGCTTTGCTGTCGAGATCGGCGGCGGTGCGCAGCGTCACGCCCTGCAACCGCACCAGCGCCAGCGCGGCGAGGCTGAACACCGCCAGCGCGACCAGCATTTCGAGGAGCGTAAAGCCCTCGTCATTGTGTCTTCCATTACCCACCGACCATGACCTTCCCCGCCATGTCGACGGTCACCGACACCCGTTCGCCTTCGCGCGCCAGAGTGACGGTCAGCGGATCGGTGGGCAGGCCGGTGCCGTCGAAGGCGATCTGCTGGCGGCCATCCTTGCCCACCAGAGCGCGGGTGCCGCTCTTCCAATTGGCGGTGACGAAGGGTTTGTCCTCCAGCGGCGTCCATTGCCCTCCCTCGCGACGCTGGAAGCCATAGCCGGATGCCGACACCCACAGGCCCATCGGGCGCGCGGTCACGACCGCTTCGTCGCGCGCGGCGGCAACGCGCGCGGCGAAGCGGTCGGCATCCTCGATCACGCGTCCGCGCGGATCGGGGATGGCGAGCACGACGGCAGCCGAAATGAAGCCGATGATCGTCAGCACGACCATCAGCTCCAGCAGGGTGAAACCGCTCTCTTCAGAGTTCGCTGGAATAAATATCCGCATTTTCACTCTCGCCGCCCGGCTGGCCGTCCGCGCCCAGCGAACTGATGTCGAACGCGCCCTTGCGGCCCGGCACGGTGTAGACATAGGCGCGGCCCCACGGATCGTCGGGCAGCTTCTTGATATAGCCGCCGCGGCGATAGCGCTGCGGCTGCGCCAGCGAGGCGGGCGGGTTGAGCAAGGCCTGCAACCCGTCCGATCCCGCCGGGTAGGTCAGGTTATCGAGCCGATACTGCTCCAGCGCCTGTTCGATGGTGGCGATGTCCGCCTTCGCCTTTTCGACGCGAGCCGTATCGGTCGCAGGGATGACATTGATCGCCACGATCGTCGCCAGCAAGCCGATGATGACGATGACGACCATCAGCTCGACCAGCGTGAAGCCGGCTTCACCTGACGTCTCGTCTCCGTTCGCGCTGAGCTTGACGAAGGGCTTTTCTTTTGTTTTGAAGCCAGAGAGGGCTTCGACAAGCTCAGCCCGAACGGATTTTAGATTGAACATATTCAACTCCTTCAAGCCCCGGTGAGGCTTTGCAGCTGCAGGATCGGCAGCAGGATGGACAGGATGATGACGGCGACGATGCCCCCCATCAGTATGATGATGATCGGCTCCAGCATGGCAAGCGCGGTCGAGGTGAAGGCGTCGAATTCCCGTTCCAGATAATCGGCCGCGCGCTCCAGCATGGTGTCGAGCCGCCCGGCGCTTTCGCCGCTCGCCGCCAGATAGACCAGCAGCGGGGGAAACACGCCCGCCCGGCGCAGCGCCGCGGACAGGCTGCCGCCGCCCCGGATCGCCTCTACAATCTCGTCCGACGCCTTGCGCAGCACGCGATTATGGACCGTGTTGGCGGTGAGCGTCAGCCCTTCCATCAGCGGCAGGCGGCTGGCGACCATGGTGGACAGGGTGCGCGCCATCCGCGCGGCATGCAGGTCACGGATCAACCTGCCCAGCACGGGCAGCCCCAGCAGCATCGCGTCAAAGCGATAGCGAAAGCCGTCATTCTTCAACGCGCGCCAGAAACCGAAGCCGGCCAGCAGCATCGCAATCAGCAGCAGCCACCAATAGGCGGCCAGAAAAGCCGATATCGCCATGACGATCCGGGTCAGCAGCGGCAATTCCTGTCCGACCGTGTCGAAC
The DNA here is from genome assembly GCF_020166615.1 of Sphingobium sp. 3R8. NCBI lineage: Bacteria > Pseudomonadati > Pseudomonadota > Alphaproteobacteria > Sphingomonadales > Sphingobiaceae > Sphingobium > Sphingobium sp. 3R8. The sequence continues at coordinate 307,091 of NZ_JAIQXR010000001.1, read as the reverse complement.
TGCTCCACCACCTTGGGCACGACGAAAATCATCAGCGCCGCAACCACGAACACGGCAAAAGTTGCCAGCACCGACGGATAGGCGATGGCGGTCAGCACCTTCGACCGCATCACCGCCTGCCGTTCCATCAGGTCGGACAGGCGCTCCATGATGGTGGGCAGGCTGCCGGAGCTTTCACCGGCCGAGATCATCGCGCGATAGAGCGGCGGGAAGCTTTTCGGCTCCGCGCCCAGCGCATCGGCCAGCCGCCGTCCTTCCATCACCCCGCCATGGACCTTCCCGACGATCGCGCGGACATGATCCTGCTCGCTCTGGCGACCGATGGTGCGCAGCGATTCCTCCAGCGGGCTGACCTGGGTCAGCGTCGCCAATTGGCGCGTGAAGAGCGTCAGTTCCTTGGGGCTGAGGCGCGGCGTGCGCAGAGACAGGCTCGCCCGCTTGCGCGCCGTCTCCACCGCGCCGGGTTCGATCCGCACGATGAACATCTTGCGCGCATCCAGCTTGGCGCGCGCATCCTCGATCGTCCCGGCCTTGATGCTGCCGTTGCGCTCCCGGCCCGCCGGGTCGATCGCGCTATAGTCGAAATCAGCCATCGACTATGGTTTCCGCCTCGATCGCGTCGCGGCGCGACACGCGTATGGCTTCCTCCGCCGTGGTCTGGCCGTCGCGCACCAGCGCCCGCGCCGCCGATCCCAGATTCGGGGCATTCAGGAAGGCATGGCGCGCAATCAGCGATTCGTCGCCGCCGTCGTTGATCAGGCGACGGATGGTGTCGTCCACACGGATCGCCTCGAACACGCCGATGCGGCCCTTATAGCCGCTGCCGCCGCATTCGTCGCAGCCCTTCGCCCGATAGATGATCGTACCGGGGTCGAAGCCCAGCAATGCGCTGGCCGATTTGTCGGCCTGCACCGGTTCACGGCAATTCTGGCACAACCGCCGAACCAGCCGCTGGGCGATGACCGCACGCAGGGTGGAGGCGAGCAGAAAGGGTTCTACCCGCATATCGCGCATCCGGGTGATCGCGCCGACCGCATCATTGGTGTGGACGGTGGACAGGACGAGATGCCCCGTCAGCGACGCCTGCACGGCGATTTCCGCCGTTTCCCGGTCGCGGATTTCGCCGACCATGACGACGTCGGGATCTTGCCGCAGGATCGCGCGCAGGCCCGCCGCGAAGGTCAGGCCGACCTTGGCATTCACCTGGGTCTGGCCCACGCCCTCCATCGCATATTCGACCGGGTCTTCGACGGTCAGAATATTGCGCGATCCGTCGTTGAGCTGGCGCAGGCCGGCATAGAGCGTCGTCGTCTTGCCCGACCCGGTCGGCCCGGTGACCAGAATGATGCCGTTGGGTTCGCTCAATCCTTCGCGGAAGATGCGGTCAGGCACCCCGTTCATGCCCAGCAGGTCGAGCGTGATCCCGGCATTTTCCTTGTCCAGGATACGCAGCACGACCCGCTCGCCCGCTCGACTGGGCAGGGTTGATACGCGCACATCGAGCAGCTTGCCGCCCAGCGTCAGGCCGATGCGCCCGTCCTGCGGCACGCGCCGTTCGGCGATGTCAAGCCGCGCCATCACCTTGATGCGGCTGACGACGACCGGCGCGACATGCGGCGGCATCCGCAGCGTCTCGCGCAGCACGCCGTCCACGCGCATCCGCACGATCAGGCCGGTTTCATAGGGTTCGATATGGATGTCCGACACGCCCTGTCGCGCCGCTTCGGCGATGATGCCGTTGATCAGCCGGATCGCGGGCGCATCGTCGGCGCTGTCGAGCAGGTCGTCGGCGGTCGGAATGTCGGCGGCCAAAATGTCCAGTTCGTCCGCGCCGACCTCCAGCGATCCGGCCATGGCCGCCGCGCTGCCCTCCATCGCATAATGGTTCGACAAGTGCCGGTCGAACTCTGCCGGTTCAACGAAAATGACGTCGAAACTGCGCGCCAGATGCCGCCGCACCTCTAGCAGCACGCGCGGATCGCTCCCCGCGCGCACCGCTATGGTCAGCCGCTCGCCCTCGACCGGCAGCATGACCACGCCATGCCTGCGCGCGAAGACATAAGGTATGTCGATGGGCCGCGGCGGCTGCGCGGGCGGGCTAATATCGGTGTGCGCCTGTTCGCTCACTTGCGCCCTCCGCTTGCCGGTATTTCGACCGGCCGCACCACGCCGCTCGACTGGCGGACGGTGGGTTCGATGACCTGCGCGGGCGCCGCATCGGGCTGCACCACCGCATCGCCCGGCTGCGCCGCGACCGGCGGGGTCGCGCCCATATAGTCGCGCACCAGTTCGTCTATCGTCGGTTCGACATCGGGATTGCGCTGCAACTGCATACCCCGGACATAGCCGTAGCGCTGCTGCGTCAGCCGCTGCGCATCCTCCTTCGACCGCAGAATGGTCGGCCGGATGAAGACCATCAAATTGGTCTTGGTCCGGCTCTTGCTGCGCGATTTGAACAATTCGCCCAGCCCCGGAATATCGGACAGCAGCGGGATGCGTTCGATCGTCTTGCGCTCATTATCGTCCAGCAGGCCGCCCAGCGCCAGTATCTCGCCGTCATCGACGGTCACGGTCGTCTCGATCTCGCGCTTGTTGATGATGAGGTCGCTGCTGGAGTTGCTGACCGGCCCGGCCACGCTCGACACTTCCTGCTTCAGGAACAGCTTGATCGCGCCGCCGGTGTTGATCTGCGGCTTCACTTCCAGCTTGATGCCGACATCCTGACGCTGGACGGTACGGAACTGATTGTCGAAATTCTGGCTCAGCGCCTCGCCGGTGGTAACGGGCACCTGCTGCCCGACCAGGATCGACGCCTTCTGATTGTCCAGCGTCATCACGGACGGCGTGGAAAGCAGGTTGCTTTCGGTGTCGGATTTGACCGCATTGATGATCGCACCGAAAATGCCGTTCTTGCCGATGCTGCCGCCCAGCCCCGCAATCGCGCCGGTTGCGCTGGTCAGGCTGCTGATCGCCGCTTCCTGCAAGCTGCTCGCGAGGTCGCCGCTATTCTGGACCTCGGTCGTCGTTTTAGTACCGTCCGGCGCTACCACGGTCGTCGTCGTCGTACCGAGCTGCGTCGCGCCATAGGCCCCCGCCAATGTCAGCAGATTGGGCGAGGCGTTGGAATAGTTGCTCGCGGCGAAGCCGGTCGATGTGCTGCCGAGCAGGAACTGCACGCCCAGCTTCTTGGCGGCCGCGTCGCTGATCTCGACGATGATCGCCTCCACCAGCACCTGTTCGCGCCGGGTGTCGACCTGGCGGATGGTTTCGCCCAGCATCCGCTGCACGTCGCTGTTCGCCGCGACGATGATCGCATTGGCGCCTTCGTAACGGGTGACGATCGCCGGGCCGCGGGTGGAAATGCCGCCGCCGCTCGATGCGGACGAGGATGCCGCCGCGACCGGCGCAGCCGCCTGCGCTGCGGGCGCACCGCCCTGCCCGCCGGCGGCCGGGGTGGAAGCCGTCACCGGTTGGCTGGTCGATTGGCCCACAAGCTGCTGCAATACCGGCAGCAGCTTTTCGGCGTCGGCATGTTCCAGCCAGTAGACGCGGATTTCGGTGCCGCTCGCCGCCTGCTGGTCGAGCTGGCGCGCCATGGCGGCGAGTCGCGCAACGGTATTGGCGTCGCCGCGGATCGCAACGGCGTTGCTGCTGTCGATCGGCACCACGGTCGCGGCCGACGGCGCGGCGTTCTCCCCGCCCCCGCCACTCGCCACCAGCGCCTGGAGCGAGGTCGCGATTTCGCGCGCGCCGGCATTTTTCAGCATCACCATCTGCGTCGACGACGTATCGCGGTCGATACGGGCGATCACCTGCCGGATGCGGGCGATATTGTCGGCATAGTCGGCCACCACCACGCTGTTGCCCGCGCGGTTGGCGGTGACGGAGCCTTCCTTGCTGACCAGCGGGCGCAGCGTTTCCAGCGCGCTCGCCGCGTCGATGGAGCGCAGGCGAAACACCTCCGTCACGAAGCTGTTGCGATTGGCGGCGCGTCCGACGCTGCTCGGCTGGCCCGCAGCGCCATCGGCTGGCTGGATGCGATAGGCCCCGCCGGGCGCCGGGACCGCCACCAGGCCGTTGGCCCGCAGGGTGGACAGCACGATCTCGAAATATTCGGATCGCGACAGCGGCCGGTCGGTCACGACCGACACCTTCCCCTGCACCTTGTTGTCGATGATGAAGGTGCGGCCGGTCACCCGCGCAGCATCCTGGATGAAGGCCCGGATGTCGGCGTCGCGCACATTGAGCGTCTGCTGCGCCAGGAGCGGCGCGGCGATGGGCGTGGCGAGCGCGAGCGCGGTGGCGGCGGTAAGGAGGAGTTTGCGGGTCATTGGCCTTGCACTATGATGTTGACCGATGCCACGGCGGCGCCGCGCTCGACGGTGAGGGAAAGGCGCGCGCCGGGCGCGATCTGGTTCTGGAGAGACTGGAGGTCGCCGGCCGATCCGATCGGCTGGCCATTGATCTGGCTGATGATGTCGCCGGGCCGGAAGCCCGCGCCCGCGAAGGTCGGCCCCTTGGCCATGACCGCAAGGCCGGTGACACGGCCGTTCTGCAACCGCGGGGCAAAACCGATGTCGCGCTTCAGGCTGTCCACGGTCGGACCGGCGCCGGGTGCGGCGGGTGGCGGTGGGGCGGCGCTCTGCCAGCCAGCGCCCTGAACCGAGGCGACCGCAGCGGCGGGTTCGGCTTCGGGGGCCGGGGTCGACTGGTCGATGAAAATCTGTTCTTCCGCGCCGCCCCGGTCGATCGTCACATGATCGAACGCCACGGCCTTCAGCACCACGCCCGGCAGGATCTCATCGCCGACGGCGTAGCTGTTCTGCACCCCATCGGGCGCGGCGATGATGGCAGATCCAAGCCCCGACCCTTCGTTCAGCCGCACGCCATACAGCGTCAGCGCCAGCGAAGTGACGACGCCACTGCCCGCCTGTTGCGGCGCGCCCGTGCGGAAAAAGGGATCGAAGCTGGCGAACAGCGCCTGCCGCGCGCTGGGCGACAATATCTGCGCCTGACGCCCTTCCCACGGTCCGAAGCTGCCGACCGGCGCCACGACCGCCCAGACCAGCCGTACCAGTTGCAAAGCCAGCAGGACGAGCAACACCCGTTCGAGCAGCCCAAGCCAGTCGATCGTGGGAATGGCCGCCGTCTTCCCGCGTCCGAAGCCGCGCATCCTGTCGCTAAATGGCACTCGCATGATGCTGCCCCAAGCCCCCAATCATTCGGGAGCCTGCTAGGCAGATGATCTTACTGCTGCATGACAGTTATATTGCGGTAATATGACATGTCACTGGCGCCTTGCATTTTAGGGGCCGGAATATAGCTGTGGCGTCGTCTTCCGCATCTTCGCTTCTTTCGGGATTTTCCATGACGGACCTGACCGCCCCGCCCCCCGCACCAACGGCAACCGATGCCGACCCGGCCTGGATCGCCGCCCATCCGCGCATCCAGCGGGTGCCCAACCGTGAACTGACGCTCTTCATCCAGCGCCATTTCCTGGACGCGGAAGAATGCGCCGGGCTGATCGCGCGAATCGATGCCAAGCGGCGCCCGTCCACCATTGCGGACGCCAATGGCGACGGCTATTTTCGCACCAGCGAGACCTGCGACCTCGATCATGCCGATCCTTTCGTCGCCGCGATCAATGCGCGGCTGGACGCTTTCGCGGGGATAGCCGCGCCCTATGGCGAACCGATCCAGGGCCAGCGCTACGACGTGGGCCAGGAATTCAAGGCGCATACCGACTATTTCGATCCGAAGGGGTCGGATTATGCGAAATATTGTTCGGTGGCGGGCAATCGCACCTGGACGTTGATGGTCTATCTGAACGAACCCATGGCCGGCGGCGCGACCCGCTTCACCAAGATCGGCAAGACCGTCCAGCCGGAAACCGGCAAATTACTCGCCTGGAACAACCGCAACGCATCGGGCGAGCCGAACCCCGCCAGCCTCCATCACGGCATGAAGGTGCGGTCGGGGGTGAAGCATGTCATCACCAAATGGTATCGCGAGCGCCCCTGGGGCTGACGCGGCTCAGGTCCAGAAACGGCGTGCATCGACAAGTTCGCCATGCGCGCGCGCCGCTGCGGCGAGCAGGTCCGCCTTCTCCGCGCCGCCCGCTCCGATATCGCCCGGCAGTCCATGGCGGGCCAGGATCGCGGGCGTGGCGACCAGATCGTTGAGCGCACCCAGCACGTCCTGCATGGCTTCCAGCTTGCCCAGAAATGCCTTTTGCCGGCGGCGATGCTTCTTTTTTTCATCGAACAGTCCGGCAAAGAATTCAGCGCCATAGCGCAGCTTCTTGGCATCCTTGCGCACCTCATGACGCGCTCCGTCGCTCAGCCGCGCCATAGGCTTGCCCTCCTTGGCGATACGCTTGCGCAGCCTGCGCAGGCGCGTCGCGGCGAAAGGGGCGGCCGACCGACTGGCTTTCGCGCCCATGCCCGCGCCCAGCGCCAGCCATTCGACAAGATCGAGCAGCAGCATCCGCACCCGCGCAGACGCCAGCCATTGCAGGACATGATCGTGCGCCGCCGCCTGCGCCCCTTCCAGCGGCGCGCGCATCGCGCCGTCGGCGATCCGCGGCATCAGCACGTCCAGGTCGCGCGCCTCGCCCAGCACAGCGGCCAGCCAGCGCAATTCGCCCTGAAAGCGGGCAAGATCCGCCGTCGGCAACTGCGGCGCGAACAATTTCAGCGCGGATCGCAGCCGTCGGATCGCGACTCGCGCCTGATGCAGCGCTTCGGGCGTATAATGGTCCAGCAGCAGCGCTTCGTTCAGCCGATAATGACGCAGGCAGGCCGCACCGATCCGCAGGAAGGCCTGGCGAATCGTCATGGAAGGATCGAGCGCCACCGGCTCCGCCTTGATCGCGGCTGGCAGCGCCTCGGTCAGTCGATAGCCGCGCTCCGCCTTGCTCAGGACGCCGGGTCGCACGGCGATGTCTGCATCGATCCGCCGCGCCAGCGCGAACAGCGCCGCCGGTTCGCCCGCCTTCAGTTCCAGCTCTATTTCGCAGATCGCCTGTTCCCGCCCGGCCACCATTATGGCCCCGCGATCCAGCACCAGCTCGATCGTCGCATTGTCCTGCGACACCACCCACATCCGGCGCTGCACATCGACGCTAAAGAGCTTATCCACTTCCGCCACCGCTTCCCCCAGCAGCGCAACGACCGGCGTGCGCGCGTCCAGCACCGGCTTGGCGCCGCGCACCGGCATCTCCCATTCGTCGCGCGCGAACAGGCCCGCGCCATCGCGGCCATCGGCCTTCACCGTCTGGACGCGCCGCCGGCCCGACCGCCGGATGCGCAGGCTCATGCCCCGTTTGCCGAGCTGATGATCGGGCGTGTCGAAATAGGTGGCGTGCAGCGCAGCCGTCTGGCTATCGGCCGGCAGCGACGGCCATTGCGCGAACATGTCCGCCGCTTCCGGCGCCAGGTCCAGCTTCAGTTCGATTTCCGGTTGCAAGCCCATCTCCTGCCAGCGTCCCGCGCGCCACGCGCCTTAGCACGAACGGCCTTAACCATGGAAACGTCGTCGCTGTCTCCAAACTGTCATTTTAAAGACGCTCCATTGTCATAGAAGCAGCATCAGCCTGTCATGTGCCGCGCCTAACTGCCCGTTCTGAGGGCGACAGGGGGCGTTGTCCGAGTCGAAATTCCCCTGCGCTCCGCACTTCAACAATCCCGGCAACAGGCCGGAGCGGAGACGACATGGCCAAGATTAACCGTATCCAAACGATCCTGATGGCGAGCTGCGCCTGCGTGGGCCTGAGCGCCTGCGGCGCCGACGACATCGCTTCGCCGGGCGAAGGCACCATCGTCATCCCGACGCCGACGCCGACCCCCACGCCGACCCCCACGCCCACGCCGACCCCCACGCCGACTGCGGTGACGCCGGCGGCCAACTGCCCGACCATCGCCGGCCCGAACCAGCTGAGCGATCTGGGCACCATCACGGACGGCACCAACACCTGGCGCAACTGCGCTTTCCCGGCGCGCTTCACCGCGACCACGGCGATCGCCAAGACCACCGGCGTGATCTACTCGCTGCCCGGCCGCGTCGATGTCGGCACGGACCAGGGCGCCGCCAGCACCAATACCGACGTGACGCTCAGCATCGATCCGGGCGTGGTCGTGTTCGCCAGCACCGGCAACGCCTATCTGGCGGTCAACCGCGGCAACAAGATCAGCGCCGTCGGCAGCGCCACCGCGCCGATCATCTTCACCAGCCGTGAAAACGTTACCGGCGCTGCGACCGACCAGTCGTCGGGCCAGTGGGGCGGCATCGTGCTGCTCGGCCGTGCGAAGATCACCGATTGCCAGGCGCCGGCCGCCGCACCGGGCACCACCGCCTGCGAACGCGACACCGAAGGCACCAGCAACGCCCTGTACGGCGGCGCGACCGACACCGACAATTCGGGTCGTCTCAGCTATGTCCAGATCCGCTATTCGGGCTTCGTCCTCGCCGACGGCAAGGAACTGCAGGGCCTGACCCCCTCGGGCGTCGGCAGCGGCACCGTGATCGACCATATCCAGGTCCACAACAGCTCTGACGACGGCATCGAAGCGTTCGGCGGCAGCTTCAACATGAAATATCTGGTGCTGACCGGCAACGAAGACGACAATCTCGACACCGACGTCGGCTTCCGCGGCACCGCCCAGTTCGTCATCGCCGCCCAGCGCGAGGGCAATAATGTCGGTGACACCTTCCTCGAAACCGACTCGAACGGTTCGGCCACCAACAGCAACGCCAGCGAGGACGCCCTGCCCCGCCAGTATCTGAAGGTCGCCAACTTCACGCATATCCAACGTTCGAACACCGGTGACGACGGCGCGGCGATGCTGCTGCGCGGCGGTGCCGACCTGGCCCTGGTCAACGGCATCATCGTCAGCCCCAACCAGAGCTGCCTGCGCATCAACGGTGCCGCTGCGGTCCGTGACGCCGACACCACGCTGCAGGATGCGGGCAAGCCGCGCTACCTGTCGGTGGTGATGCAGTGCAACAGCACGCCCTATAAGGGCACCGGCACCGGTGTTGACGCCGCCCTGGTCCAGTCGATCTTCGAAGCCGGCGCGAACAGCACGATCAGCTACACCCCGTCGCTGACCAACCTGTTCATCAACGGCGCGACCGAGACGGCCCGCACCGCGATCGACCCCAAGACGATCGACGCCGCCTTCACCACCACCAACTATATCGGTGCGGTCAAGGACAGCAGCGACACCTGGTATGCCGGCTGGACCTGCAACTCGGTGACCGCCAGCTTCGGCAGCACCAGCGGCAACTGCACCGCCATTCCGACGACCTGATCGGACCCACGACCTCAACAGGGGCGGGGGAGCGTGCAACCGCGCTTCCCCGCCTTCTTTGCACTAAATTTTCCCAAGGGGGATATATAGCATGTCGAAGCCGCTCAGTCTGGCGCGCCTGCTCCTGATTTCCACCGCGCTGGTCGCTCCCATGGCGATGGCGCAGACCGATGCCAGCCAAGCTGGCGGGGCGACCACCGGCGATGCCGGCATGTCGAGCACGCCCAGCGCCGCCGACGAAGCCGATGCGCAGTCGGGCAATGTCGACGTGTCGATCCCCGGCTCCGACATCATCGTCACCGGCCGCCGCAACAGCAACATCTCGCAGTCCGCGCCGCAGGTGGTCAACGTCCTGTCCGCCGCCGACATCAAGCGTACGGGCGAAGGCGACATCGCCGGTTCGTTGCAGCGCGTCACCGGCCTGTCGGTCGTATCGGGCGGCTATGTCTATGTCCGCGGCCTGGGCGATCGCTATTCGCTCGCCCTGCTGAACGGTTCGCCGCTGCCCAGCCCCGAACCGCTCAAGCGCGTGGTGCCGCTCGACCTCTTCCCCACCAGCGTGATCGCATCGACCCTGGTGCAGAAGAGCTTTTCGGCCAACTTCCCCGGTGAATTCGGCGGCGGCGTCATCAACCTGACGACCAAGGCGATCCCGACCGAATCCTATCTGGAATTCGGCGTCGGCAGCTCGGCCAACACCGAAACCTCGGGCCAGCTCGGCTACACCTATTATGGCGCCAAGTCCGACTGGACCGGCTTCGACGACAGCTCGCGCGACGTGCCGCCGCTGCTCAAGCAGGCCTTCGGCGCCGGCGTGCCCTTCGCGAATATCGAACGCGCAGACCAGCAGGCGATCGCGATGCAGTTCCTCAACAGCAAGACCTCGGTCGTGCAACGGACGAACAGCCTGCCCTTCAACTTCTCCAGCACGCTGAATGCCGGCACCGCGTTCGATATCGGCGATGCGCGCCTGGGCGTCATCGCCACGGCGGGCTACAGCAACAAGTGGCGCACCCGCGACAACCTGCAGCAGGCGTCGCTGACCGTGTCGGAAGGCGCGGGCAAGAGCGCCCATCAGGTCGTCACCGACAATCAGGTGACGGTCAACGGCCTGCTGGGCTTCGGCCTGGAATGGGGCGACCAGAAGGTTCGCTGGACCAACCTCTATATTCGCGACACGTTGAAGCGCGCGTCGCTCGCGGTCGGCCAGAATGACGGCCAGATCCAGGGCGCCTATTATCTCACGCAACAGACCGCCTGGTATGAGCGGCAGCTGATCGACACCCAGTTCACCGGCGAATTCAAGTTCAACGACATTATCAGCCTCGACCTGCGCGGCGGCTATGCCAATTCGCAACGCGAAGCGCCCTATGAGCGGGAATTCGTCTATGTCCGCACCAATCGCGATCTGGCGACCGATCCGGTCGGCGATCGCTTCGTCAACGCGCTCAACCGCCAGCGCGGCGACGCTTCGGTCACCTTCAGCGATCTGAACGAAGATCTCTGGTCGGGCGGCGCGGATCTGAGCTTCAAGATCGCACCGAAATTCGTCGTGACGGGCGGCTACGCCTATACCGATACGAAGCGGACCTCGTCGCGCTACGAACTGCATTTCGACGCAGTCAACCTGCCGATCCCGGTGCAGCAACTTCGTCCCGACTATCTGCTGTCGGACGCGACGATCCAGCTCTATGATCTGGGTCTGCTCGACTTCTCCGGCAACTATCCGGTCTATGACGCCGCCATGCGCGTCCATGCCGGCTATGGTCAGGTGAAGGCCGAACTCTTCCCCGGCTTCAGCATCGACGCGGGTGTCCGCTACGAAAGCGGCCGCCAGTCGGTGACGGGCGTGGACGTCTATGCGACCGGCGTGACGCCCTTCAACCAGATCAAGAACGACTATTGGTTGCCCGCGGTCACACTGACCTTCGACGCGGGTGGCGGCCTGCAATTCCGCGCATCGGGTTCCAAGACGCTCGCCCGCCCGCAGTTCCGCGAACTGATCGCCCAGCCGTTCATCGACACCGACTCCAACCGCTTCTACCGCGGCAATCCGTTCCTGCAGGACAGCGAGCTGTGGAATGCGGACATCCGCGCCGAATGGTATATGGGTCGCGAGGAACGCCTCACCGCATCGGCCTTCTACAAGAAGATCAAGAATCCGATCGAAACCTACACCACCATCAGCGACACCTATGCGGTGACGACCAGCTTCGCCAACGCGCCGGAAGCCACGCTCTACGGCGCCGAGTTCGAAGCGCAGAAATATATCCCGCTCGACGGGATGGATTCGGCCTTCTTCCAGAGCCGCCGGGTCGCGCTGATCGCCAACTATACCTACACCCAGTCCAAGCTGAAGGTGAGCGACGGGGACACCACCATCCCCTATACCTACACCACCGGCGACCTGCCTGCTGCGTCGGACTATTTCGTCGATGGCGCGCCGCTGACGGGCCAGTCGGACCATCTGGTCAACCTGCAACTGGGCCTGGAAGACACCGAAAAACTGTCGCAGCAGACGCTGTTGCTGACCTATGCCAGCCCGCGCGTCACCAGCCGCGGTCCCAATCTGCAGCCCGACATCAAGGAAAAGCCGGGCGTTCAGCTCGACTTCGTCGCGCGGCAGGGTGTGAAGCTGCCCGGCGGCATCAACAGCGAAGTCAAGTTCGAAGCGCGCAACATTTTGGGCCGCAAGTTCCAGGAGTTCCAGGAGCAGGACGGCAACAAGGTCTATTATAACCGCTACAAGATCGGCACCACGATCGCGGCCTCGCTCACCGTGGCCTTCTGATCCGACGATCGACCGCATGAAAAAGGCCGGCCGGGGCAACCCGGTCGGCCTTTTTCATGGGCAATATGCGAGGCGGCGCCGTGCGCGAGGACGGCGCCTCCGCTCCTACGCCTTATGCCGTGCGATCAACGCATCGCGTAGCTGGGATTGAGACGGCTGAGCGCCCGCAGCGCGACCGAGCGCGAGGATTCTTCCGTGCCATTGGCCAGCACGAGCGTCGTTTCCGGCGCGAAGCGAGCGGAACGATAGGCTTCACGCGCCTGGGCCATGCGGCCGACGCCCGCATAGGCGTTGCCAAGATTGATGAGGCGGGCCGGGTCGTTCTCGCCATAGACCTGCATAGGCTGCAGCTTGCGCAGCGCCGCATCGAAGCGGCCGCTGGCCAGCGCCTTGGCGGCCAGGCTGCCTTCGGGACCACCCACGACCACGACGTCCTGCCCTTCGGCCGCCGCCTGGGCCATGTTCGGCGTCATTGCCGCCAGCGCCAGACCCATGATTACAGCGACCTTCTTCATCTCTCATGCCTCCAGAAAAAACTTCTCACTATAGCCAGAAGTATTTCATTTAGATGACATCAGGACAAGGGCGGATCGAACCAGCAAAAACGATTTTCTTTGCTTTAATTTCAATAATTTATAAATTTTACGCAAGACTGTCATAAAAGCGTAATCGAAAATCGTCGCAGATTGAAGATGATTCGAATCATCGATATCATACAATCGCTCGCACGCGGCGTACGCCGCTTGCCCATCATCGCGGGCATCCGCCACAGCGACTCCTTGTCGGACGATGCGGAATGCGCATCGCATATGCCATAACGATCGTGGAAAAGTCCGGAGGCTTCTGTTGCCCGGCGCCTCCGGGGGCCGCTGAATTCCCTTCTGTTGCCCGGTGGGTTCAACCGCGCTATTTTAGAGTAACGTCAGGCCGTGAGGCCCTCAGTTACGCTGCAATGGCGAGTGCTTCGTTATCGTTGGCACTTGTGAGTTTTGCACAGTTTAACGGCTTACACGGGCCGGGTAAAAATATCGCCTTTGAACACACGTCGATCCTAGTTCGGCCCCGTCAGGAAACCCCAAAGCGTTAAGCCATCGGGCCTTCTGGTGGAACCGCCGGGTACTGCCCCCGGGTCCGCTGCATCTATTATACGACACAATTTATCACCATAGCCGGGCGAACCCGGCGCGACCCATATGGCCCCACGCGACGGGTTTTTCAAGTCATGGACTTGCGGGATGCGGCCGGGACGATACATCGGCCCCATGTGCATCATGGCCATGGCCTGGGCGGCGCATCCGCGCTGGCGCCTCATCCTGATCGGCAATCGCGATGAATATCATGCGCGCCCCGCCGCCCCGCTCGCCCGCTGGGGCGACCGCAAGGGCCTGATCGCCGGGCGCGACCTGCAATCGGGCGGCACATGGCTTGGCGTATCGGAAGCGGGCCGGACCGCGATCGTCACCAATTTGCGTGGCTATGGCGGCCCGCAGCCGGACCGCGCCTCCCGCGGCGCGCTGGTGACGGACCTTCTGGCGGGCGACGGCGCCTATGCCGATGTCACACAGGCGCGGCTGGAGGATTTCAACCCGTTCAACCTGATTCTGGTCGAAGCCGATCGCGCCGATTTTCTCACCAATCGTCCGCAACCGCTGCGCACGCGGCTGACGCCGGGCCTGTATGGCCTGTCCAACGGCGCGCTCGACGCGCCATGGCCCAAGACGCTGGCGCTCAAAACCGCCTTGCTCGGTTGGCTGACCGAAGATGCCGATGACCCGGCCGCCCTGTTCGAGGCACTGCGCCGGGAAAACCTGCCCGACGCCGGCATCGCCCCCGCCACGCCCTCCGACGCCCCGGACGAAGCCGCCGCCTCCCCCATCTTCATCCGCAACCCGCTCTATGGCACGCGCTGCAGCACCGTCATCGCCGTCGATCGCGACGGTCGGGGCCAGATCGTGGAACGCCGCTTCGACCGCGACGGCGGCGATACGGGCGAAACCCGGCTCGGCTTCCGCTGGTGATGGCTAACCGCCCCTCCCCACTTCCCCCCGCCCTCATCCCGCGCTAAGGCTCTGCCCATGATCCTCGTCATCGACAATTATGACAGCTTCACCTGGAACCTGGTCCATTATCTGATGGAACTGGGCGCGCAGGTGGAGGTCGTCCGCAACGACGCCATTTCGGCGGGCCAGGCCCTGTCCAGCGGCGCAAAGGCGTTCCTGCTTTCGCCCGGTCCCTGCACCCCCAATGAAGCAGGCGTCAGCCTGGACCTCGTCGCGGCCTGCGCCGACGCGGGCGCGCCGCTGCTGGGCGTGTGCCTGGGTCACCAGTCGATCGGCCAACATTTCGGCGGCAAGGTGGTGCGCGGCGGGCTGATGCACGGCAAGACCTCGCCCGTCACCCATGACGGCACCGGCCTGTTCGCAGGTCTGCCCTCGCCCTTCACCGCGACCCGCTATCACTCGCTGATCGTGGAGGATATTCCCGACAGCCTGGTGGTGAACGCGACCAGCGAAGACGGATCGGTCATGGGCTTCCGCCACGCGACCCTGCCGATCCATTCGGTGCAGTTCCATCCCGAAAGCATCGCCACCGAACATGGCCATGACATGCTGGCCAATTTCATGGAGATTGCCGGTATTCCCGTGCGTCAGCGCGAAGCGGCCTGACCCTTCCTATCGGCGGCGATCGGTTTATCATAGGCGGATCGCTTTTCGAATGTTGCCATAATAGGAAACGCAATTTCAAAATCTGCGGGAAAAGTACGAAGCTAGGCACGCACGCCCTCTCGACTCCGCGCCCTCCCGCCGACTAAGGCAGGGGCGATGACACGCCTGCCCGATCCTTCCCTACCGCTCGCCCCCGACGCCGCAGCCCAGGCCTTCGACCTGCTGTTCGACGCCGACCTTCCCGAAGCGGACATTGCCGCCTTCCTCGTCACCATGGCGCGCCGGGGCGAAAGCGCGGTGGAGATCGCCGCCGCCGCCCGCGCCATGCGGGCGCGCATGATAACGGTCGGCGCGCCCGACGGCGCGATCGACGTCTGCGGCACCGGCGGCGACGGCCATCATACGCTGAACGTCTCCACAGCCGTCTCGCTCGTTGTCGCAGCGGCGGGCGTGCCCGTCGCCAAACATGGCAACCGCGCCGCCTCTTCCAAGGCTGGCGCGGCCGATACGCTGGAGGCGCTGGGCCTCGACCTCGATCGGGCCGCCGCCACCGCCGAAGCGACGCTGGCCGATCTCGGCATCTGCTTCCTCTTCGCCCAGAATTATCATCCCGCGCTCAAGCGGCTCGGCCCGATCCGCAAGGCGATCGGCGAACGCACGATCTTCAACCTGATGGGGCCGCTCGCCAATCCGGCCAGGGTTCGACGCCAGCTCATCGGCATCGCCCGGCCGGCCTATGTCCCCATCTATGCGCAGGCGCTTGCTGACCTGGGCGTCGATCATGCCATGATCATCTCCGGCGACGAAGGACTGGATGAACTCTCGCTCGCCAGCGGCAACGACATGGCGGAAGTAAAGGGCCATGACCTCGTCGCCATGCACCGCCTGACCGCCGCCGAACTGGGCCTCTCCACCCAGCCGGTCGAGGCGATCCGTGGCGGCGATGCCGCCCATAACGCCGCTGCGCTCCGCGCCCTGCTGCAAGGCGAACCGGGCGCCTATCGCCACGCTGTGCTGCTCAACGCGGCCGCAGCGCTTGTCGTCGCCGACGCCGTCCCCGATCTGCGCGAAGGCGTGGAGGAGGCCGCCGAAACCATCGATCGCGGCCTTGCCAACGCGCTCCTCAATTGCTGGATTGCCTATACATGACCAACAAGCTGATCGAAATCTGCGATTTCAAGCGTGAAGACGTCGCCCGCCGCCGGGCCGCGACCAGCGTGTCGGCGCTCCACGCCCGCGCGAGCGAGCAGACGCCCCCGCGCGGCTTCCGCCAGGCGCTGGACAATGCCGCCCGCACGGGTTTCGGCCTGATCGCGGAAGTGAAGAAGGCCAGTCCCTCCAAAGGGCTGATCCGCGCCGATTTCGATCCGCCCGCCCATGCGCGGGCCTATGCGGCCGGTGGCGCCGCCTGCCTCTCCGTCCTGACCGACGAACCCTATTTTCAGGGTCATGACGATTATCTGATGGCCGCCCGATCGGCCTGCGCGTTGCCGGTGTTGCGCAAGGATTTCCTGGTCGATCCCTGGCAGGTGCTGGAAAGCCGGTCGCTCGGCGCCGACGCGATCCTCATCATCGTCGCCGCGCTGGACGATGGCCAGATGCAGGAAATAGAAGACGCCGCCCTGGGCCTCGGCATGGACGCCCTGATCGAGGTGCATGACGAAGCCGAACTGGAACGCGCACTGAAGCTCCGCTCGCGCCTGATCGGCGTGAACAATCGCGACCTGCGCGATTTCAGCGTCGATTTCGCCCGCACCTATGAACTGGTGGGCAAGGCGCCCGAAGGCTGCACCTTTGTCGCAGAAAGCGGCCTGACCGGCCATGCCGATCTCGTCGCCATGGCCGATCATGGCGTGCGCTGCTTCCTGGTCGGAGAAACGCTGATGCGCCAGGCCGATGTCGAGGCGGCGACGCACAATCTGCTGACGGGCGCATGACCGGACTCACCCATCTGGACGACGACGGCGCGGCCCGGATGGTCGATGTCGGGGCCAAGGCGGTCACAGCACGCGAGGCCATAGCCTCCGGCCGGATCGACATGAGCGTGACGGCAGCCAGAGCCATCGCTGACGGCCTGGTGAAAAAGGGCGACGTGCTCGCCGTGGCGCGCGTGGCGGGCATCATGGCCGCCAAGCGCACCGCCGACCTTATCCCGCTCTGCCACCCGATCGCGCTGAGCGCCGTGACAGTCGATTTCTCCCTTGACGACAGCGGCGTCACCGTGATCGCCACCGCCCGCACAGCCGGCCAGACCGGCGTGGAGATGGAGGCGCTGACCGCGGCCTCCGTCGCGCTGCTTACCGTCTACGACATGGCCAAGGCGCTGGATAAGTCCATGATAATCGGCGGCGTCTGCCTGATCGCCAAAACCGGCGGCAAATCCGGCGACTGGCGGCGCACGCCATGAGTCTGCTGCCGGTGGCCGAAGCGCAGGCGCGCCTGTTCGCGCTCGCCCCGCGACTGGCGACCGAAACCGTGCCGATAACCGCCGCCGTCGGCCGCTGGCTGGCGCAGGATCTGGCGGCGCTGCGCAACCAGCCCTGGACCGACCTTTCGGCGATGGACGGCTATGCCGTGCGCGCGGCGGAGGCGCCCGGTCCCTGGCGCGTCACCGGCGAAAGCGCAGCCGGAACGGCTAACCTTCCGCTCTTGCCGCCCGGCGAGGCCAGCCGCATCTTCACCGGCGCGCCGCTGCCGCCCGGTGCCGACGCCATATTGATCCAGGAAAATGCGGCCCGCGACGGCGATCGGCTGACCGCCAGCGCCGATCCGCCGCCCGCCGGCCGCCATGTCCGTAGCGCCGCCTCCGACTTCGCGCAGGACGCCCTGTTGCTGGAGGCAGGCAGCCGCCTCGGTCCGGCGCAGATCGCGCTGGCCGTGCTGGGCGGTCATGGCGCCGTGCCGGTGGGTGGGCGGCCGATGGTCGCTTTGCTCTCCACCGGCAATGAACTGGTGCCGCCCGGCGCCCCGACGCCGCCGGGTTTCCTGCCTTCCTCCAACGCGCCGATGCTTGCCGCCCTGCTCGCCGCCCTGCCCTGCGACGTCATCGACCTCGGCATCGTACCGGACGATCTCGACGCCATGGCGGCCGCGCTCGACCGGGCGCGGACGGCGGACATCATTGTCTCGACCGGGGGCGCCTCCGTCGGTGACCATGATCTGGTGCGGCCCGCCTTCATTAAGGCGGGCGGTGCGCTCGATTTCTGGAAGATCAAAATGCGGCCGGGCAAACCGCTGATGGCCGGTCGCATCGGCGATACGCTGTTCCTGGGCCTTCCGGGCAATCCCGTTTCGGCTTTCGTCACGGCGACGCTGTTCCTGCTCCCGCTGGTCCGGCATCTGGGCGGCGCGCGCGATCCGCTTCCGCCCATGAGCGACGCGCCACTCGCCTCTCCTCTCCCGGCCACTGGCGATCGCGACGATTATCTCCGCGCCTGGCGCGGGCAGGACGGCATCGTGTCGGTGACGTCGCAGGACAGCGCCGCCACCGCCGCCATGGCGAAAGCCGACTGCCTGATCCTGCGCCCGGCCGGATCGCCAGCGGCCGCACCGGGCGATCGGGTGGTGATCCTGCCGCTGCCCTGACATGTTCGGTGCTTGACTAACCTTCATCTGTTTCCTATGCGTTCCTCATACGTTCCACGGAGGACCGCGATGTTGACGCCCAAGCAGCAGGAATTGCTGAGCTTCATTCAGACCCGATTGGACGAAGGCGGCGTTTCGCCCTCGTTCGAGGAAATGAAGGATGCGCTGGACCTGCGGTCCAAGTCCGGCATCCACCGGCTTATCAATGCCCTGGAGGAGCGCGGGTTCATCCGCCGCCTGCCCAATCGCGCCCGTGCGCTGGAAGTGCTGAAGCTGCCCGACGCGATGCATCGTGCGCCGGTGCCCGCGCCAGTCGTTGCGCTCAAACCCAAGGTCGCGGCGCCTATACCGATCGCCGCCAATGACGTGATCGAAATCCCGATGCACGGCCGGATCGCGGCCGGCGTGCCGATCGAGGCGATGGAGGGGCAGACCATGCTCTCCGTGCCGGCCGCGCTGTTGGGTGCGGGCGACCATTATGCGCTGGAAGTGTCGGGCGATTCGATGATGGAGGCGGGCATTCTCGACGGTGACTTCGCCCTGATCCAGCGCACCGACGTCGCGCGCGAAGGTCAGATCGTCGTGGCGTTGATCGACGAAGCGGAAGCCACGCTCAAATATTTCCGCCGCGAGGGCAGCCGCGTCCGGCTCGATCCGGCCAATTCCGCTTATGAACCGCAGATCTACGACCCGCGGCAGGTCCGCATCCAGGGCAAGCTGGCAGGGCTGCTGCGCCGCTATAATTGAGATTTGGGTCGTCCTGATCCACGGGGTGGGCGAACGATCCAGGGATGTGCGTCGCCGACTCGATGGACGGTGTGAACTTCGCCCTTTGCCAGGGTGATGGACAGGCCGCCGGTCCGTGCCAGCAACCGGCGGTCGATCTTCATCCAGCGCGGATGACACCAGCGCGGTAGCCCCCGATCGCTGACGACGATGTCCGCCGCGGCGCAATCGCGGGCGAAGTCGGACCGCTCGATCAGCACTGTGCTGCGGGTGAAGAGCAGCCGCCAGCTACGGCCATTGCCGTCCTTCACGCCGACAGCGCACAGATCGCGCGAACAGCGTGCGTCCGGCAAATCCGCGATCGCCGCCAGTTCGCCGTCATAACCTGCACTTTCCGACAGCACGTCCCGCACATAATCCCCCGCCCGATCGCGCAATATCGCCATGCCCTTTCCCGTCCGCACGGCGACATGCCGCCCGTCGCCGGTAATCAGGATATCGGGCGGCGCGGCGGTAAAGGTGACCGCCACGCCGATCAGCACCGGCGCAAGTCCCAGCCATCGCCACCCCGTCCGCCACAACAGGCACCAGAGCAGCCCGACGACCGTGATACCGAATAGCCCCATGCCCATGGTCGGCGCCAGCAATGTCGCCATCGGACTGGCCGCCACGCCATGGGCCAGTAACAGCAACAGGTTCAGCGCCTGCTGCGTCAACCACCAGAAAGGCGCGCCCAAGCCCGCGACATCCAGCACGAGCGCCAGCGCCTCCAGCGGCATGACGACGAAGGTGGTGAGCGGAATCGCGATCAGATTGGCGAAGGCGCCGAGCAGCCCCGCCTTGTGAAAATGGAACAGCGCGATCGGCATCAGCACCAGTTCGACAGCGATGCCAGTCGCCAGTGTGACCGCCAGGCCGCGTACAAGCCGACGAAACGCACCCTCGTCCCGCGCGGCGGCAAAGGCTCGGAAACGGGGATGCTCGGCCAGCGCCACCAGCGCCGTCACAGCGGCGAAGCTCATCTGAAAGCTCGGCCCGACCAGTGCTTCGGGCCACAGAAATAGCACCACCAGCGCGCCGGTCGCTACCAGACGCAAGGTCACCGCGTCCCGCCCCATGGCCAGCCCGCCCAGCACCAGCAGGGCGGCGACGCAGGACCGCACCGTCGGCACCTCCGCCCCGGTCAGCAACGTATAGCCGATCCCGGCCAGCGCGCCGCCCGCCGCCGCGATCAACATGAGTGGCCAACCCAGCGCCGCCCGCTGGCTCAGGGCCATCACCCGCATCAGCAGGAAGATGACCGCGCCGATCAGCGCCGTCACATGCAATCCGCTGATCGACAGAAGATGCGCCAGTCCGCCGCGCCGCATCGCCTCCGCATCGGCTTCGGGAATCGCGCCTTGGTCCCCGGTCGCCAGAGCGGCGGCGATCCCTTCGGCGGAACCGTCCACTTGCTCCAATATATGGCCGAACAACTGCGCCCGCAGCGGCGGCGAGGCAGTGGATGGGATCACTATCTCGACCGGCTTCAGCGCCTTGCCCGTCGCGCCGATCCCCTGGAAGTAGGCGCGCGCCGCAAAATCATAGCCGCCCGGAACGCTCGGCGGCGCGGGCGGCATCAAGCGCACGCGAAAGCGTAGCCGCGCGCCCTCGCCCAGCCCCGCCGGCACATCCGCGTCGGCGATATTCACCCGTATGACGGCCGGCAGATCGGGCGCGTCGACCGGGCGCAGCATGACGCGCACCATCGCCTGCGCCGGAACGGGGCGGATCGCGACAACATCGCCCGTCATTTGCACGAAGGTCGCCCGGACAAGCGGCGGCTGGCCCCACAGCATCGCCTTCCCCCAGACCAGCAGGCACCCCATGCAAGCCAGGATTGCACCCACGACCATCATCCGCCGCAACCGCCCGCCCACCGGCAACATCGCCCCGATACAGGCCATCGCCAGCGTGCCGCAGCAAAAGGCCAGCCAGGCCATGGCATGGGGCAGGATGAACCAGGCGGCGATCCCGCCACCCAGCGCGATCGGCACCCATAATCCGATCTGTTCGCGCTCGCGTTCCAGCCAGCGTTCGAGCCGGTCCAGCCGCACACGCGCCAACGCCGCCGGCCTCCCACCAAGGGAGGTTTGTCGTGGCTCAAAAGCCATGCTAGGGGGCGCAGCATCCATGGGTCAGCTAGGCGAATGTCAGGGAATATGACGGCAAGTGCAACGGAAATGAACAAGCCGGTGGTGACCCGTTTCGCCCCGTCCCCAACCGGGTTCCTGCATATCGGCGGCGCGCGCACCGCGCTGTTCAACTGGCTGTTCGCGCGCCACCATGGCGGCAAGTTCCTGCTGCGGATCGAGGATACCGATCGCGCCCGCTCCACAGAAGAAGCCGTGGCCGCGATTTTCGACGGTCTGGACTGGCTGGGCCTGGGCGGCGACGAACCCGCTGTCTTCCAGTTCGAACGCACGCCGCGCCATGCAGAAGTCGCCAACCAGCTTCTGGAAGCTGGCCACGCCTATCGCTGTTATGCGACGCCCGAGGAACTGGCCGAGCTGCGCGAACAGCAGCGCGCCGCCAAGCAGCCCATGCGCTATGACGGCCGCTGGCGCGACCGCGCGCCCGAAGATGCGCCGGAAGGTGCGCCCTTCGTGATCCGCATCAAGGCGCCGCGCGAAGGCGAGACCGTGATCGAGGACGCGGTGCAGGGGCGCGTGGTCGTGCAGAATGCCGAGCTGGACGACATGATCCTGCTCCGCTCCGACGGTACGCCTACCTATATGCTGGCCGTCGTCGTCGACGATCATGACATGGGCGTCACCCACGTCATCCGCGGCGACGATCATCTCAACAACGCCTTCCGCCAGCTCAGCATCATCAAGGCGATGGGTTGGGAAGAGCCGATCTACGCCCATATCCCGCTGATCCACGGATCGGATGGCGCGAAGCTGTCGAAGCGTCACGGCGCGCTGGGTGTGGACGCCTATCGCGACGAAATGGGCATGCTGCCCGAAGCGGTGCTCAACTATCTTCTGCGGCTGGGTTGGGGCCATGGTGACGAGGAGATCATCCCGATCGCCCGCGCCATCGACCTGTTCGATATCGGCGGCGTCGGCCGCTCGCCGTCGCGCTTCGATATCAAGAAGCTGGAAAATCTCAACGGCCATTATATCCGCGAAGCCGACGACGCGCGCCTCGCCGCGCTGGTGGCGCCACGGATCGAAAAGCGGCTTGAAATCGCTATATCGGATACCAATCTGTCACTGCTGACGGAAGCTATGGCTTCGCTGAAGCCGCGGGCCAAGAACCTTAATGAAATTGCGGAGGGAGCAGAATTTCTGTTCAAAAGTTGCCCGCTCGATTTTGACGAGAAGGCTACCGCTCTGCTAGACGACTCCGCGCGCGCGCTGCTCGATAAGACAGCCGACGCTCTCCAGTCCGTCCAGTCCTGGACGGTTGAAGCGATCGAAGACGTGATACGCCGCGTGGCAGAGGATGCCGACCTGGGACTGGGCAAGGTGGCGCAACCGCTTCGTGCGGCGCTCACCGGTCGCACGACCTCGCCGGGCATTTTTGATGTCCTCTTCCTGCTGGGGAAAGAGGGGAGCTTGGAACGATTGGCTGACGCAGGGCACGCAGCAGCCGGTTGATGACGTACAAGGAGAAAAACATGTCGGATAACACAGCCAATTTGACCGTTGGGGGAGACAGCAAGGACTATGCCGTCATGGACGGCACGGTCGGCCCGCAGGTCATCGACGTTCGCAAGCTCTATGCCAACACCGGCATGTTCACCTATGATCCGGGCTTCACTTCTACCGCAAGCTGCGAATCCGGCCTGACCTATATCGACGGTGACGCAGGTATTTTGCTCCATCGCGGCTATCCGATCGGCCAACTGGCCGAAGAATCCAGCTTCATGGAAGTCTGCTACCTGCTGCTGAACGGCGAACTGCCGTCGCAGAAGGAGCTGGAAGACTTCACCACCACGATCACGCGCCACACCATGGTGCATGAACAGTTGTCGGCATTTTTCCGCGGCTTCCGTCGCGATGCGCACCCGATGGCGATCATGGTCGGCGTGGTCGGCGCCCTGTCGGCCTTCTATCATGACTCGACCGACATCAACGATCCGGAACAGCGCCGCATCGCGAGCCACCGCCTGATCGCCAAGATGCCGACGATCGCCGCCATGGCGTATAAATATTCGGTCGGTCAGCCTTTCGTCTATCCGCGTAACGACCTGAGCTACACCGCCAATTTCCTGCGCATGACCTTCTCGGTCCCGGCGGAGGATTATGTCCCCGATCCGGTGATCGTGGACGCGATGGACAAGATCTTCATCCTGCACGCCGATCATGAGCAGAATGCATCGACCTCGACCGTGCGTCTTGCCGGTTCGTCGGGCGCCAACCCGTTCGCCTGCATCGCGGCCGGCATAGCCTGCCTCTGGGGCCCGGCGCATGGCGGCGCCAACGAAGCCGCGCTCAACATGCTGCGCGAAATCGGCACTGTCGATCGCATCCCCGAATATATCGCCCGCGCCAAGAACAAGGACGATCCGTTCCGCCTGATGGGCTTTGGCCACCGCGTCTACAAAAATTACGATCCCCGCGCGACCGTGATGCAGAAGACCGCGAAGGACGTGCTGGAGAAGCTGGGCGTCAACGACCCCGTTTTCGACGTCGCCAAGGAACTGGAGCAGATCGCGCTCAACGATCCCTATTTCGTCGAAAAGAAGCTCTACCCGAATGTCGATTTCTATTCGGGCGTGATCCTGTCGGCAATCGGCTTCCCGACCGAAATGTTCACCGTGCTCTTCGCGCTCGCCCGTACCGTCGGCTGGGTCGCGCAGTGGAACGAAATGATTTCCGACCCGGCGCAGAAGATCGGTCGTCCGCGTCAGCTCTATACCGGCCCGACGCAGCGCGACTATGTCGCGGTCGACAAGCGCTGATCGCCAGCGGACCAATATTGTTATGAAGAACGGCGCTCATTGGGCGCCGTTTTTTATGGCGATGCCCCGCCTTGAAACCGTGCGGCCGCCAGATCAGCCCCCGACCGGCAGCGACAGGATGAAGCGCGCCCCCTCGCCCGGCGCTCCGCCAATGCGAATGTCGCCATTCATCGCCCGGGCGAGGCGGCGGGAGATATAGAGGCCAAGCCCGCTGCCCCCGGCATCGTCGCGCCCCAGCCGCTCGAATTTCTCGAAAATGCGCTCGCGATCGGCCGGTGCGACACCCGCGCCCTGGTCGATCACAGCGATGCGCGCCTGACCGCTTTCCCATTCGGTCGCGATTCGCACCTGCGTTCCTTCCGGCGAATAGCGCACGGCATTGCCGATCAGATTGACCAATATCTGGAGTATCCGGCGAAATTCCCCCATCGCCAGCAAGCTCGCATCAGGGGCTGGCGCGACGATGGTGATCCGTCGATCCAGCGCCTTGACCGCCAGCAAGCCCGCGGCCCGGCGCCCCAGATCGGCCAGGTCGACTTCTTCGGCGACGACGCTGAAATCCGGGCGATCGATTGCCTGCAAATCAGCCAGATCGTCGACCAGCGCCATAAGATGCCGGCCCGCGGCCGCAATGTCGTTGGCATAGCCGGCATAATCAGGGCGGAGCGGCCCTTCGAGTTGCGCGCTGATCGTATCGGCGTTTGCGATGATGCGGCCCAGAGGCTGTCGCAGCGAGCGATCGAGCCGTCGCCCGAACTCGACAGGATACAAGGTCAGCGGCGCATCTTCCGCCACGGGCGCGACCACCGCTCTTTCCAGTGGGAAGGCGGTGCCACGATAGCCGGTCAATTGTCCGCCATGATCGAACATCGGAAAAGCCGACAGTCGAAAACGGCGCGCCATATCGCTCGCCATCACCGCCCGCTGATCGCGAAACGCGCATCGCTGGGCAAAGCCGCGAAGCATGGCCATGTCGCCGTCGCTATCCGCTTCCAGCTGGAAGTAGCTGGAAAAGCGCGCTCCCGGCACGGGCGGGTTGGTCGGCAGCGCACCGCTGTCGCCATTCCCCGCCAACACCATCTGGAACCGCAATTGGGTGTCGATCTGCCAGGTCCAGCCATCGGCCAACGCCGCCATATCGGCTTCGCGTCGGCCATCGTCGGGTGGTAGCGGCGCGGCTGGCCGTTCACGCCAGTCCACGACCGACAGACTGACGCCCTTGTCGCTTTCCGGCTTGGCCCGCACCCACATATCGATGTCGCCGCGCTGCGCCGCCGCCACGACCGGCCGCGACACCAGAACGCCCAGCCGCGCCGCCAGTCTGGCGATCGCCATCAATTGCGGCACCGCGAACGGCGCACCAAGATCCGCGCCGGCCTCTCTTTGCAGCGCCAGCAGCGGCGCGTCTGCGCTCAGCAAACGGCCGTCGGCCGACAGGGCCGCGCGAAGAATGCCGGGACGGGACGGCATGTTCATAGGGGGGCCACTGCGCGCAGATGGTCCAGTTTCGCACGCAAGGCGGCCGATGTCCGCAGGGCGGCGACCACATTGTCGGCCTGTTCCTGACTCAACGCGTGATAGCGATCCGCCTCGGTCACGATCGCCACATCGGACAGCGACGGACGCACCGGGCGCAACGCCAGCAGCAAATGCCGATAATCGGCACCCGACCCGCCCAGCGCCCGGCACAAGATAGCGACCTGCGACAGTGATCCCATCACCAGCATTTCGACCACCTGGACGCTCTCCAGCCGGAGCTGCCGCGCGATGACCGCAGCAAACAGCAGGAACCGTCGTCGTTCCAGCAAATGGCCCAACAGGTCGGGCGCGTCGGCCTCTTCCCCCATGCGACGCACTAATCGATCCGCCTGAACGATCGGACATGCTGCCTCGTCATGATCGGCCATCAATGCCCAGCCGGACCGGTCGAAGGCCGCCAGCAGCCGATCGTCGCCATCGACCATGGTCCGCTGCGCCACGACGGTCAGGCACGCAGCGACCATCCACATCAGTTCGGCGAAATGTTCGGCGGGAAGGTCGGGCTTCATCGGCGCGTCTTCCCCGCCGGCGGCAACCCACCGTGCCTCGGCCAGCGTCAGCCCCGACAAGGCGTCGCCCAGCAAAGGATCGTCGATCGAAAGCGCCGAGGCCCCATCGATTTCTTCCAGTTGTTCGACATCGGCCTGTCCAAACTGGCGAAGCATCATCGTGACGCCAGCGCGCATCTGCATATGCGCCAGCAGTCCGGGCCCGAGCAGGCTGGGATGCGCACGCACCATCGACCAGGCTACCGGAGCCGGCCACCGGTCCAGCGCCGCGGCGACATCGGGCGCATGTGCCAGCGACAGGCGCAGGGCCATCTCGATCGCGGTGATGCATCCGCCGACATGGCGACGCGTCTCGGCGATCAGGGCGTCGTGGCGCGTGTGTCCTTCTTCGGGAAAGAAAATCGCCAGATCAATGGCATGGCCGACCGGCACGGCGGACAAGCCGGCCATGACCCGCGCCATTGGCCAGCTGCCCGCCATGGCCGTACCGGTAAGGGACGAATAGGCGTTCATGCCGGTCAGCATAATCGCACGTCCTTAAAATGCACTAAACCGTGCCGGGGAAAATTGCTCAGTCGCTCTTGCGCAGCAGAATGGCGCCGACCGACGCGATCGCTAGCAAAATGGCGACACGGAAGCCTTCCGCCATCAGGCCGACAAAGCCCGTCAGGATCAGCAACAGCAGCGCCGTACCGGGCGTGAAGATCATCCACGACCGCGCCGCCGCGGTTCGCCCCCAGCGATCGGCCACCATCAGGATGCCGAGCAGCAGCACCAGATCGGCGGCCAAGGTCGTGCCACCGGCAAAGACCATCCCTGCCAGCACGGTCGCCGGCGCGCAGAAGGCGAACCATCCCATGAGCGGCGTCCGCAGCGCCAGATCGCCCAGCCGGTCGCTGATTTCCGACAGTAGCAAAGCACCCATCAACAGGCAGAATCCAGTCAGCGCCCAGCCCAGTTCGATCGGCACCAGCGCCACGGCGCCCAGCGCGATGGCAGCGATCCGCACCTGCAGCGCCGGGACCTGCATCCGCATCAGCGTCGGGCTGACGATTCGGGCCAACGGCGCCAGCAGATAATGTTCGATGCCACCACGCGAATGAGCGCGCGATGATCCGGCTGCGGTCACAGCCTGCGCGACCAAGTCGGCCTGCGCCTGGCTCTCGACCAGGGCGACCCGCCCTTCCAGCAGATCGTCCTGCGGCACGGTGATCCGTCTGGCGCCCTTTTGCACCGCCGTGCGCACCAAAGTCAGCGCCAGATCCCAGTCCCCGATCATGTCGAGCGTGCCGAAAAGCAAGTCCGGACTGATCCGCGCCAGGCCCGCCCAGCGTTGCCCCGCGTCGATCCGTTCGAACGGCGCACTGGCGCGGCTGTCGTCCGTCACCAGCATGGCGTTGCCCTGGGCCGCGCCGATGCCGTCGAAATGCGACTGTGATACTATTGCACCATCCGCCACCAGCAGTACGTCGCTATCGCGTGGCGCATCGCGCACCATCGACACCATATCCCGCACCAGCGCCACGGCGATGCCGTCGGCGCTCAGACGGTCGACGGCCTGCGACAGGGCCGGGGTGATGACACTCACCAGGATCATGATTCGATCGGCGCCTGCATGGGCCGCCTGCCGCGCCTGATACTCGACCAGCGTCTGACCGGCAAAATACAGGCTCGCGCGCAAACCCGCGGGCGAATCGCCCGATGCGCGACTGGCGCTCAGAATAGCGGCGAAACTCATGTCGTTACGCTTGTGGACCCGATTGTTGTGCGGCGACCTTTTCGCAAGGCGGAGCGCTTCGCGCAAGCAAGGCTTTCAGCGGCGGCCGATCAAGTTTGATCGAGCCCCGCCAGCGCCGCTTGGAGACGACGAAGCACGCGCGGATCGCCAGGCGCAGCGGCGGCCGCCTCGTCGGCCAGCGCCATCAATGCGGTGAGGCCGAAGCTGGCCGCTAATCCCTTGAGCCGCCAGGCGGCGAGCTCCCAATTGGCGTCGCAGCGTGCCCGGCCCAGCAGGTCGAGCTGTCGCGCAGCACTTTCCAGGAAAGCGACCCGCAGGTCTGCGATCAGCGCGCTGTCTTCGCCGACGGCGGCGGCCAATGCGGCATGAAGGGCGCCAGGATCATAGGACATGGCGACAGACGCTATCGGGCTTGCGTTAAGTTTTGGTAACAGGGCATTTGCGTCGGCGGAAAAGATGCTAGGATGATGACATGACAGGGGGCAGCACCATCGTCGAGTTCTGGCGAGACGAACAAACCGCGACCGGCAACGAGTCGCAGACGGACGACATTTTGCTTTTGAAACAAGCCGTTCTCGATATTGACGAGAATGATGCGGCGGAAGATGCCGGCGACGGCACGATAAAGCGCATTCGCTGGGGTCTGCTGGTTCTGGCGGTCGGCTGGATCGGCTTTGCTGGCTGGGCGATCGCAACCTCCGGCGATCTGGCCGCAGGTCCGTTCGCCTGGGCCAACGCCATCGTCACGCTCGCCATTCCCCTGATCCTCCTGGGCGTGGGCTATATGCTGCTGGTCCGCAACAGCCGCGCCGAATCGCGTCGCTATCTCGACACCGCGCGTGCGCTACGTACCGAGGCCGACCTGCTGGAACTGCGCCTGGGCCGTATCAGCAGTCAGTTGGAGACCGCGCGGCAGGCGATGCAGGACCAGGCGGAATTGCTCGACAGCTATGGCGCGGCCGCCAGCAGCAATATGGAAGCATCCGCCGAACTGATCGCCGCGCGCGCCCACACCACGGCCGAGCGGGCGGAAACGGCCGAGCGCGCCGCGATGGCGCTGGTGGCGCGGATGGACATGCTGATCGGATCGATCCCCGAACTGGAGGACCGCACCGGCCGCATGACGGCGCAGATGATGGACAATGGCCATGCGCTGGCCGAACGGATCGACACGCTGGAAGCCCGCCTCCACGCCCTTGCCGAACTGTCCGATGACGCGCGCGCGCGAACACTTTCCGCTACCAAGAGCCTGTCCAGCCAGTTGACGCAATTGCAGGAAACGACCCGAACAGCGACCGAGGAGGTCACCGGCATGGCCGAGATCGCCGCAGGCCGGATCGACGCTACCGCCCAGAGCGCGCGACAGGCGATGGATCGCAGTCGCCAGGATCTGGAAGCCCATGCCACGGCTCTGAACACGCTGGTCGAAGCAGCGCAGACCGGCATGGCCGAAACCAGCGCGCAGGTCCGCCAGACGCTGACCCATGATCTCGATAGCACCGAACATGATCTGCGCGAACGCACGGACAGCGCGCTGAGTAGAATGAAGGACGCCATGGCGTCCACCGACGAGGCCTTGTCCCGTCGTACCGAAGCGTTGGAAGCGCTGGTGGCTGCGGCCCGGACCGGCATCAGCGGGGCAAGCGAGGAGGCGCTTACCCTATTCGAGCGCGACATGGAGTCGATGGAAACGGACCTGCGTCGTCGCCTCGACGTTGCGTTGCAGCAGGCGCAGGAAACGCTCGCTGTCACCGACGGCGGCCTGACCAGCCAGGCGGCGACACTCGACGCCTTGATCGCCCGCTCGCGCGAAAGCCTGACCGCGATTGGAGACGACACCGTCGCCGGCCTCAGCGATTCGATCGGCGACGTCGAAAGCCGCCTGCATCAGGTCAACGACATGATCGAAGGCCAGCGTAGCCTGATGTCGAGCCTGCATAGCAGCCTGCACGACACTATCGCTTCGACCGAAGGCCGCTTCGCCGCACTGGAGGACAGCGCCCTGGCGCGCGGTGAACGCCTGACCGGCGCGCTCGTCCGCATGACCGAAGAAACGCTGCGAATCGACAAGGCGCTGTCGGCGGGCGGCATGACCGCGGAAAAGCTGATCGGATGCGCCGAAACCTTGCTGGTCGCGCTCGATTCGAGTGTGCGGGAGCTGGACGAAACCTATCCCGCCGCGCTCGAACGATTCGATGCCCGACTGGAGCAGAGCCGAACCCTGCTGGGCAGCACCGCACCCGAAATGGAGCGGCTGGAGGCGATTTCCGAAGCGCTGGTGGGCCGCACCGCGGAAGCCGAGGAAATGTTGCGTGGCCAGGGCAGCCGCCTGACCGAGTGGCTGGAGAGTACGCAAGGCGGACTGGAAGCGAATCGCGGGCTGGTGGAGCGCCTGCGCACGACGCTCGACGCCGCGCATCAGGACGCGACACGCATTACCGAAGGCGCCGGGCCATTGCTGGTGACAGCGCTGCTGCGGGTCAAGGATACGGCCGATCAGGCGGCGGAACGCGCGCGTCAGGCGCTGGGCCGCGCCATCCCCGATGCCGCGCAGCAATTGGCGCAGGCCAGCGACGAAGCTCTACAGGCCGTGATCGGCGAAAAGGTGACGGCGCAGATCGAACAGGTTGCGCGGGTCGCGGAAGAAGCGGTCAAGGCAGCGCATCAGGCATCCGAACGCCTCACCCGCCAGTTGCTGACGATCGCCGACACCAGCGCCAGCGTCGAACAGCGGATCGAGGAAGCGGAACGCGCATCGGAAAGCCGCGATCGCGATCATTTCGCGCGGCGATCCGCCTTGCTGATCGAATCGCTCAATAGTACGGCGATCGACGTCGCCAAGATTCTGTCCAACGATGTCACCGACTCGGCCTGGTCGGCTTATCTGAAGGGCGATCGCGGTGTCTTTACCCGCCGCGCGGTGAAGTTGCTGGATGCGGGCGAATCGCGGGAAATCGCGCTCCATTATGACAATGACGCCGAGTTTCGCGATCATGTGAACCGCTATATCCATGATTTCGAGGCGATGTTGCGGATCATCCTGTCGGCGCGCGACGGCAATGCACTGGGCGTTGCGGTGCTTTCGTCCGACATGGGCAAGCTCTATGTCGCTCTCGCACAGGCGATCGAACGACTGCGGCAGTAACTTCTGCCGTTTAATCGAGCGCTTTGCGGAAGTAGACGACCCGCTCTGTTTCGACGAAGCCGGCGGCCCGATGAAAGGCGTGGCTGGCCAGATTGCCAATGTCCGCGTCCGACGCCATTTCCGTGCAGCCCATGGCCTGTCCCCAGATCGCGACGGCATCGATCAGGGCTTTCGCTATGCCTTCGTGCCGCACCGCAGGCGTCACATAAAGACCTTCGACAAAAACGACCGGACTGGTGTCGCAGCCGTTGACATAGTCGCGCCGCAGCGATGCCTCGACAAGGGCGATCGCATCACCCCGATCATCAAGGACGACGAAGGCAGCAAGATCGCCTTCTTCGTTCGCCATCATATCGGCAATGTCGTCATGATGATCGGCGACGGACGCATCCGGCCAGAGCGCGGCGCGAATCCGCGCCCAGGACGGTGCGTGACCGGCAGCAGCGCGCACAATCTGCGCCGCCCGCCCGCTCATCGGGAGGTGTGGTATCCGGGCAGCATGTCCAGCGTCACCCAGCCCTGCACATAATTGGCGTAATAGAGGCCGAATAGGATCGTCGCCAATATGGTGGCGCGCAGCATGACCAGACCGGGCCGGAAGTTGCTGGGCGCGCTGTCCGCCTGCCCCTTCAGCAGCACTTCGCCGGTTTCATCGGGCGTGCGGATGCCGAAGGGGAGCATGATGAAGGCGCTGATCACCCACATCAGGAAATAGATAGCGAAGATGGCGTATAGGTTCATGGAACGTAACTAGGCCCGAACCAGCAGCACGTCCACTATCGGCTTCTTGCCGGTCCAGCGGGTTGCGGTGCGACGTACGGCCAGACGCACGCGTTCGCGCAACGCCTCTTCCTCCAGCGATCCCTTGGGCACGGCGGCGGCGGCTTCATCGGCCGCTTCGGCCAGGAATGCCGCCTTGTCCTCCTCCACGGGTACGCCTTGCGTGCGCAATGCGGGCTGGCCGATCAGCTTGCCTTTGCGGTCGATCGCTACCGCGACGCTGATCTGCCCATGGAGACCCAGCTTGCGTCTTTCATTGATCGTCGCGCCGTCGGCGGGCAGGATGACGTCGCCGTCCAACACCAGGCGGCCGGTATCCTGCTGGCCGATGATCGTCGGCGCACCGGGCGCCAGGCGCAGCACATCGCCATTCGACTGAACCACCGCATGGCGGATGCCGCTGGTGATGCCGAGCCTGGCCTGTTCCGCCATATGGCGGCGCTCGCCATGGACCGGCAACAGGATTTCCGGGCGTATCCAGCGATACATGGCTTCGAGCTCGGGGCGGCCGGGATGGCCGGACACATGCACTTCGGCCTGGCGGTCGGTGACCATCAGGATATTCTTCTGCGCCAGCGCATTCTGGATGCGGCCGATGGCGATCTCGTTGCCGGGTATCTGCTTGGAGGAGAAGACGACCGTGTCGCCTTCCGCCAGCTTGATCGGATGGCTGTCGAACGCGATGCGGGCGAGCGCCGCCCGCACTTCGCCCTGGCCGCCGGTGGCGATAATCATCACCTCGCTGCGCGGCAGATGCATCACATCGTCCCAGTCGACGGTCGGCGGAAAATCCTTGAGATAGCCCGCCGCCTTGGCGGTGCTGATGATGCGATCGAGCGAACGGCCCGCCACGCACACTTTGCGCCCGGTCGCCGCGGCAACCTCGCCCAGCGTCTGCACGCGCGCCGCGTTGGAAGCGAAGGTCGTGACCAGCACGCGCCCCTTGGCGTCCGCCACGGTCTTCATCAACCCCTCGCGCACATCGCCTTCGGAGCCGCTGGCCTTGTCATTGAAGACGTTGGTGCTGTCGCACACCAGCGCCAGCACGCCTTCGTCGCCGATGGCGGTCAGTTCGGCCGGGGTGGAGGGCTGGCCCAGCAGGGGCTGTTCGTCCAGCTTCCAGTCGCCGGTGTGAAAGATACGACCATAGGGCGTATCGATCAGCACGGCATTGCCTTCGGGAATCGAATGAGCGAGCGGCACGTAGCGGAAGCCGAACGGGCCGAGATTGAAGCTGCCTTCATTCGGGATGACATGCAGCTTGACCTCCTTCGAGAGGCCTTCTTCTTCCAGCTTAAGGCGAATGAGGCCCGCCGTGAACGGCGTGGCATAGAGCGGAACGCCGAGATCGGCGGCGAGATAGGGAATCGCACCGATATGATCCTCATGCCCGTGCGTCAGGACGATGCCGAGCAGGTCGTCGCGGCGCTCCTCGATGAAGCTCAAATCCGGCAGCACCAGTTCGATGCCGGGATAGCTAGGGTCACCGAAGGTCATGCCGAGGTCGACCATGACCCATTTGCCCTGGCAACCGTAGAGATTGACATTCATGCCGATCTCGCCCGACCCGCCGAGGGCCAGGAAGATCAGTTCATCCTTGGGTGTCATTATGTTTTCAAACTCCGTTCGTGCATCAGCGCGAGGCCCTGAACCGTCAGGTCCGGCGCGATCGCATCGAAAATATCGCTATTGTCATTGAAGAGGACCGCCAGCCCCCCCGTCGAAATCACTCTGGTCGGTCGGCCGATCTCGGCCCTCATGCGGGCGACCAGCCCCTCCATCATCGCCACATAGCCCCAGAAGACGCCGATATGCATCTGCGCTTCGGTCGTTCGGCCGATAACCGATCGATCTTCAGGCGCGGTAATCGCGATCTTTGGCAGCTTCGCCGCGGCCGCTACCAGCGCATCGAGCGAAAGGTTGATCCCCGGCGCGATGATGCCGCCCTTATACGCGCCACGATAATCCACCACGTCGAAGGTCGTCGCCGTACCGAAATCGATGACGATCAGGTCGCCTGCGTAAAGATGGTGCGCGGCGATCGCGTTTACAACCCGGTCGGCGCCCACCGACGCCGGCTCGGCAACGTCCAGTTCGATGCCCCATTCGACGGAGCCTTGACCCGCAATCAGCGCCGGCGTCTTGAAATATTTATCGGCCAGCACTTGCAGATTATGCAGCGCGCGCGGCACCACCGTGGCGATGATGACGGCATCGACATCGGCGATGGCATAGCCTTCCAGTTGCAGCAACTGGTTCAACCAGACGGCATATTCATCGGCGGTGCGCCGCGGATCGGTGGCGATCCGCCAGCGTGCCCGGATTTCGCGCCCATCGAGCAGCGCGAAAACGACATTGGTGTTACCCGCGTCGATCGCGAGAAGCATGGCTCGTCCTTCAGTTGAGAATGATGTCGCCCGCGTGAATGGCATGGCTCTGCCCATTCGCCAAGCGCAGGATCAACATGCCGTGGCGGTCGAGCGTGTCGAACGTACCTTCGATCGCCCCGCCATCGGGTTGCACGACGCGCATCGCCGTGCCGGTCGGGTGAGCGTTGAGCAGCCAGTGGGTGCGGATCGGATCAATGCCCTGCGCGCGCCAGATGGAGAGCCAATGGCTGAATAGCTGCGCCAGTCGATCGAGAAGCGCGTGTGCCTGCACATTCGCCGCGCCTTGTGCTGTCAGGCTGGTAACGGGGCGATCCAGTCCTTCGGGATGGTCGGTGACGTTGATGCCGATGCCCACCACGATCGCGTCCCCTGCACGCTCCAGCAGGATGCCGGCGATCTTGGCGCCGTCGACCAATATGTCGTTGGGCCATTTGATCCGCGCCTGCCCATGGCAGAGTGGCGCAACCAGCGCGTGCACTGCATTGGCGGCGACCAGCGCCAGCGTATGGGGCAACGGATCGTTCGACTGCAACCGGACCAGCGTGGAGCAATAGAGATTGCCGTCCGGGCTTTCCCAGGCACGTCCCATGCGGCCCCTGCCCCCGGTCTGGCGACCCGCACGCAGCCAGATGCCGTCAGCCGCCCCCTGCCCCGCCAACGCCAGCATGTCGGCGTTGGTGGAGCCGGTTTCCTCGACGAAGCGCAGCAGCGTCAGAAGAGCGACGCTGCCGCGGCAGCGCTCGCCTGATCCAGTACGGGGTTGAGCAGATAGCCCAGCACGATCACCACGGCGCAGGCCGTCAAGACGATATTCTCGACCGGGCCGCCCTTGGCCTCATAGGCGACGGTCGGTTCGTCGAAATACATCGTTTTGATGATCTTGAGATAATAGAAGGCGCCGATCACCGAGGCGGCGATGCCGAAGGCGGCCAGTGCGGTCAGGCCCGCGGCGACCGCGGCGTCGAAAACCAGGAACTTCGCCCAGAAGCCGAAGAGCGGCGGGATGCCAGCCATCGAGAACATGAAGATGGCGAGCGCGGCGGCCAGACCCTTGCGCGACTGCGACAGGCC
Organism: Sphingobium sp. 3R8; assembly: GCF_020166615.1. NCBI lineage: Bacteria > Pseudomonadati > Pseudomonadota > Alphaproteobacteria > Sphingomonadales > Sphingobiaceae > Sphingobium > Sphingobium sp. 3R8. The sequence continues at coordinate 271,889 of NZ_JAIQXR010000001.1, read as the reverse complement.
CGCAAGGCTGGTGATGGTTTCGATCGGCTTGCCGTCGGCATCGCGCATTTGCAGGATGCAGGCGAAAGCACCGATCGTCATCAGCACGTAAATGGCCATATAGCTCATCGTGCCGGCGACACCGGCAGGCGTCCCCGCAGCCAGGCCAATCAGCGCGAAGCCGACATTGTTGATCGACGAATAGGCCATCAGACGCTTGATGTTGGTCTGGCCGATCGCCGCGACAGCGCCGAAGAGGATCGAGGCGAGGGCGACAAAGATCACGATCTGCTGCCAGTCGAGGCCAGCCGGTCCCAATGCCTCGATCGCGACGCGAACGGTCAGGCCCATCGCGGCGACCTTGGGCGCACTGGCGAAGAAGGTCGTGACCGGGGTCGGCGCACCTTCATAGACGTCGGGCGTCCACATATGGAACGGCACGGCGCTGATCTTGAAGGCGAGGCCCGCCAGCACGAACACCAGGCCGAACAACTCGCCCTTCGACACGCCGTCACCGAGCGCCACGGCGATGCCGTCGAACCCGGTGCTACCGGTGAAGCCATAGAGCAGCGAGATGCCGTAGAGCAGGATGCCACTGGCAAGCGAACCCAGCACGAAATATTTGAGACCCGCCTCCGAAGAGCGTTCATCCTGCCGCATGAAGCTGGCCAGCACATAGGAGGCCAAGCTGTTCATCTCCAGGCCGACATAGAGCGTCAACATGTCGCCCGCCGACACCATCATGCCCATGCCGATAGCGGCGAACAGGATCAGAACCGGATATTCGGGACGCGGCGCACCATCGACCGAGAAGAAGCGCGGGGCAAGCAGGATGGCCGCAGCGGCGGCGCCATAGATCAGCGCCTTGGCGAAGACGGAGAAGGCGTCGGCGCGGTACAGGCCGTCAAAGGCGTCCGGACCATGGGCGAGCGAACAGGACAAAGCCAGGCCCGCGATCGCCAGGGTGATCACCGACAGCCAGTTGACGACACGGGCCGAGCCATCGCCGCCAAAGGCCGCGACCAGCATCAGCACAAGGCCGCCCGCCGTCAGAATGAGTTCCGGCAGGACCGCCAGAAGGGAAGCGGAGTCAACCATTAGTGCGCCTCCCCGTGCGCCGGTGTTTCTTCATGATGGCCCTCGCTTGCTGGCTTGGGCGCACCCATCTTGATCTTGGAATCTCCTGCGGGAGCCGCAGGGGCGAGACGCGCCTCGAGCGCGCGGATGTCGGACCGCATCGGGGCCAGGAAGCTTTCGGGATAGACGCCCATCCACAGCACCACGGCCGCGATCGGCGCCATCAACCAGAACTCCCGGATCGACAGATCGGGCATGGCGGCGGCGTCGGCATTGACCTGATCGCCGTAGCAGATGCGGCGATAGAGGTAGAGCATATAGGCTGCGCCCAGGATGATGCCCGTCGTGCAGACAAGCGCCACCCAGCTCGACGCCTGGTACACGCCCATCAAGGACAGGAATTCCCCGACGAAGTTGGACGTGCCGGGCAGGCCGACCGACGCCATGGTGAAGAACAGGAATAGCACGGCATAGCGCGGCATGTTGATGCTCAAGCCGCCATAGCGATTGATCTCACGGGTATGCAGGCGGTCGTAGACCACTCCGACGCACAGGAACAGCGCGCCTGCGACCAGGCCATGGCCCAGCATGACCATCATCGCGCCCTCGATACCCGCCTGATTGAAGGCGAACAGGCCAATCGTGACGATCGCCATATGCGCGACCGACGAATAGGCGATCAGCTTCTTCATATCCGACTGCACCAGCGCGACCAGCGAGGTGTAGACCACCGCGATCATCGACAGGCCCCAGACCAGCGGCGCAAGCTGCGCCGAGGCTTCGGGGAACATCGGCAACGAGAAGCGGATGAAGCCGTAACCACCCATCTTCAGCAGCACGCCAGCCAGAATGACCGAACCGGCGGTCGGTGCCTGCACGTGCGCGTCGGGCAGCCAGGTGTGGACCGGCCACATCGGCATCTTCACCGCGAAGCTGGCGAAGAAGGCCAGGAACAGCCAGGTCTGGACATGCGGATCGAAATTATAGGCCATCAGCGCCGGAATTTCGGTGGTGCCCGCCTCATGCACCATCCACATCATTGCGATCAGCATCAGCACCGAGCCGAGCAACGTGTAGAGGAAGAATTTATACGAGGCATAGATACGGTCCGCGCCACCCCAGATGCCGATGATGAGGTACATCGGGATCAGGCCGGCTTCGAACATGATGTAGAAGAGGTACAGATCCTGCGCCGTGAAGACGCCGATCATCAGCACCTCCATGAACAGGAAGGCCGCCATATATTCGCCGACGCGCTTGTTGATCGCGTTCCAGCTAGCGCCGATGCAGATCGGCATCAGGAACACGGTCAACGCGATCAGCATCAGCGCGATCCCGTCGATACCCAGCGCCCAGGCGAAGCGACCGAAAATCGGCGCATATTCCTGGAACTGCCATTGCAGCCCGCCCTGGTCGAAATTCATCCACAGGACGATGCCCAGGACGAAATCGACCAGCGTCGCGATCAACGCGATCCAGCGCGCATTATTCGCGCCCGCGAACAGGCAGGCGATGGCCCCGGCCATCGGCACTGCCATCATCAGGGAAAGGATGGGGAAGCCGTCCATTATCGTGTCATCGCCCAGGTTGCGGCCGCGGCAAGCCCGATGAGCATCACCAGCGCGTAGGTGTAGAGGTAGCCGGACTGAAGCCGACGGGTGATCTTGTTGCCCTGCACGACCAGCGCAGCCAGCCCGTTGGGCCCGAAGCGGTCGATGAAGCCCACGTCACCGAACTTCCAGAAGAAGCGGCCGATGGCGAAGGCAGGCTTGACGAACAGGAAGTGATACAGCTCGTCGAAATACCATTTGTTGAGCAGGAAGGTGTAGAGGCCGGTGAAGGTCGCGACGAAACGCTGCGGCCAGTCGGTGTTCTTGATGTAGCTCAACCAGGCGACGAACAGACCGGTCAGCATCACCGTGAACGGGGCGAACTTGACCCAGGTCGGCACTTCATGCGCGGCATGCATCAGATGGCTGTCGAACGCGAGCGCGCCCTTCCAGAATGCGATGCCGCCCTCCGGGCCAATGAACTGGTCGTGGAACAGGAAGCCGGCGAACACTGCGCCCAGGCTGAGCACGATCAACGGGACCAGCATCACCAGCGGACTTTCGTGCGGGTGATAGCCGCCCGTACCGTCGCCAGCATCATGAGCGTGATGATCGTCATGACCGTCCACCGCATGGGTGTGATCGTCATGCGCATGGGCGGCATGATCGTCATGCCCGTGGGCATCATGCAGCGCATGCTGGATATGCTCGGACTGGGTCCAGCGCGGCTTGCCGAAGAAGGTCAGGAACACCAGACGCCAGCTGTAGAAGCTGGTGAGCAGCGCGGCGAACACGCCGACCAGGAACGCGCCGGTCCCCGCTCCACCCGCGGCATAGGCCGCTTCCAGGATGCCGTCCTTCGAATAGAAGCCGGCAAAACCCACGCCGACGAGCGGCAGGCCGACGCCGGTGATGGCAAGCGTGCCCAGCGTCATCGTCCAGAAGGTGATCGGGATGCTTTTCCGCAGGCCGCCATAATAGCGCATGTCCTGCTCATGGTGCATCGCATGGATGACCGAACCGGCACCCAGGAACAGCAGCGCCTTGAAGAAGGCGTGGGTGAACAGATGGAACATCGCCGCGCCATAAGCGCCGACGCCCGCCGCGAAGAACATATAGCCAAGCTGCGAGCAGGTCGAATAGGCGATGACGCGCTTAATGTCGGTCTGCACCGTGCCGACGGTCGCGGCGAACAGGCAGGTCGCGGCCCCCACATAGGTGACCACCGTCAGCGCCGTGGCCGAGGTTTCGAACATCGGCGACAGGCGGCACACCATGAAGACGCCCGCGGTGACCATGGTCGCCGCGTGGATCAGCGCCGACACGGGGGTCGGGCCTTCCATCGCGTCCGGCAACCAGGTGTGCAGGCCCAACTGCGCCGATTTGCCCATCGCGCCGACGAACAGCAGCAGGCAGAGGACCGTCATGGTGTCGAAGCGATGGCCGAGGAAGCCAATGGTCGACCCGGCCATCGACGGGGCCATTTCCAGAATTTCCGGGATCGAAATGGTATTGAACACCAGATAGGTGCCGAAAATGCCCATCATGAAGCCAAGATCGCCGACGCGGTTGACGACGAACGCCTTGATCGCAGCCGCATTGGCGCTGGGCTTGCGGAACCAGAAGCCGATGAGCAGGTACGAAGCCAGACCCACGCCTTCCCAGCCGAAGAACATCTGGAGCAGATTGTTCGCGGTCACGAGCATCAGCATCGCGAATGTGAAGAGCGAGAGATAGGCGAAGAAGCGCGGCTGATCCGGCTCCTCATCCATATAGCCCCAGCTATAGAGGTGGACCAAGCTCGATACGCTGGTGATGACCACCAGCATGACCGCGGTCATCGCGTCGACCCGCAGCGCCCATTGGGCATCGAAGCTGCCGCTTTCGATCCAGGTAAAGAGCGGCGTGACATGCGCTTCGGCGCTGCCGGTCAGGAAGCTGATGAAGATCGGCCAGCTCATTGCGCAGGAGGCAAAGAGCGCGCCGGTCGTGACGATCTTCGCCGGCAGCTTGCCCAGCGCCTTGTTGCCAAGGCCGGCAATCGCTGCAGCGAGGAGCGGAAGAAGGACGATAAGCTGGATCATGTCAGGAGGCTCAGCCCTTCATCCGGTTGACATCGTCGACGGCGATGGTGCCGCGACCACGGAAGTAAATGACGAGGGTGGCGAGGCCAATGGCCGCCTCACCCGCTGCAACGGTCAGCACGAACATGCTGAAGACCTGGCCCACCAGATCGCCCAGAAAGGCGCTGAAAGCGACGAGGTTGATGTTCACGCTCAAAAGGATCAGCTCGATCGCCATCAGGATGATGATGACATTCTTGCGGTTGATGAAGATGCCCAGCACCCCCATCACGAAGAGGATGGCGCTGACCACCATATAATGTTGAAGGCCGATCACAGCTCCACCCCCTGCCCCACGGGCTGATTGATATTGCGGACCGCATCTTGCGGACGACGGCGGTTCTGCTTGGCGATATTCTGGCCCTTCACGCCGCCGCGTGCGCGATGGGTCAGGACAATCGCGCCGATCATCGCGACCAGCAAGACGATGCCCGCCGCCTCGAACAGGAAGATATAGCGGGTGTAAAGCAGCCCGCCGATCGCCTGGATGTTGCTGAGTTCCGGGTTCACCGGCGCGGCGCGCTGTGCCAGTTCGATGGGACCAGCGCTCCACAGGCCGATGCCGAGCACGATTTCAGCCAGCAGCACCAATGCGATCAGCAGCCCGAAGGGCAGATAATCGACGAAACCGGCGCGCAGCTCAGCGAAGTCGATGTCGAGCATCATGACCACGAACAGGAACAGCACCGCGACCGCGCCGACATAGACAATGACGAGAAGCATCGCGATGAATTCGGCGCCGACGAGAATCATCAAGCCGGCGGCGTTAAAGAAAGCCAGGATCAGCCAGAGGACCGAATGGACCGGGTTGCGCGACAATATCGTGAGCGCGCCGCTGCTCACCACCAAAATGGCGAACAGGTAGAAGGCGAGGACGTGGATCACAGGTTCATATTCCCTTTGACGCGCGCGGCTTAACGATAGGGGGCATCGGCGGCAAGGTTCGCGGCGATCGCGCGTTCCCACTTGTCACCGTTTTCCAGGAGCTTGGCCTTGTCGTAGATCAACTCCTCGCGGGTTTCGGTCGCGAACTCGAAGTTCGGCCCTTCCACGATCGCATCCACCGGGCAGGCTTCCTGACAAAAACCGCAATAGATGCACTTGGTCATGTCGATGTCATAGCGCGTGGTGCGGCGCGAACCATCGTCGCGCGGCTGCGCCTCGATGGTGATCGCCTGCGCCGGACAGATGGCCTCGCACAGCTTGCACGCGATGCAGCGCTCTTCCCCATTGGGATAGCGGCGCAGCGCATGTTCACCGCGGAATCGCGGCGAAATTGGGTTCTTCTCGTAAGGGTAGTTGATCGTCGCCTTGGCCTTGAAAAAATATTTCAAGGTCAGCCAGTGCGCCTTCACGAACTCCCAGAGGGTGAAGCTCTTGACGTAGTAACCGAGGCTCATTGTGCGCCTCCATAGCGCGTCAGCATGAGGAAGCCCGATACCAGAAAAACGAAGAAGAGCGAGGTCGGCAGGAAAATCTTCCAGCCCAGCCGCATCAACTGGTCATAACGGTAGCGGGGCACCGTCGCCTTCACCCAAGAGAAGACGAAGAAGAAGAACAGGATCTTGGCGAACAGCCAGAGGATGCCCGGTACATAATAGAGCGGCGCCCAATCCACCGGCGGCAGGTAACCGCCCCAGAACAGGATCGCGTTCAGCGCGCACATCAGGATGACGTTGGCATATTCGCCCAGCCAGTAGAGCGCGAAGGCCATGGACGAATATTCGGTCTGGTAACCCGCGACCAGTTCGCTTTCCGCTTCGGTCAGATCGAAGGGCGCGCGCGCCGTTTCGGCCAGGGCCGAGATCAGGAACATGATCGCCATCGGGAAGAGCAGTGGATTGAAGCCGTTGCCGTTCAGGAAGCCATAATAGCCCTTCTGGCTCTCCACGATTGCGGTCAGGTTGAAGCTGCCCGCCCATAGCACCACGGTGATGATGATGAAGCCGATCGAGACTTCATAGGAGATCATCTGCGCACTGGCACGAATCGCGGAGTAGAAGGGATATTTGGAGTTGGATGCCCAGCCTGCCAGCACGATGCCGTAAACACCGAGCGACGAAATCGCGAGAATGTAGAGCAAGCCCACATTGATGTCGGCCAGCACCACGCCAAGCTGGAAAGGGACCACGGCCCAGGCCATCAATGCCACGGTGAAGGTGATGATCGGCGCGATGATGAACAGCGCCTTGTTCGCGGCCGACGGGATGATGGTTTCCTGGAGGAACACCTTGGCGCCGTCCGCGAAAGACTGAAGCAGGCCGAACGGGCCGACGACGTTCGGCCCCCTGCGCAGCGCCATTGCCGCCCAGATCTTGCGGTCGGCGTAAATCAGCATCGCCACCGCCAGCATCACCGGCAGGGCGATCACCAATATGCCGATGATCGTCGACAGCAGCCAGGCGCCTTCGAACGGCATACCCAGATTTTGGAAGAAAGCGGTCACTCTGCGGCCTCCGCGAAGCTCTCACCATGGATCAGCTCGGACGAGCATTGCTGCATCGTCGGGCTGGCGCGGCAGATGGCGTTGGTTAGGTAGAAATCCTTGATCGGCGAAGCCAGTTCGCCGGTCGCGCCGGTCGGCAGATCGGGGATCGACCAGCCATAATCAGCCAGCCCCTCGACGCCGAGCGCCGGAACCGCCTTGACCATTTCGGCGCGCAGCGCGTCGAAGCTGTCGAACGGCAGCTTCGCGCCCAGCGCTTCGGACAGCGCACGCAGGATCGACCAGTCCTCGCGGGCGTCGCCCGGCGCGAACACGGCCTTCTCACCGAACTGCACGCGGCCTTCCAGATTGACGTAGGTGCCGGCCTTTTCGGCATAGCTCGCGCCCGGCAGGATCACGTCCGCCGCATGCGCGCCCTTGTCGCCATGGTGGCCGATATAGACTTTGAAGCTGCTGCCGAAGGCCGAATAGTCGACTTCGTCGGCACCGAGCGAGAAGAGCAGCTTGGGGGCGGCCTGCGCCACAGCCTTGATGCCGCCCTTGGTCGCATAGCCCAGCATCAGGCCGCCCATGCGGGCCGCCGCAAAATGCAGGACATTGTAACCGTTCCAGCCATCCTTCACGAGGCCCAGCGTCTCGACCAGCGCCAGCGTATCGCCATGCGCACCGTCCTTGGCCAGCACGCCGCCACCAACGATGATCGCCGGACGGGCCGCGCCCTTGAACGCTTCCAGTAAGGCTTCGGGGAGATTCGCCAGCAGCGAGGCATCATTGCCCAGCCATTCGACCTTGTAGGTCAGATCGAACTCCGGCCCCACAACGAAGACCTTCGCGCCCTTCTTGATCGCCTTGCGAATGCGCGTGTTCACCAGCGGCGCTTCCCAGCGCAGGTTAGTGCCGACCAGCAGGATGACGTCCGCCGTTTCCAGATCAGCGAGCGGCGTGTTGAACACCACCGACGACAGGCTCGACACGTCATACGACAAGCCGGTCTGGCGACCCTCCAGCATCGTGCCGCCCAGCTTCTCGACCAGCGCGCGCCCAGCGAACATGGTTTCGCAATCGAGCAGGTCGCCGGCGATCGCCGCCACGCTGCCGCAATGCTGGACCGCTGCGACGGCGGCGAAGGCTTCCGCCCAAGTCGCCGGCACCAGCTTGCCGTCCTTGCGGACATAGGGCTTGTCGAGGCGCTTGCGGACCAGACCATCGACATTGTGCCGGGTCTTGTCCGACGCCCACTCCTCGTTCACGTCGTCGTTGATGCGCGGCACGGCGCGCAACACCTGACGACCCCGGCTGTCGAGACGGATGTTGGTGCCGACCGCGTCCATCACGTCGATCGCATGGGTCTTCTTGAGTTCCCACGGACGCGCTTCAAAGGCGTAGGGCTTGGCGGTCAGCGCGCCGACCGGGCACAGGTCGACCACATTGCCCGACAGCTCGCTCTTGGCGGCATGTTCGAGATAGGTGGTGATCTGCATATTCTCGCCGCGATAGATGGCGCCGATTTCCGGCACGCCCGCGACTTCCTCCGCAAAGCGCACGCAACGGGTGCACTGGATGCAGCGGGTCATGACCGTCTTGACGATCGGCCCCATATTTTTCTCGGTAACGGCGCGCTTATTTTCGTCATAGCGCGACGAACCACGGCCATAGGCCACCGACTGATCCTGAAGATCGCACTCGCCGCCCTGATCGCAGATCGGGCAATCGAGCGGGTGGTTGATGAGCAGAAACTCCATCACACCTTCGCGGGCCTTCTTGACCATTTCGCTGTCGGTGCGGATGTCCTGACCTTCGGCCGCCGGGAGCGCACAGGACGCCTGCGGCTTGGGCGGTCCGGGCTTCACTTCGACCAGGCACATGCGGCAATTGCCCGCGATGGACAGCCGCTCATGATAGCAGAAGCGCGGAATTTCCTTCCCCGCCAGCTCGCACGCCTGGAGGACTGTGGCGCCCGCCGGGACGTCGAGTTCTACGCCGTCAACTTTGACCTTCGGCATGATTACTCCGCTGCCTCCATGACGGGGGCGCTACCCTTGTTTTCATTGATGCGGCGCTCGATTTCCGGACGGAAATGCTTGATCAGCCCCTGGATCGGCCAGGCCGCCGCGTCGCCCAGCGCGCAGATGGTGTGGCCTTCGACCTGCTTGGTCACCTGGAACAGCATGTCGATTTCGCTCTGATCGGCGTCGCCGGTGCGCAGCCGCTCCATCACACGCCACATCCAACCCGTGCCTTCGCGACAGGGCGTGCACTGGCCGCAGCTCTCATGCTTGTAGAAGTAGGAAAGACGCGAAATGGCGCGAACGATGTCGGTCGACTTGTCCATGACGATGACGGCCGCGGTGCCAAGGCCCGAGCCGAGCGCGCGCAGGCCGTCAAAGTCCATCGGTGCGTCCATGATCTCCCTGGCGGGGACCAGCGGCACCGACGACCCGCCGGGAATGACCGCCAGCAGATTGTCCCAGCCGCCACGGATGCCGCCGCAATGGCGGTCGATCAGTTCGCGAAACGGGATCGACATCGATTCCTCGACGACGCAGGGCTTGTTCACATGGCCGCTGATCTGGAACAGCTTGGTGCCGCGATTATTCTCGCGCCCAAAGCCGTTAAACCAGGCCGCGCCGCGCCGCAGGATCGTCGGGCTGACCGCGATGCTCTCGACATTGTTCACCGTAGTCGGGCAGCCATAAAGGCCCGCGCCCGCCGGGAAAGGCGGCTTCAGACGGGGCTGGCCCTTCTTGCCTTCCAGGCTTTCGATCTGCGCGGTTTCCTCGCCGCAGATATAGGCGCCCGCGCCGCGATGGACGAAGACGTCGAAATCATAGCCAGACCCGCAGGCATTCTTGCCGATGAAACCCTTTTCATAGGCCTGCTCGACGGCGGCGAAGAGCACCTTAGCTTCGTAGATGAACTCGCCGCGGATGTAGATGTAGGCAGCGCGCGCCCGCATCGCGAAACCGGCGATCAGCGCGCCTTCGATCAGCTTGTGCGGATCGTGGCGGATGATTTCGCGGTCCTTGCAAGACCCCGGCTCGGATTCGTCGGCGTTGATGACCAGGAAACTCGGACGGCCATCCTTGCTTTCCTTGGGCATGAAGCTCCACTTCATGCCGGTCGGGAAGCCAGCGCCGCCACGGCCGCGCAGGTTCGACGCCTTGACGATGTCGATGATCGCGTCCTGGCCGATTTCCATCAGCTTCTTGGTATCGTCCCAATCGCCGCGCTTCATCGCCGCGTCGATGCCCCAATCCTGGAAGCCATGGACATTGGTGAAGATGCGGTCCTTGTCGGACAGCGGCCCCACGAAGGGAGGCGGCGCGGGAGGTGCGGTGTCGTCGGCCATTACCGGCCCTTTCCGATCAGTTTTTCAGCCACGAAATAGGCAAAGACAGCCAGCGCCAGCCCTATGACCAGGCCCAGCACCGCGCCGATGATCTTGAGCGCGATCACGAACACGATGATGCCCAGGATGATGGCGATCAGCGCGCTCATGCCCATTCACCCCGATAATCGTGATTTTCGGTGACCATCTCTTTGAGGGTCGTCGGGCCGCCTTCGGGCGCGCTGGTCTGCCGGTCGATCTGCGGACCGATCTTGGGCTGGCCGCCAGAGGCCAGCGTCTCCAGGATCGCGCTCATGCTGTCATAGGTCAGATCTTCGTAGTTATCGTCATTGATCTGGACCATCGGCGCGTTGGCGCAAGCGCCCAGGCATTCGACTTCATTAAGGGTGAACAGGCCGTCGGGGGTCGTGCCGCCCTTGACCAGCCCCTTGTTCTTGCAGGCCGAAAACACATCGTCCGACCCGCGCAACATGCAGGGCGTCGTGCCGCATACCTGCACATGATAGCGGCCGACCGGGGCCAGATTATACATGGTGTAGAAGGTCGCGACCTCATAGACGCGCATATAGGGCATATCGAGCTGACGCCCGATATACTCCATCACCGGCACGGGCAGCCAGCCGTTGGTCTGCGTTTCCGCCCCGACCTGACGCTGGGCCAGGTCGAGTAGCGGCATCACCGCCGACTGCTGACGCCCGGCGGGGTAGCGCGCAATGACCTTTTTGGCCTGTTCGGTATTTTCAGCGGTCCACTCGAACGCGCCCCAGCGCGCACGGGTTTCGGCCTCGTCCGGGATATGCACTGCGTCAGCCATTAGCGGTCACACTCTCCAAACACGATGTCCATGGCGCCGAGGACAGCGGTGGTGTCGGCCAGCATGTGGCCCTTCATCATGAAATCCATCGCCTGCAGGTGGCTGAAGGCGGTCGGGCGTATCTTGCAGCGATAGGGCTTGTTGCTGCCGTCGCTGACCAGATAGACGCCGAATTCGCCCTTGGGGCTTTCGGTCGCCACATAGACTTCGCCTGCAGGCACATGGAAGCCCTCGGTATAGAGTTTGAAGTGATGGATCAGCGCTTCCATCGAGCGCTTCATCTCGCCGCGCTTGGGCGGCACCACCTTGCGGTCGAAGCTGGCGATCGGGCCTTCGGGCATTTCGTTCAGGCACTGCTTCATGATGCGGGCGGACTGGCGGACTTCCTCGACGCGGACCATGAACCGGTCGTAGCAGTCGAAGGCTGTGCCAACAGGCACGTCGAATTCCATCCGATCATACACGTCATAAGGCTGCGACTTGCGGATATCCCAAGGGATGCCCGACCCGCGGATCATGGGACCGGAAAAGCCCCATTTCAGCGCGTCTTCCTTCGACACGATCGCGATGTCGACATTGCGCTGCTTGAAGATGCGGTTGTCGGCCACCAGGCTGATCGCATCCTCGAACAGGCGTGGCAAGCGACCGTCGAGCCAGTCGGCGATATCGGTCAGCAGCTTGAGCGGCACGTCCTGGTGCACGCCGCCTGGCCGGAAATAGGCCGAATGCATACGGGCGCCCGACGCGCGTTCGAAGAAGTTGAGGCAATCCTCGCGGATTTCGAACAGCCACAGGTTCGGCGTCATCGCACCGACGTCCATCACGTGGCTACCCAGGTTCAGCATGTGATTGCAGATGCGGGTCAGTTCCGCGAAGAACACGCGCAGATATTGCGCGCGCAGCGGCACTTCCAGGTTCAGCAGCTTTTCGACCGCCAGAACATAGCTATGCTCCATGCCGAGCGGCGAACAATAGTCCAGCCGGTCGAAATAGGGCAGCGCCTGCATATAGGTCTTATATTCGATCAGCTTTTCGGTGCCGCGATGCAGCAGGCCAACATGCGGGTCGCAGCGCTCGACGATTTCACCGTCCAGTTCCATGACCAGACGCAGAACACCGTGGGCTGCAGGATGCTGCGGACCGAAGTTGATCGTGTAATTCTGGATTTCGGTATCGCCGTAGGACGGATCGTCCGCGTTGATCTGATGATCCAGCTTTTCCAGATAATCGGACATTATGCCTTGTCCTCCGGCTTGGCTGCACCTTTGCCTTCATCGGTGGCCGCAGCGGGCTTGGCCGGCGCATCCGCCGACTTTTCCTTCGCCTTGCTATCGGTCGGCTCACCCGCCCCGCTCTCGCCCTTCTTCTCCGTCACCTTGGGCGTCGGAGCAGCGGCGGTTGCAGCCGGAGCAACAGGCGCAGCGGCCTTTTCGTCGCCGGGCAGCACATATTGCGCGCCTTCCCACGGGCTCATGAAGTCGAAGCTGCGGAAATCCTGGGCCAGCTTCACCGGCTCATAGACGACGCGCTTATCCTCCTCGGAATAGCGCAGCTCGACATAGCCCGTCAGCGGGAAGTCCTTGCGCTGCGGATGCCCCTTGAAGCCATAGTCGGTCAGGATGCGGCGCAGGTCGGTATTGCCGTCGAAGACGACGCCGTACATGTCGAACACTTCGCGCTCCAGCCAGCCGGCGACCGGCCAGAGATGCGTGACGGTGGGGACCGGCGTATCTTCATCGGTCGATACCTTCACACGAATACGGTGATTCCGCGTGACGCTGAGCAGATGATAGGCGACCTCGAACCGCTCCGGGCGATCGGGATAATCGACGCCGGCGATTTCCATTAGCTGCTGATAGTGCGCCATGTCGCGCAGTGCGACCATGGCGTTCACCAGATCGTCGCGCACGACGATGAAGGTCAGTTCGTCGGCATGATCGACGGTGTCGATCAGCATCGCTCCCAGCAGGGCGGCGATTTCCTCGGCGATCCCGTCGATGGTCGCGATCTTGGGTGCGGAATGTCCCATATTAGCGCTCGATCGTCCCGATACGGCGGATTTTCCGCTGCAACTGCATCACGCCATATAGCAGGGCTTCGGCGGTCGGCGGGCAACCCGGCACATAGATGTCGACCGGCACGATGCGGTCGCAGCCACGCACGACCGAATAGCTATAATGATAATAGCCGCCGCCATTGGCGCAGCTGCCCATCGAAATCACATATTTCGGGTTGGACATCTGGTCGTAAACCTTGCGCAACGCCGGAGCCATCTTGTTGCACAGCGTGCCTGCGACGATCATCACGTCCGACTGGCGCGGGGACGCGCGCGGCGCGGCGCCGAAGCGCTCCATGTCGTAACGCGGCATGTTGACGTGGATCATCTCGACCGCGCAGCAGGCCAGGCCGAACGTCATCCACCACAGCGAACCGGTGCGCGCCCAGGTGAACAGGTCTTCGGTCGAGGTGACCAGGAAACCCTTGTCATTCACTTCGCTGTTCAGCGCGTTGAAGAAGTCCTGATCGGGCTGCGTGCCCTGCGGGGGCAAGGTGCCGGGCGCAGGGTTATAGAGTTCTACTCCCAATCGAGTGCTCCCTTCTTCCACGCATAGACGAGGCCAAGCACCAGCTCCGCTATGAAGATCATCATCGTCGCCCAGCCGGCCCAGCCGATCTGGTCGAGGCTTACCGCCCAGGGAAACAGGAACGCCGCTTCAAGATCGAAGATGATGAAGAGGATGGCGACCAGATAGAAGCGCACGTCGAACTGGCTGCGTGGCTCTTCGAACGCGGGGAAGCCGCATTCATATTCGCTGAGCTTGGCCGGTTCGGGCTTGTGCGCGCCGGTCAGCCGACCCACCAGCATCGGCAGGAAGACGAAGGTGCCGGAGAGCAGCAGTGCGACCCCGAGAAAGATCAGGATCGGCAGATATTGGGCAAGATCGACCAACGGATTCCCCTGGGCGAAAAGGTTGTTGGGGGCGCTTTAGGCCTGCTGCATATGCGAAGCAAGGGGCCAAGGCGGTGAGAATGAATCGCAAAAAGGCCAAGCGCTTGAAGCGCTTGGCCGGATGGGGCTTTAGCGCAGCGCGCCCGCCACCAACTTGTGCAATTTGCTATGGATCGCATCATTGCCCGCGATCACTTCCTTGCGCTCGATCGCCTGGTCGCCGCCGCGGAAATCGCTCGCGAAACCGCCCGCTTCGCGCACCAGCAGCAGGCCGGCGGCGACATCCCAGGGCTGCAGGCCGCTTTCCCAATAGCCGTCATAGCGGCCCGATGCGACATGGGCGAGATCGAGCGAGGCCGCACCGAAGCGGCGAATGCCCGCAACCGAAGGCGCGACCGCACCGTAGATGCGGGTCCATTGCGCCATGTCGCCATGGCCCATGAACGGAATGCCGGTGGCAATGACGCAGTCGGCCAGGTCGCGGCGGGCCGAGACTCGCAGGCGCTGGTCGTGGCGCCAGGCGCCGCGGCTCTTTTCCGCCCAATAGCTCTCGTCAGTGACCGGCTGGTAGATGAGGCCAGTCGTGATCTCGCGCTTGCCGCTGCCATATTGCGGTTCTTCGACCGCAATCGAGATGGCGAAATGCGGGATGCCGTGCAGGAAGTTGGTGGTGCCGTCCAACGGATCGATGATCCAGCGCGGCTTGGTCGGATCGCCCTCGATCACGCCGCCTTCTTCCAGCAGGAAGCCCCAGTCGGGGCGCGCCTTCTGCAATTCTTCGACCAGCGTTTTTTCCGCCTGCTGGTCGGCCTTGGACACGAAGTCGGCCGGCCCCTTGCGGGACACCTGAAGATGCTCGACTTCGCCGAAGTCGCGGCGCAGCTTCGAGCCGGCCTTGCGCGCGGCGCGTTCCATGACGGTGAGAAGGCCGGAGTGCGATACCATATTATGTCTCCGCCGCCCCGGTGGGACGGCCTGCTGGATTATTTCTTCGGGGCGGGCCTGGCGGCCGGGGCGGCAGGGCGATAACCGCATACGCCGGCGATCACGGCCAGCATCTGCGACGGGTCTTTCCGGTCGACCTTGCCGGCATTGGCGGCGATGACCTTGTCCGTCGCCTCGCTGACCTTGGAGACCGCATTGGAATAGAGGCAGTCGAACAGCGCACTCTTGACCGGCGCTTCGACCTCGTTCGACTGGAGCGCGCTTGTGACGATGCGCAGCACATAGGCCGCACTGTCGAGTTGCGCCTTGGTCGGCGCGGCTTGCGCCTGCGCCATAGCCTGGGTGGGGACCGCGGCCGGCATGACGGCGATCGCGAGGCCAAGCGCCAACCGAGCGGCCCATGCCGTGCTGCGGTCCATAGGCATCAGTCGGCGCGCTTCACATATTCGCGGGCATAGACGTCCACGACGATGCGGGTGCCGCTGACGATGTGCGGCGGGACCATGACGCGCACGCCATTGTCGAGGATCGCGGGCTTGTAGCTGGCCGAAGCGGTCTGCCCCTTCACCACGGCGTCGGCTTCGACCACGGTCGCTTCGATCGTGTCGGGCAACTGCACGCTGATCGGACGATCTTCGTACATTTCCAGCGTCACTTCCATGCCGTCCTGCAGGAAGTCGGCCGCTTCGCCGAGTAGTTCGGCGGGCAGGTTGATCTGCTCGTAATTCTCATTGTCCATGAAGACGAGCATGTCGCCTTCGGCATAGAGATACTGGAAATCCTTGGTGTCGAGGCGGATGCGCTCGACGCTTTCGGCGGAGCGGAAACGGACATTGTTCTTGCGGCCGTCGATCAGGTTCTTGAGTTCGACCTGCATATAGGCGCCGCCCTTGCCGGGCTGGGTGTGCTGGATCTTGACGGCGCGCCACAGGCCGCCCTCATATTCGATATTGTTGCCGGGACGAATGTCCACGCCGCTGATCTTCGCCATGGGAAGAGCCTGCCTATATGTCTGAAGGTGGAAAAGAGCCGGCCTCTTGGAGGCTGGGCGCGCCTTTACAGCGGGACGAGCAGAAGGGCAAGGGGCCGGAAGTTCCGGAACTTCTCGCATATGACGCATGGCGAATTTTTCAGAGGCAAGTCGTGGAGAAACCCGACGATGGGAAAGAGCGCAGACGCCCGTCATAGCATTTCGGCGGTCTGTAGGACAGGTCAGCGGCGCACCAGCAGCGGATAGGGATTGATCGCGCGCCCGCCATACCAGGATTCGCCGGGCGTCATCGCATGGACCGCGAAATGAAGATGCGGCGCGCTCGGATCGGCGTTGCCCGTGCTGCCCACCATGGCGATGCGCTGGCCGCAGCGCAGCCCCTGCCCTTCGCGCAGGCCCGGCGCATAGCCGTCGAGATGGGCGTAATAATAGAGCAGTCGCCCGTCAGCCGAGCGCTGGTAGAGGGTGCGACCGCCGTCGTGGCTCCAGAAGATTTTTTCGACCCTGCCGTCGGCGGCGGCCAGCACCGCCCTGCCCCGCGCCGCCATGATGTCGATCGCATCATGCGGACGCGCGCCATTCGCGCGGGCCTGGGTGAAGGTGTCGGCCAGGGCCGACGCCCGCACGCCCTCGACGGGAATCAGCAACGGGCCGGCGTCCGCAGACCTGGCGGCGCGGGGCACAGGCGCGAGCACGGATGGCCCGTCCGCCGGCACGATCCGAACGCAGAAATGCGCGAAAGCAATGCAGAACAGCAGCGCCACAGCGATACTGCCCCACAGTCGCGGCCGCCTCATGCCTGGAACTTGGCCTTGATCCCGCTCTTGACCATCTGGGCCAGACGCGCCGCGTCCCAGTTGGTCAGGCGGATGCAGCCATGGCTTTCGGTACGCCCGATCGTCTGCGGTTCGGGCGTGCCGTGGATGCCATAATGATCCTTCGACAGGTCGATCCACACCACGCCGACCGGGCCGTTG
This sequence comes from Sphingobium sp. 3R8, assembly GCF_020166615.1. Lineage (NCBI taxonomy): Bacteria > Pseudomonadati > Pseudomonadota > Alphaproteobacteria > Sphingomonadales > Sphingobiaceae > Sphingobium > Sphingobium sp. 3R8. The sequence goes on along the minus strand of NZ_JAIQXR010000001.1, from coordinate 254,688 downwards.
GGGCCGGGTTTCAGCACCGCCTTCTCATCCTTTGAAGAGGCGTCCCAGAAAAGTTTGGGATTATAATGGAAATCGGGATTGCGGCTCACCCCCTTGATCGTCCATTCGCCCAGCGGCAGCGGGTCATGCTGCGATCCCGTCGTCACCGGAAATTGCGCGATCAGGCGGTTTTCCGCGTTATAGACCTTGAGCAGCCCTTCGGATTTGTCGACCACCAGATGGTCGGCCTGCGGCTGGTCCCTGGCCACGCCCAGGCTGGCGAGCGTTTCGCCCCAGCCGCGTTCGTCCCCCTCGATCACTGCAACCGGCTGGTTGTCGATCGCAGGCACGCGGATGGTCGTGCCGGCGCCGACCTTCGTATTGGGCGGATTGAGCGCGATCAGGGCTTCGGGCGTGGTGTGGAAGCGTTCGGCGACCTTTTCCAGCAGGTTGCGATAGGTGAGTGCGGGTAGCTTCGCCTGCTCATTGAGGTCGCCGCGCGGCAGATCGAAGAACGGACCACGGGCGAAATCGTCGGGGATCTTCACCAGATAGGTGGTCGGCCGCGGCTCCCCTTCCAGCAGGGCCGCGCTGGTCTTCTGATCGAAACTGCCGGTGATGGGCAGGTCATGCGCTTCCTGGAAACCGCGCAGCGCCGCCTTGAAGCTCATGCCGTCCTTGCCATCGAGGACGCCGGGCGAAAAACCCCAGCGGTCGAGCGCGACCTGGGCCATGAGGAAGCGATTGGGCTGCTGGGGTTTCTGCTCCGTCACGACTTCAAACGCATAGGCGTCGTTCTTTGCCGCGGACGCAGCGACGGCGCTGTTGTCGGCGGGTTGGGCCGCATTGTCCGCAGGCGCGCTGCTATTGGCATCGGTGACGCTGACATTGCAGGCGCTGCACAGCAGGGCGACGAGCAACAGATGGTTTTTCAAGGTGATCCTCTCCGTTCAGACGAGGAGAGAACGCGCGACGGGGCGGAAGGGTGCGAGGACGCAAGGCGTGATGTGGCGGATTAAGCGGTGGTAGAGGAATAGACGCACCGGTGCGCCCTTCCCCTCCACCATTCTGCGGATCGTCCCCCTTCCCAAGCAAGATCGGGGGAGAATCTTGATATCGCCCTTATCCGTACCGTGCCCGACCGGCTCAGCGTGGCGGCGGCGGCTTGCTGGCCAGAACTTCGGCAAAGGCGGCGACACCCGCCTTCGCGCCGTCGGGGTGGTTCCAGACCGCGCTGCTGACCGCCAGGAAGTCCGCGCCCGCGGCGACCAAAGGTGCGGCATTCTCCGCGGTCACGCCGCCGATCGCGACGCAGGGCAGTTCGAACAGCGTCGTCCACCAGCCCAGGATCGAGGGTTCCGCGCGGTGGAGCGTCTCTTTCGTGGTCGTCGGATAGAAGGCGCCGAACGCGACATAGTCGGCCCCCGCCTCCCCCGCTTCCATCGCCAGATGGCGGCTGTCATGGCAGGTCACGCCGATCTGCACCTTCGGCCCCAATTGTTCGCGTGCGTCGCGCGGGTCGCCATCCTCCTGCCCCAAATGGACGCCGTCTGCGCCGAGGCGCTTGGCGAGGCCGATGCTGTCATTGACGATGAAGGCGACATCCCGCTCCGCGCACAGCGCCTGGATCGGCGGGGCGAGCGCAGCGATGGCGTGATCGTCGATCCCCTTGAGCCGCAATTGAAACGCCGCGACGCTGCCGCCATCGAACGCGGCGGCGAGTTGATCGAGGAAGCAGTGGTCGATGGCCGGCGGGGAGATCAGGTAAAGCTGGCAGGCGGGGCGGAAGCCCGGTTCGAACTGGTCGGCGAAATGCGGATCGAGCGCCAGCTCTTCATCGGTGAAATCGGTCATGGGCGCTTTATAGCCATTCAGGAGGCGAGGCCAAGGGCGCTATGCTGGAATGCAATGTCCAGCCTCTCATCCGTTCGGGCTGAACCTGCCGAAGCCCCCTTCGACTGCCTGCAAGGGAAGGCGCTCACGACAGAGCTCGACAAGCTCCGGGCGAACGGAGTGTTATCAATGAAATGGCCGGGCGGACATGCGCCGCCCGGCCTTTCCCAATCAGGCCGCGACCGGCTGCTTGGCGGTCGAGGCGCCGTGGATTTCGTCGATCGCTTCGCCCAGCGACGCGTTGAACTCGTCATCAGTCATCTGGTGACGCAGATCGTTGAGCAGCGCGCGGCTGAAGCTGGCGATGATGCCGCGATTCTTGGCCAGTTCGACGCAGGCTTCGGGACGGGCGAACCCACCCGACAGGGCGACGACGCGCAGCACGGCGGGATGATCGACCAGCGGATCGAACAGGCCGGGCTTGGTCGGCAACGACAGTTTCAACATCACTTGAACACCTTCGGGCAAGGCATCGAGATTCTTGAGGATTTCCTCCAGCAAAATCTGGTCGGCTTCCGCGCGTTCGGGCGACTTGATGTTCACTTCCGGCTCGATGATCGGCATCAGACCGGCGGCGAGAACCTGTTGGCCGACTTCGAACTGCTGCGCGACCACGGCGGCGATACCTTCGCGGTTGGCAAGGTTCACGACCGAGCGTTCCTTGGTGCCGAACACGCCCAGCGCCTTCGACCGGTGCAGCAGGATGTCCAGATCGGGATTGGGCTTCATCAACTGCACGCCGTTCGCCTCATCCTCCAGACCCTTGTCGATCTTGATGAAGGGGACCACGCCGCGCTCCAGCAGCGCCTGCGGGGTCGGCTTGCCGTCGACGGTGCCGTCCATGGTGCGCTCGAACAGGATCGCGCCCAGTACCTTGTCGCCGGTGAAGGCGGGCGAGGTGATGACGCGGCTGCGCATGGCGTGGATCAGGCCGAACATTTCATCTTCGCTGGACCAGGCGTCTTCCTCCACGCCATAGCCCTTGAGCGCCTTGGGCGTCGATCCGCCGCTCTGGTCGAGCGCGGCGATAAAGCCCTCACCCGTAGCGATCTTCTGCTTCATATCCTGATCCAGCATCTGCACATACCTTCCCTTGGGCGCCGCCCCCGGCGGCACGAAATAGACTATCGGCAGACGCTCCATCATCTGCCGGCCGGGCGCGACTTTCCATTATTGTCGCCGGTCTTCGGGCTGGTAGCCAGTCCCATGCCGCACCGCAAGGGGCCTGCTGATGCCGCAGCAGGAGGGAAAGGCCCTATTCCCGCCAGCCGCGTTGCGCCGCACAATGAATCAGGCGGCGGCGGCTTGAAAGGTTGCTGCTTGCGACCCATAGGGCAGGCATGACCAGCATCCCCGCCGACAGACCCGCCGATCTCTCCCCCGCCATGATCCTCCTGATGGCGGTGGCGTGCGGCGTGATGGTCGCCAATCTCTACTATGCCCAGACGCTGATCGATGTGATCGGACCGCAGATCGGCATGTCCGCCAGTATCGCGGGACTGATTACCACGCTGACCCAGCTTGGCTATGGCGCAGGCCTGTTCCTGATCGTGCCGCTGGCGGACCTGTTCGAAAACCGGCGGATCGTGCTGACGTCGATCGCGGCGACGATCATGGGCTGCATCGCCATCGCGCTGTCCGACGGACCGAGCAGCTTTCTGGTGGCGTCCATCCTGACCGGCGTCGGCGCGACCGGCGCTCAGGTGCTGGTGCCGCTCGCCTCGCACCTCGCCGCGCCGGAGAAGCAGGGCCGCGTGGTCGGCACGGTGATGAGCGGGCTGCTGTTCGGCATCATGCTGTCGCGGCCGATCGCCAACTTTCTGGCGGGGTCGGTCGGCTGGCGGGCCACCTTCATCGTTTCGGCCGTCGTGATGGCCATGGTGGGCGTTGCGCTGCTCGCCGCCTGCCCGCGGCGCACGCCCAAGGGCGGCATGCATTATGGGGCGGTGCTGGCATCGACCTTCGCGCAACTGGTCAAGCATCGCGTCGTGCGGATGCGCGCTTTTTACCAGGCGGCGATGTTCGCGGCGTTCAACCTGTTCTGGACCGCCGCGCCGCTGGCGCTGATTCATGAATTTCACCTGGGCCATGCCGGGATCGGCGCCTTTGCGCTGGCCGGGGCGGGTGGCGCGCTGGTGGCGCCGGTGGCAGGATGGATGGCCGACCGTCGCCTGACCCGGCCCGCCTCGCTGATCGGCATGGTCGGACTGACGGCCGGCTTCCTGCTGGCCGACTGGACGGTGGCGGCGGGTAGCCTGATCGGCTTCACCATCATGGCGGTGCTGATCGACGGCGCGGTGCAGATGAGCCAGATTACTGGGCAGAAGCTGATCTTCTCGCTCGATCCCCATGCGCGCGGGCGGATCAATGCGGCCTATGTGACCGTGATGTTCCTGGTGGGCGCGCTGGGGTCGGTGATCGGATCGGTCAGCTATGAAGCGGGCGGCTGGACCGCCAGCGCCCTGGCGGGCGCGGCCATCGGCGGCGTCGCCACCCTGGCCTTCCTGCTGTTCGACCGGGGCGCCAGCATCGCGCGCTGACGCCCCATGTCGCTATCGGGTCAGGCCGTCAGCGCCTTGACGCCCGGCAGTTCCTTGCCTTCCATCCATTCGAGGAAGGCGCCGCCAGCGGTCGAGACGAAGGTGAAGTCGGCGGCCACGCCCGCATGGTTGAGCGCCGCCACGGTGTCGCCGCCGCCGGCAACCGACGTCAACTGGCCTTCCTTGGTCAAAGCTGCTGCGGTGCGGGCCAACGCCACGGTCGCGGCGTCGAACGGCGCGATCTCGAAGGCACCGAGCGGGCCGTTCCAGACCAGCGTGCGGCAGTTCTTGAGCGCATCGCCCAATGCCTCGACGGCGGCGGGGCCGACGTCTAGGATCATCTCGTCTTCCGCGACTTCATGGACGTTGCAGGTGCGCAGCGAGGGCGGGTTGGCGGCAAATTCCTTCGCCACAACCACGTCATAGGGGAGGTGGATGATGCAGCCGGCGGTTTCGGCGGCTTCGAAGATCGCCTCGGCAGTATCGCTCAGATCCTTTTCGCACAGCGACTTGCCGACATCGACGCCGCGGGCATAAAGGAAGGTGTTGGCCATGCCGCCGCCGATGATGAGATGGTCGACCTGCTTCACGAGATTGTTGAGCACGTCGAGCTTCGTCGACACCTTGGCGCCGCCGACGACGGCCGCGACCGGCTTGACCGGTTCGCCGAGCGCGGCCTGGAGCGCGTCCAGTTCCTTTTCCATCGAGCGACCGGCGAAAGCGGGCAGCTTGCGGGCCAGCCCTTCGGTCGAGGCATGGGCGCGGTGCGCGGCGGAGAAGGCGTCGTTGACGTACAGGTCGCCGATCGCCGCCATGGCGTCCACCAGAGCCGGGTCGTTCTTTTCCTCGCCTGCGTGGAAGCGGGTGTTTTCGAGGATGGCGATGTCGCCGGGGCGCATGACCGCGATGCCGTCTACGGCGGCCTCGCCCTGGCAATCGGGGATGAACTGGACTTCGCGGCCCAGTACTTGCGTCAGGGGACGGGTGATCTTCGACAGGGAAAATTCAGGGTTCTTCTGGCCCTTGGGGCGACCGAAATGGGCGAGGATCAGGACCTTGGCGCCGCGATCGGCCAGTTCCAGCACGGTCGGCATCGCCGCGCGCAGACGGGTGTCGTCGCTGACCGAACCGTCCTGCATCGGCACGTTCAGGTCTTCGCGCACCAGCACCACCTTGCCGGTGATGTCGCCCATATCGTCGAGCGTCTTGAACGGCTTGGTCATCTTTATTTCTCCTGAGCCTAAACAGACGTCATCCCAGCGAAGGCTGAGACCTCTCTCCCTTTCCCATGGTGAGGAAGAAAGCGAGATCCCAGCTTTCGCTGGGATGACGAAAAGGGCAGACTTTCGCCTGCCCTTCAACCTTGATCTTACAGAAACTTCGCGACGACGCCGGTGGTGTCGATCATGCGGTTCGAAAAGCCCCATTCATTGTCGTACCAGCTCAGCACGCGGACCAGCTTGCCATCGACCACGGCGGTTTCCAGGCTGTCAACGGTCGAGCTGCGCGGATCGCCATTATAGTCGATCGAGACCAGCGGCTCGTCCGAATAGCCCAGCACGCCCTTGAGCGGGCCGGATTCCGACGCGGCCTTGAGCAGGCTGTTGACCTCGTCCTTCGTGGTCGGGCGGCTCGGAATGAACTTCAGGTCCACGACCGAGACGTTCGGGGTCGGCACGCGGATCGACGATCCGTCCAGCTTGCCCTTCAGCTCGGGCAGAACCTCACCCACCGCGCGGGCGGCGCCGGTGGAGGTCGGGATCTGCGACAGGGCGGCGGCGCGGGCGCGGCGCATGTCGCTATGCAACTGATCCAGCGTGTTCTGGTCGTTGGTGTAGCTGTGGATCGTCGTCATGAAGCCGCTTTCGATGCCGATGGCATCGTTCAGCACCTTGGCGAGCGGGGCCAGGCAGTTGGTGGTGCAACTGGCGTTCGAAATGACGATATCGTCGGCGGTCAGCGCGTCATGGTTGACGCCGAACACTACGGTACGATCGACATTGGTGCCGGGCGCGGAAATGATCACGCGCTTGGCGCCAGCGGTCAGATGCGCACTGGCCTTGTCCTTTGTGGTGAAGATGCCGGTGCATTCCAGCGCGATTTCGACGCCCAGGTCGGCATGCGGCAGGTTAGCGGGATCGCGCTCGGCCGTCACCTTGATCTTCTTGCCATCGACAACGAGGAAATCGCCGTCCACGCTGACGTCGCCGGCCCAATTGCCATGGACGGAGTCGCGCTTGAACAGCAGGGCGTTGGACTTGACGTCGCCCAGATCGTTGATGCTGACCAGTTCGAGGTCATGGTCGGTGCGCGAGAGAATGGCGCGCGCCACCAGGCGGCCGATACGTCCGAAACCGTTAATTGCTACCTTCGTTGCCACTGCACTAGCCTCCTGAGGTGTTGTTGTTCGGTTGGTTATGAATTTAGAGCGCAGCCGCGATCTGCGGCGCGATCTTGGCGGCGGTCAGGCCGAAATGATCGTAGAGGTCTTCGGCCGGGGCCGATGCGCCGAAGCCGTCGATGCCAAAGCGCAGGCCGTCGAGGCCGGTATAGCGTTCCCAGCCGAAGGTCGTGCCGGCCTCGATCGAGACGCGCAGCACATTGGCGGGCAGGATATCGGCCTTGTAGGCGGCATCCTGCGCATCGAAATGGGCAAAGCTGGGCATGGAGACGACATCGACGCCGATGCCCTGCTCTTCCAGCGCCTTGGCGGTGGCGACGGCGATTTCGACTTCCGAACCGGTGGCGATGATCACCGCCTTGCGCGCGGCGGTGGCGGCGACAAGGCGATAGGCGCCCTTCGCCGACAGATTTTCGCTCTTTTCCGTGCGCAACTGCGGCAGGTTCTGGCGGGTCAGCGCCAGCACCGACGGGCCGGTCGCGTCCTTGAGCGCCAGTTCCCAGCATTCCGCCGTCTCAACGATGTCGGCCGGGCGATAGACGTCGAGGTTCGGGATCATGCGCATCGACATGACATGTTCGATCGGCTGGTGGGTCGGACCGTCTTCGCCCAGACCGATCGAGTCATGGGTCAGGACATGGATGACGCGCTGCTGCTGGAGCGCGGCGAGACGGATGCCGCCGCGCATATAGTCGGAAAAGACGAGGAAGGTGCCGCCATAGGGGATCACGCCGCCATGCAACGCCATGCCGTTCATCGCGCAGGCCATGCCGAATTCGCGGATGCCATAATAGACGTAACGGCCCGAATAATCGTCCTTCGTCAGCGGACCGGTCGACTTGGTCTTGGTGTTGTTGGAGCCGGTAAGATCGGCCGAACCGCCCAGCGTTTCGGGCAAGAGATCATTGATCGCACCCAGCGCCAGTTCGCTCGCTTTGCGGGTCGCGACCTTCTGCGGATTGGCGATCAGCGTGTCGATATAAGCGTCGAGCGAAAAGTCGGCGGGCAGGTCACCAGCCATGCGGCGGGTGAATTCAGCAGCCTTCTCGTCACTTGCAAGGCGGCCTTCCCACGCAGCGCGAACATCTCGGCCCTTGGCGCCGATCGCCTTCCAGGCGTCGGCAATGTCGGCCGGGATGACGAAGGGTTCGGCGGTCCAGCCGAGAAACTCGCGGGCGGCCGCGACTTCGTCGGTGCCGAGCGCCGAGCCGTGAACGCCCGATGTGCCAGCCTTGTTCGGCGCGCCATAGCCGATCTTGGTGGCGCAGGCGACGATCGAGGGGCGGCTGTCGGCAACCGCTTCGGCCAGCGCACGGCGTACGTCGGCGACGTCATGGCCATCGCACGACACGACATGCCAGCCGGTGGCGGCGTAGCGGGCGAGGACGTCTTCGCTGCTCGACAGGTCGACGGCGCCGTCGATGGTGATCTTGTTATCGTCCCACAGCACGATCAGGCGGCCAAGGTTCAGGTGACCGGCCAGACCGATGGCTTCATGGTTGATGCCTTCCATCAGGCAGCCATCGCCGGCGATCACCCAGGTGCGGTGATCGACCAGATCGTCGCCGAACTGCGCGTTCAGGTGACGCTCGGCGATCGCCATGCCGACGGCGGTGGCAAGGCCCGACCCCAGCGGGCCGGTGGTCGCTTCCACGCCCGCCAGCTCGAAATTCTCCGGGTGACCGGCGCAGGGGCTGTGCAACTGCCGGAAATTAGCGATGTCCTCGATCGTGGGGCGGGCGTAGCCGGTCAGGTGCAGCAGCGCGTAGATCAGCATCGAGCCATGGCCCGCCGACAGCACGAAGCGGTCGCGATCGGCCCATTTGGGCTGGGTCGGATCGAATTTCAGATAATCGCCGAACAGCACGGTCGCCACATCGGCCATGCCCATCGGCATCCCCGGATGACCGCTATTGGCGGCCTGCACGGCATCCATGGACAGCGCCCGGATGGCGTTGGCGAGCGACTTTTCGGAAACGGTCATGGCGGGCGGGCGTCTTTCCTGAAACATGCAAAAGACCGCGCCCGCGCGTATGCAGGCGAGTCGAGATCGCGCCCCCTTTGTCGCGTCAAGCCCCATGCGTCAACCGCAGCGGCGGCACGAAGCGTGAGAAGCCCGCTGTAATCGGCCAGAAAGACTGCTTTTGCATGGCCCCGACTTTCGCTATGGATGGACGATGGCAAGCGACCGCATGATGCAGGCGATCGGCACGCTGGAGCGTGCTGTAAGCCGGCTTGAACAGGATGTGGCGGGTCTGGTGGATACCGCCCCGGCCAACCCCCTCCCCGCTTTGGACCAGGGCGCCGCGCGCGCCGCGCTGCGATCCCTGGACGATCTGATCGACACGCTGAAAGGGCATGCCCATGGCTGAAACGACGCTGGTGATCGCCGGGCGACATTATCCGATCCGCTGCCGCGACGGGGAAGAGGCGCATCTGGGCCATCTCGCCACGCTGATCGAGGACAAGGCGCGGGTGGCGCAGCAAAGCACGCCCGGCCTGACCGAGGTGCGCACCCTGCTGTTCGCCGCGCTGTTCCTGGCCGACGAGTTGAACGACCTGAAACGCGAAGTGGCGGGACGGCAGACCCGCCTGCCGCTGGATGGCGACGACGAACCGAGCGCCCGCGCGATCGAAGCGTTGGCCGGGCGGATAGAAAAGCTGCGCGACCGGCTTGCCGCCCGGACCGCGAACGCCTAGATTGGTGGAGACGGGTTCTGCCTGGTACGAGCTTTAGCGAACATCCCTGAGGCGATAATCACATCCAAGGGGGCTGTCCCTGGGCGGGCTCCGGCCCGATCTACATGGTCCCCACCTGACGTTGAGGCGTCAGAGGATATTCCAGCACACGGCCAAGGCGGTCCCGTCACCCTCCCCCGCCCCGCTTCTTCCAGAAGGCCATGATGAGCGACGACACCCCCGCCGCCGACAAGACGGCATTGCGCGCGATCGCACGGCAGCGCCGAACCAATTTCGTCGCCGCGCTCGACCCGCTCGCGCATCGGCTGGCGTTCAAGGCGATCCCGTCGCCATTGGCGCGCCGGATCGCCGATGCGCAGGTCGTGGCGCTCTACATGGCGGTCGATGACGAAGCCCCGGCCCAGCGCATGGCGGCGCAGTTGCAGGCGCTGGACAAGACCGTGGCGCTGCCGCGGGTGCTCGACCGGCTGGGCAGCATGGATTTCCTGGTCTGGCAGCCCGAAGATCAACTGGTGCCCGGTCCGTTCCGCACCAGCCACCCCGAACCGGGCGACGGGCCGGTGACGCCCGACGTCATCGTCGCGCCGCTGGTCGGGTTCGACCGGGCGATGAACCGGCTGGGCCAGGGCGGCGGCTATTATGACCGCGCCTTCGCCCGTTTCCCCGATGCGCTGCGGGTCGGTATCGCCTGGTCCGCGCAGGAGATCGACACCCTGCCCGCCGACCCGTGGGATCTGCCGCTGGACATCATCATGACCGAAGTCGAACTGATCGAAGGACCGGAACTGTGAGCATCGACCCGCGCCATTACCACCAGCCGAGCTGGCGCAAGCCCGTAGGGATGTTCGCGATCGTGGGGCTGATCGCGCTGTGGGCGGTGCTGGTGGGCAGCCTGTCGGGCCTGATCGGCGCGCTGCCGATGTGGGCGCAGGCGCCCATCTATGTCGTGCTGGGGATCGTGTGGATCTGGGTGCTGCCGCTCAGGCGGTTGCTTGCCTGGATGGAAACCGGGCGCTGGCGCCGCGGATAGGCAGTGACAGGCCCTGCATTTCACGATATCCCGATATCGTTGAGGGGCCGTAACGGGTAATCCCGCTGTTCCGGGACAGGTTTCGGCGCTTCCGAATTGGGGGACGAAGGCATGTCCATGCGTCGGCCAGCTTTGCGTGGCGCTCCAGCCGGGGCGACCATCCTTCATGTCGATATTTTCCTGAAATCCCCGGGCGGCGCCACCCCGCACCGGACCCAGACCATGCCGGTGGCGGGAATATCCCTTCACAGGAGGATGCTATGGTTCCGTTGGGCAAGAGACTTTTCGCCGAAGCATTCGGCACATTCTGGCTGGTCTTCGGTGGTTGCGGCAGCGCGGTGCTGGCGGCGGGCTTCCCGGATGTCGGCATAGGCCTGCTGGGCGTCAGCCTGGCTTTCGGCCTCACCGTCCTGACCATGGCCTATTCGATAGGTCATATTTCCGGCTGTCATCTCAATCCCGCGGTGACCGTGGGCCTGTGGGCCGGGGGCCGCTTCCCCGTGCGCGACATCGCTCCCTATGTCGTCGCCCAGCTGGTGGGTGCGGTCATCGCGGCGGCGCTGCTGCTGTACATCGCCAGCGGCCAGCCGGGCTATGCGCTGGCCGGCAATGGCCTGGCGGTGAACGGCTTCGGGCCGCTGTCGCCCGGCGGCTATGCGCTGGGATCAGGGCTGGCGATCGAAGCGGTGCTGACCTTCGGCTTCCTCATCATCATCCTGGGATCGACCGACAGCCGCGCGCCCGCCGGATTCGCGCCGATCGCGATCGGGCTGGCGCTGACTCTCATCCACCTCATCAGCATCCCGGTCACCAACACATCGGTCAATCCGGCGCGCAGCACCGGCCCGGCCCTTCTGGTCGGTGGCATGGCGCTGCAACAACTATGGCTGTTCTGGCTGGCCCCGATGATCGGCGCGCTGGTCGCCGGCGGCGCCTATCGCTGGCTGGCGGAAGAGCCGCTCGCACCAGCTATCGTGGGCGAGAATCTGTAAAATTGTCTGGGTCGGGCCGGGGCCGATGGCGTCGGCCCGATCATGTTACGCGATAGCGCCACTCCCGGTCGGAACGGGGAATGGCGCGAGTGACGGGGCTCGAACCCGCGACCTCCGGCGTGACAGGCCGGCACTCTAACCAACTGAGCTACACCCGCGTAAGGCGCTTGCATGTTTTCCGGCCCGAAAGCCGCCAGATGATGCAAATCTGGGAGAAATCACCCTCCCGTCAGGGAGAGTGGCGCGAGTGACGGGGCTCGAACCCGCGACCTCCGGCGTGACAGGCCGGCACTCTAACCAACTGAGCTACACCCGCGCAGGGTGGCATCTTTCGTGATCTTGCCGATCACCAGACGATGCTGCCTGGAACACCATTTCCACCTTCCTGTCAGGGAAAGTGGCGCGAGTGACGGGGCTCGAACCCGCGACCTCCGGCGTGACAGGCCGGCACTCTAACCAACTGAGCTACACCCGCGTTTGGTGTGGAAGCGCCGTCTATGAGCGTCCGCCGATGCTGTCAACCGTCCGCAACGGGACTTTCCTCTTTCTCGTCATTTTCTTTGCGCGGGGCGACCGTCAACGTCCCCTGCTCGAACAGGAAACCGGCAATATCGGGGGTTCCGGCCGCCGACACCACGGTCTGGATGATGATGAGCAGAGGCACGCCGAGCAACGCGCCGGGCGTACCCCATACCCAGCCCCAGAAGGCCAGCGAGACGAGAATCAGCAGCGGGTTCATCGTCAGCCGCCGGCCCAGCAGCATCGGCGTAACGACATTGGCCTCCACCAGGTGAAAACCGACCTGCAATGCCGCCGGCAGCAGCGCGACATAGACGTCGTCGAACACCATCAGGCCGCCCAGTCCAAGCAGCATCGCCGCCAGCATCGGCCCGAAATAGGGAATGAAGTTCAGCAGCGCGACGATGCCGCCCCACATCAGCGGAGACGGCATGCCGATCAGCCACAGCGCGAAGGCGATGGCCAGGCCCAGGCACAGGTTGATGGTGGCGATGGTGATGACATAGGCCGACGTCGCATCGACCATATTCTGGATCACCCGGGCCACCGCCATGGCGCCGTCGAAGCTGCCACGGCTGTTGATCGTGCGGCGTCGCAACCGGGTCCAGCCCGCCAGGAAGAAATAGATGATGAGCAGCGCGAACACCATCTGGATGATCGCCGAGGGAGCGGAGGTGGCGGCGAATTGCAACAGCGACCGCGGTGCATCGACCGCGGCCGTCTGCGCCGCCGCAACCGGCCCGTTGGCCACCATCCGCACCGTTTCGTCGACGAAGCGCTGAAGATTGGCGTAGAAGTCGATCAGCGGGGCGAGGTTCGCCTGAATCTGCGGCAGGCGCTGGGGCAGGATGCGGAACCAGTCGGTCGCCGGCACCACGATCAGCACCAGCGCGGTATTGGCGACGACGAGAAAGCCGATCATCGCGATCAGCGCCGCCAGCCCCGACGGCAACCCGCGCCGCTCCATCCATTCCAGCAACGGCACCAGCGCGATGGCGATGACCAGTGCGGCGGTCAGCGGCAGGAAAAATTCCGCCCCCGCGCGCAGGGCGAAGGGCAGCGCCAGGATCAGGCCGATGCCCGACGTCAGCGCGATCGACGCGAGCAGCCGGTCGCGACGCCGGTTGACCTCTTGCTGCTCATTCATGGTCACGCGCGGTCGATTCCCTTTTCGTTCCCGTCCGATGTGCGCCGCCCGCGGTGCAGCGTCAATTTACAAAGGGCGTCATCGCCCCAACATGAGCGGAAAAGGCGGGCTTAACCAAATATTTGCGCGCCCTCGCTAATCACGGCCGCAGGGGACGCAAGAACGGGGAAGAGAATGACGCGGATGCTTTGGGCTCCGGTTCCTATGGCGCTGGCTGTGGCGACGGGCCTGATGGCCGCGCATCCTGCCACCGCGCAGCCGGCGATCCGGCTGGGCACGCAAATGTTCGTGGAGCGCGTATCGACCGACATCAACGGCCGCCCGCGCCGGACATTGGAGAGCGCCGACCGGGTCGGCCCCGGCGACACGCTGATCGTGATCGTCCATTGGCGCAATGATGGCGCCCAGCCCGTGCGCGACTATGCCGTCACACGCGCGGTGCCGCACGGCACCCGCCCGGACATCAGCGATCCCCATATGCAGGTGTCGGTCGATGGTGGCGGCCATTGGGGCCGGCTGGACCAGCTCTGGCTGCCGACCCCGCTGGGCGGCGTGCGTCGGGCCGTGGCGGAGGATGTCACCCATATACGCTGGCAACTGCCCGAAGCCGTGCCGCCAGGCCGGGCCGGACGATTAAGCTATCGCGCGGTCATGCGGTAGGGAACCGGGCGACGCCGACGCCGCCCGGTCCGTCATGCCGATCAGTCCACGAACAGGAAGGCCGGCGCCTCCAGCAGCTTGCGCACCGCCTGGACGAAGCTCGCCGCATCCCAGCCATCGACCACGCGGTGGTCGCAGCTGATCGACAGGTTCATCAGCTTCGCCGCAACGATCTCCTTGCCCTTGAATACAGGACGTTCGATCACGCGGTTGGGGCCGATGATCGCGACTTCGGGCCGGTTGATGACCGGCGTGGTGGCGATCCCGCCAAGCGGACCCAGGGAAGTGAGCGTCAGGGTGGAGCCGGACAGTTCCTCCGACTTCGCCTTGCCGCTGCGCGCGGCGTCGGCCAGTCGGCGGATTTCGCTCGCCAGTTGCCAGACATTGCGGTCCTGCGCGTCGCGGATCACCGGCACCATCAGCCCCGAATCGGTCTGCGTCGCCATCCCCAGATGCACCGACCCATGGCGCGTGACCACGCCCGCTTCGTCATCATAGCGGGCGTTGAGCATCGGGAAGTCGGGCAGCGCCTTGCACAGCGCCACGATCAGCAGCGGCAACATGGTCAGCTTGGGCCGGTCTCCGCGGTTCGCATTGAGCTGCTCGCGCAGATCCTCCAGCGCAGTGACGTCAATTTCCTCGACATAGGTGAAGTGGGGAATGGCGCGCTTGGACGCGGCCATATTCTCCGCGATGCGGCGGCGCATGCCGATGACCTTGACCTGCTCGTCGGCGCGTTTCGCCGATCGTCCCGCGGGGCGATAGCCCTGCCCCTGGCCATAGAGCAGATAGGCGTCGAGGTCAGAATGGCGGACATGGTCGCCGGACGGCTTCACCTGGGCGAGATCGACGCCCAATTCCCTGGCGCGCGCGCGGACGGCGGGCGACGCGAGGACAGGTTCTTCTCCCCTCCGGTTGGGGGTGGGTGCCGCCGCAGGCGGCTCCGGCGTTTCGACGGCGGAAGGCTGGCGATGCTCGCCATCCACCCCCGGCCCTTCAAACGAGGCACGTGACTCGTTTGAACTTCCAGGAAGGGGAGTTTCTGTTGCCTCGATCACCGCCTCGCCCGGCGTTTCCGCCTCGATCGTCTCCACCGATGGCGGCGGCACGGCGGCGGCTTCGCCTTCCACCTCGATCTCCACCAGCATGGCGCCGATAGAGATCTGGTCGCCCGGCTCGCCGGCCAGACGCACCACGGTGCCCGCAACCGGGCTTTCCATCTCGACCGTCGCCTTGTCGGTCATCATGTCGGCGATCGGCTGGTCTTCCTCGACCCGATCGCCGACCTTGACGTGCCAGCCGACGACCTCCGCCTGTGCGATGCCTTCGCCGATGTCCGGCAGCTTGAACGTGAACAGCGCCATGACCCTTAGTCCTTCATGATCTTGTTGATGGCTTCGCGGATACGCACCGGCCCGGGGAAATAGGCCCATTCCAGGCTGTGCGGATAGGGCGTGTCAAAGCCGGTGACGCGCTCGATCGGCGCTTCGAGATGGTAGAAGCAACGCTCCTGCACCTGAGCGAGCAATTCCGCGCCGAAACCGCTGGTTCGCGTCGCCTCATGCACGATCAGGCAGCGGCCGGTCTTCTTCACCGACGCCTCGATCGTGTCGATGTCCAGCGGAACCAGACTGCGCAGGTCGACGATCTCCGCGTCGATGCCCAGCGTCGCGACCACATTCTCGACGACATGGACCATCGTGCCGTAGCAGAGGACGGTCAGCGCGCCGCCTGCCCGCGCGATCCGCGCCTTGCCCAACGGGATGCGGTAATAGCCGGTCGGCACCTGCGCATCGGCATGACCGGCCCAACTGGTCGCCGGCGTATCATAATGGCCGTCGAACGGGCCGTTATAGATGCGCTTGGGCTCGAAGAATAGGGTCGGGTCATTATCCTCGATCGCGGCGATCAGCAGTCCCTTGGCATCATAGGGCGTGGACGGGATCACCGTCTTGATCCCCGAACAATGGGTGAAGATGCCCTCGGGCGACTGGCTGTGGGTCTGGCCACCGAAAATGCCGCCGCCGAAGGGCGACCGGACCGTCATCGGGGCGATGAACTCGCCCGCCGAGCGGTAACGCAGCCGCGCGGCTTCGGACACGAGCTGGTCGAGCGCGGGATAGATATAGTCGGCGAACTGGATTTCCGGCACCGGGCGCAGGCCATAGGCGCCCATGCCCACGGCCACGCCGATGATCCCGCATTCGGTAATCGGCGTATCGAACACGCGGTTCTTGCCATATTTCGCCTGAAGGCCCGCGGTGGCGCGGAAAACGCCGCCGAAAAAGCCGACATCCTCGCCCATCACGACCACGGTCGGGTCACGCTCCATCATCACGTCCATGGCGCTGTTGATCGCCTGGATCATGTTCATGTGGATGGTGTCGGCAGTTTCCTGTGTCATGACTTCGCTCACAGTCCTGCCGCCTTCCATTCGTCCAGCATCTGCTGCTGCTGTTCCTTGAGGTGCCGGGGCATCTCTTCGAACACATCCTCGAACATGCTCTCCATCGGATGGTGGAGGCCGTGGCCCAATATGCCGTTCTTCTCCGCCTCGCGCGCAGCGTCGCGGACCAGTTCGGCCAATTCCTTGTCCATCGCGGCGTGACGATCCTCGTCCCAGATGCCCAAGCCGATGCAATGGGCTTTGAGCCGCGCGATCGGATCGCCCAGCGGCCAGAGGCTGCTTTCCTCGGCAGAGCGATAGGCGGTCGGATCGTCCGATGTGCTATGCCCTTCGACGCGATAGGTGAAATGCTCGATAAGGGTCGGCCCGGCATTGGACCGCGCCCGATCGGCGGCCCAGCGCGTCGCGGCATAGACGGCGAGGATGTCGTTGCCATCGACCCGCAGGCCGGCGATGCCATAGCCCACGGCGCGTGCGGCGAAGGTGGTCGACTCGGCTCCGGCAAAACCTGAAAAGCTACTGATAGCCCATTGGTTGTTCACGACATTCATGATGACGGGTGCGCGATAGACGCTGGCGAAGGTACAGGCCGAGTGGAAATCCCCTTCCGCCGTCGATCCTTCGCCGCACCAGGTCGCGGCGATGCGCGTGTCGCCGCGCGCGGCGCTGGCCATCGCCCAGCCCACCGCCTGCGGATATTGGGTGGTAAGGTTGCCGGAGATGGAGAAGAAGCCCGCGTCCCGCGCCGAATACATGATCGGCAACTGACGGCCCTTCAGCCGGTCGCCCTTGTTGGAATAAATCTGGTTCATCATGTCGACCAGCGGCCAGTCGCGCGCGAGCAAAATCCCCTGCTGGCGATAGCTGGGAAAGCACATATCGTCGCGCGACAGGGCCAGCGCCGCGCCGATCGACACCGCCTCTTCACCCGTCGATTTCATGTAGAAGCTGGTCTTGCCTTGGCGCTGGGCGCGGAACATGCGTGCGTCGAAGGCGCGGGTCAGCGCCATGGTGCGGAGCATCCGCAACAGCGTTTCGGGCGGGAGCTTGGGGTTCCAGGCGCCCACCGCCGCGCCATCCTCATCCAGCACGCGAATCAGCCCATAGGCCATGTCGCGCATGGCGTCGGGCTGCGCCGCCTCGTCCGGGCGGGGCGCCGCATCGGCGGCGGGAATGTCGAAATGGGTGAAGTCGGCGCTTTCGCCGGGCCGCGCGGGCGGCTCGGGCACGTGCAGGCGCAGCGGCGGCAGATTACGCCCTGGCTGCCCCTCAATACCGCCTGATCCGGTCGGATCGCTCATCCTGCCTCCTATGATGCATTGCAATAATCTTGCTTGACGCAATTATTAAATTACAACGCCACAAAAGGCAAGCCTTCCTTACCCATTTTCCTTTTACTACTGTCCGGCTCGCTGTCTCGTCAGATAGCCACCGGCGCGGAAATATGGGCCTGTGGCGCATAATCAAGGACATCGAAATCCTCGATCCGATAATCGAAAATACTCGAAGGCCGCCGATTGATCCGCAATTTGGGTGTGCCGGATGGGATTCGATCCATCTGCTCTTCCACCAGCGCGGCATGGTTCAGATAGAGATGGACGTCGCCGCCCTGCCAGACCACCTCGCCCGGTTCCAGATCGCACTGCTGCGCCAGCATCCGGGTGATCATCGAGAGGCCGAAAATATTGAAGGCGAAGCCCAGGCCAAGGTCGCAGCTACGCTGGAACAACAAGCCGTTGAGCTTGCCGTCCGACACCTGGAACTGATAGGTCATATGGCAGGGCGGCAACGCCATCTGCGCCACTTCCGCCACGTTCCAGCCGGTGAACAGCAGGCGGCGCGAGCCGGGAGCGACGCGAATCGCCTGCACCAGATCGGCGATCTGGTTATGGCCCTGATCCGCCTTTCGATAGAGTCCGTCGCCGACCGCCTCATAGCGCGGCCAGTTCACCCATTGCGCGCCATAGACCGGACCCAGATCGCCCCATTGCCGGGCGAAATCATCGTCGCCGACGATCCGCATTTCGAACGTGTCGCGGTCTATATCCTCGCCGGTCGCCTTGCGATAGGCGTCGAGCGGCCAGTCGGTCCAGATATGCACGCCCTGCCGCACCAGTTCGCGGATATTGGTGTCGCCGGTCAGAAACCACAGCATCTCGCGCGCCGCGACCTTCCAATAGACCCGCTTGGTGGTCAGCAGCGGCACCGCATCATTGGCCAGCGAGAATCGCATCGTCGCACCCAGGATCGAGCGGGTGCCGACCCCGGTGCGATCGACCCGTTCGTCGCCATGCCGCCAGATATGCCGCATCAGGTCCAGATATTGCTGCTCATAATGGGGCACGGACGAGGAAGGCATGTCGGTCAAGGCGGGTTCCTGCGAATGGATATAGCCCGATGCTTTAGCCCATGACGGCGGCCGCGCCAATCGGACCGGGATATGCAATCACCGTCCGAAAGGGTTCTTGTTCCGCTGCCCCCCGGATGGCGATCGCGGCATCCTGCACGCATGGAGGACGAACTGGCGATCGCGATTCTGGATGGCGCCTGGCGACCGCAACGCCTGCTGACGCTGCGCCAGGATTGGCATGGCGTGCTGCACCACCTGCTGAGAGACGAAGGCAGCTGGGTCGCCCTGATCCAGCGACGCGGCGGCCATGCGTCACACCTGCCCTGCTGGCGCGATGTCGCCCTGACGCGAACCATTGCGCGTCGTTTGCGGCCGCTGGAGATCCGGCTGGCCGATCACTTGATCCATGCGGGCGAAAGCCGCTTCAGCTTCCGCGCGGCAGGGCTTCTCTAACCACTGCAAAAAAAGCGTCATTGCCCGCTTGCCAGTCCGGAAAGCCCCCTCTATAGGCCCACTCCTGCCTTACGGGGCCGCCCACAAAGCGGCTTCGGCATCGGTCGGGGAATAGCTCAGCCTGGTAGAGCACTGTCTTCGGGAGGCAGGGGCCGGAGGTTCGAATCCTCTTTCCCCGACCACATTTTCATAGTCAGATATGACGATATATCAGCGGGATGGCATAGCCTTCTCCGCCGATTTGTCGTGCCTGTGCGGCTTTTGGCAGCGAGTATTTTTCGACAGATGACATCTGTCGAAAGCATAGTCCGCCTTCTTGTGCATCCGTAAAAGATGTTTGACCCCGCCGGTCCGGACGGCGATGATCCACCTTATCAAGCCGATACGGCCGCAAACCGTGATCCACATATAATCCGACCCGCGTCCTGCGGGCATAGTCAGGCGGGAGACAAGCCTTGCACAGACGCGATTTTCTGGCCTTTGGCGCCGCGGGCGCAGGAGGACTCCTTCTCCCATCCATGTTCGGCAAGGTGATTGCCGCCGAGGAACTGAACAGCGCCATCGACGTGGCGGTGAAGAAGGCACTGGCCGACGCCGCGATGAACGCGGCCAAGAGCGCGGGCGCATCCTATTGCGACGTGCGGGTCGGTCGCTATCTGCGCCAGTTCGTCATCACCCGCGAACGCAACGTCGAAAATGTGGTGAACACCGAATCGACCGGCGTGGGAATCCGCGTGATCGCCAATGGCGCCTGGGGCTTTGCCGCCACCAACGAGATGACCAAGGAAGCCGTCGCCAAGGCCGCGGGCCAAGCCGTCGCCATCGCCAAGGCCAATGCGCCGGGCCAGAGCGCGCCGGTCCAGCTCGCCCCGGTGACGGGCGTGGGCGAGGTCAGCTGGCGCACGCCGATCGTCAAGAACAGCATGACCGTGCCGATCAAGGACAAGGTCGACCTGCTGATGGGCGTGAATGCCGCGGCGCTGGACGCCGGAGCCAGCTTCATCCGTTCCATCCTGTTCCTGGTGAACGAGCAGAAATATTTCGCCAGCACCGACGGCAGCTATATCGACCAGGACGTGCATCGCATCTGGGCGCCGATGGAAGTCACCGCGGTCGACAAGGCGAGCGGCAAGTTCCGCGTGCGCGAAGGCCTGTCGGCGCCGATGGGGCTGGGCTATGAATATCTGGACGGGGCGGCCAGCGGCAAGACCGTGCTGCCCAATGGCGTCACCGTCTATGGCCAGTCCTATGATATGAAGGAAGACGCCGTCGCCGCCGCCAAGCAGGCGATGGCAAAGATCAAGGCGCCTTCGGTCAAGCCCGGCAAATATGATCTGGTGCTCGACCCGTCGCATACCTGGCTGACGATCCACGAGTCGGTCGGCCATCCGCTCGAACTCGACCGCGTGCTGGGTTACGAAGCCAATTATGCCGGCACCAGCTTCGCCACGATGGACAAGCTGCAAAGCCATTTCCAATATGGCAGCGACAAGGTGAACATCGTCGCCGACAAGACCCAGCCGGGCAGCCTGGGCGCCGTGTCCTATGACGACGAAGGCGTGAAGACCAAGAAGTGGGATCTGATCCGCGACGGCAAGCTGGTCGGCTATCAGGCGATCCGCGACCAGGCCCATATCGAGGGCAAGGCCGCGTCGGACGGCTGCGCCTATGCCGATAGCTGGTCCAACGTGCAGTTCCAGCGCATGGCCAATGTCAGCCTGGAGCCGGGCAAGGCCAAGATGAGCGTCGCCGACATGATTTCCAATGTCGAGGATGGTATCTACATCATCGGCGACGGCAGCTTTTCGATCGACCAGCAGCGCTATAACGCCCAGTTCGGCGGGCAGCTCTTCTACGAGATCAAGCAGGGCAAGATCACCCAGCAGATCGAGGATGTCGCCTACCAGATCCGCACGCCCGAATTCTGGAACGGGTGCGCCGGGGTATGCGACGCCAGCGATTATCGCCTGGGCGGCTCCTTCTTCGACGGCAAGGGCCAGCCGGCACAGGTTTCGGCCGTGTCGCACGGATCGTCGACCGCGCGCTTCAACGGCATCAACGTCATCAACACCGCCCGTTCGCTCGGCTGATCGGTTAGGGAGACAAAGATATGAGCATCCTTTCCGAAGCACAGGCCAAGACGATCCTGACCAAGGTCGTGGGCTTTTCCAAGGCGGACGAATGCACCGCCCAACTGATCGGCGCGATCCGCGGTAATGTTCGCTTCGCGCGCAATGACGTGTCCACCGCGGGCATCACCGACAATATCGAACTGTCCGTGCAGGTCGCGTTCGGCAAGCGCGTCGGCACCGCGACGATCAACCAGTTCGACGACGCCGCGCTGGAGCGCGTGGTGCGCCGCGCCGAGGAGCTGGCCAAGCTGGCCCCGGAAAATCCGGAATTCATGCCGGCGCTGCCCAAGCAGACCTATATGAAGACCGATACGTTCAGCGCATCGACGGCGGGTATCGACGCGGCCTATCGCGCCAAGGTAGCGACCGATTCGATCGGCCCCTGCCGCGCCGAGAAGCTGATCGCGGCAGGCTATCTGGAGGATCAGGCGGGCTTCGTCGCCTTCCTGAACAGCAAGGGCAATTACGGATACCAGACGTCGACCAGTTCCGACTATACCTGCACCGTCCGCACCGAGGATGGGCGCGGGTCGGGCTGGGTCGGGCATAATGTGCAGGACGTCGCGACCTTCAACGCGGGCGAGGATATTCGCGTCGCCATGCGCAAGTCGAGCGCGTCGGCCGAGGCCAAGGCATTGGAACCGGGCAAATATACCGTGATCCTGGAACCGGCGGCGGCGGCCGGGCTGGTCGCCTTCATGATGTTCTTCTTCGACGCACGATCGGCCGATGAAGGCCGCAGCTTCCTGTCGAAAAAGGGCGGCGGCAACAAGCTGGGCGAGCAGGTCTATGGCCCGCAGGTCACGATGTTCACCGACCCCGCCTATCCCGGCGCGGCGGTGCTGCCCTGGGACGATGGCGACAACCTGCCGCGCAAGAAGCTGCCGATCATTCAGAACGGCAAGCTGGTGAACATGAATTACAGCCGTTTCTGGTCGCAAAAGCAGGGCAGGCCGGAACAGGCGCAGTTCGGCAACGTCATCATGGAAGGCGGCACCAAGTCGACCGCCGACCTGATCCGCACCACCGAACGCGGCATATTGGTGTCGCGCACCTGGTATATCCGCATGGTCGATCCGCAGACGGTGCTGCTGACCGGCCTGACCCGCGACGGCACTTTCTATATCGAAAATGGCCAGATCAAATATCCGGTGAAGAATTTCCGCTTCAACGAAAGCCCCGTCATCATGCTCAACAATGTCGAGGAGTTCGGCAAGCCGGTGCGGGTGAAGAGCGACGAATCGGACATGGTCATGGTGATCCCGCCGATGAAGCTGCGCGACTTCACGTTCACCTCGCTGTCGGACGCGGTGTGAGGTCGACGCCCAAGGCATGACGCGCAGCGACTTTCTCCGGTTGATGGCGGGCGGTCTGGCCAGCGGGTTGCTGGCCCGGCCGTTCGCCGCCGCCGCGGCAGCCGGGGGGTATGATTTCTGGTTCACGCGGTTGCGATACGACTCGGGCGACTGGGACGTCGATCAGCGAACGCCGTCGAACATCGTCACATCGCTGATCGACTATACGACGCTGCGCGTGGACCCGAAGGAGCATGTGGTGGCCCTGTCGGACCCCAAGATGCTGACCGGGCCCTTCTGCTACATGGCGGGGCACAAGCTGGTCGAATTTTCGGCGGCCGAACGCCGCAATTTCGAACGCTATGTCCGCAATGGCGGCTTCGTGATGGTCGACGATTGCAACCATGACATAGACGGCCTGTTCGCCCGCTCGTTCGAGGCGCAAATGGCGAAGATTTTCGGGCCGAAGGCGTTGAAGACGCTGCCCAAGAGCCATGGCCTCTACCGCAGCTTCTTCAAATTCGATGATGGGCCGCCCAACACCGGACTGGAACTCAATGGCTGGGGCGACGATCTGGTCCACGACTATCTGAAAGGGATAGAGGTGAACGGTCGGCTGGGCGTTCTGTACAGCAACAAGGATTATGGCTGCGAATGGGATTATGACTGGCGCAACAAGCGCTTCCTGGCCGAGGACAATACGAAGTTCGCGGTCAATATCGTGATGTATGCGCTGTCGGTGTGACAGCCCCCTTCCCCGTTCCCGCCATTCGTCCATCAAGGGACATGACATGACCGAAATTACCGAAGCCGAAATCCAGGCCCGTCTTGCGCGATTGACCCAATTGCGCGCGGGGATCGGGCAGGCGATCGTCGGTCAGGCCGATGTGGTGGAGCAATTGCTGATCGGCCTGCTGGCGGGCGGCCATTGCCTGCTGGAAGGCGTGCCGGGGCTGGGCAAGACACTGCTGGTGCGGTCGCTGGGCGACGCGTTGAAGCTCGATTTCCGCCGCGTCCAGTTCACCCCCGACCTGATGCCCAGCGACATATTGGGCACCGAATTGCTGGAGGAGGATCATGGCACCGGCCATCGCAGCTTCCGCTTTCAACAAGGGCCGGTCTTCACCAACCTGCTGCTGGCCGACGAACTTAACCGGACCCCGCCCAAGACGCAGGCGGCGCTGCTGGAGGCGATGCAGGAAAAGACGGTCAGCTATGGCGGCGTGACGCATCAACTTCCCAAGCCTTTCTTCGTGCTGGCGACGCAGAACCCGCTGGAGCAGGCCGGCACCTACCCCCTGCCCGAAGCGCAACTCGACCGCTTCCTCCTCCATGTCCGCGTCGATTATCCGACCGAAGCGGAAGAACGCGCGATCCTGGCCCAGACCACCGGGGCGACGGCTGGCATGGTCCCGATGGTCATGGAGGGCGAGGAGGTGCTGGCGCTCCAGCGGCTGGTGCGCGACGTGCATTTCAGCGACGACCTGCTCCATTGGGTGACGCGGATCGTGCGCGCGAGCCGCCCCGGCGACGGCGCACCGGAAGATATCCGCAAATATGTGAAATGGGGCGCAGGGCCGCGCGCCGGCCAGTCGCTGATCCTGTGCGCCAAGGCGCGCGCGCTGCTGCATGGTCGTCTGGCCGCAACGCGCGAGGATATCGCCGCGCTCGCCGCGCCGGTGATGCGCCATCGCCTGTTGCTGTCCTTCGCCGCCGAAGCGGAGGGGCGCAGCGCCGACGACGTGGTCGCCGCCCTGATCCGCGCCGTGCCGCTCGCCTGAACCCGGCCCGGCGATGGTCGACCTGATCCCCCCTGACGTGCGCAGCCGCCTTCGCGGCCTGCGGCTCGTCACGCGTCGGGCGGTGGGATCGCATGGGCTGGGCCAGCACCGGAGCCACAGCCGGGGCGCGGGGCTGGAGTTCGCCCAATATCGCGCCTACGAACCGGGCGACGAATTGCGACAGATCGACTGGAAACTCTACGCCCGGTCGGACAAATTCTTCGTGCGCGAAGCCGAGCGCGAAAGCCCGGTCGCGGTGTGGATAATGATCGACGCCAGCGCCTCCATGGGGCAGGCCGACGCCACGCGTCCTGACTATTGCCGTCTCGACGCGGCCAAAAGCATCACCGCGGCCATCGCCGAATTGGCGATGGCACAGGGCGACCGCTTCGGCTTCATGGCGCTGGGTGACGAGGGGCTGGCATTGCTGCCGCCCGCGACCGGCGCGCGCCAGCGCGACCGGCTGCTGCTCGACCTGCTGACCGTCCATCCCGCGCGCGGCTTTGCGGCGGAGGCGCAACTGGGGCCGGTGTGGGAGCGGATCGGTGCGCATGACCTGGTCATCCTGTTGAGCGACTGTTTCGATGACGGCGCGGTGGCGCTGGCGGAGAAACTGGCGGCGGCCGGGCGCGAAGCGCTGGTGATCGAGATGCTGACCATCGCCGAACGGGATTTCCCCTTCGACGGCGGCTATCGCTTTCGCGATCCTGAGACTGGCGAGGAATATCTGGGGGACGGCGCGGCATTGCGGACCGGATTCATCGCCCGCTTCGGGGAAGCCCGCGCCGCGCTGCACGCCCGGCTGGACGGCGCGGGCATCCGCCATGCCGCACATGTGCTGGACGAACCGATCGACCTGCCGCTGCGCCGCCTCTTTTCCGTCCATGGCGCGGCGGACTATGCATGAGCATGGGATTGCTCTTCCCGGCGGCGCTGGCCGCGCTTTTCGCGCTGGTCGTGCCGCTGGTCATCCATATCGCGCGCAAGAGCGAGCAACGGCCGACCGATTTCGCCGCGCTGCGCTGGCTGCGGCAGAAGCCGAAGCCGCGCTCCCGGCTGCGTTTCGACGAATGGCCCTTGTTGCTGGCAAGGATGGCGTTGCTGGCGCTGGCGGCATTGTGGCTGGCGCAGCCGATCCTGTTCGGCGCGGCCGATCGCAGCCCCTATGTCGCCGTGGTGCCGGGCGTGCAATTTGACGCCGCGGCGTTCGGGGACAGCCGCCTCCGCTGGATCGCGCCGGGCTTCCCGGCGATCAATGCGCCCCGGCCGGCCGGACCGCTGCCGATCGCCAGCCTGATCCGGCAGATCGACGCGGAATTGCCGGCCGGAACGCCGCTGACTATCGTCACGCCCTCAATCATCGACGGCGCGGACGCCGATCGGCTGCGCCTGTCGCGTAAGGTGACATGGCGGATTACGGGTGGGAACATGGCGGATGCCGACGTCAAGCTGGCACCACCGCCGGGCCTGTCCGTTCGCGTCGATGCCGATCATCGCGAGGCACTGCGCTACATCCGCGCCGCCGCGCTGGCATGGCAGCCAGCGGGACGTGAGGCGGATATCGACATGGCGTCGATCGATGCCCCGCTGCCCGACCGGCGACGGATATTGGTCTGGCTGGCAGGCGGCACCTTGCCGGACGGCGTCCTGCGCCGGGAGGCGGAAGGCGGCACGGTGCTGGCGGCGAGCGATGCACGCTTGCCGGGCGGCCGCCCTGCCCTGCCGGTCTGGCGCGACGAACTGGGCGTCCCGGTGGCGGAGGCGCTGCCGATGGGCAAGGGACGCCTGCTGCATTTCACGCGCGCGCTGACGCCGGCGCAGATGCCCATATTGGCGGGCGCGGATTTCCCCGTTCAATTGCGCGCGCTGTTAGCCCCCTTGGCGCCACCTGCGCGCGTCGCCGCCGCCGATTATGCACCGTTGACGGGCGGGCGCAGCTATGACCAGCCGCCGCAATCCTTGCGGCCCTGGCTGGCCCTGCTGATCGCGCTGGCGCTGCTGGTCGAGCGCTGGATGGCGACGCGCCGCAGCAGGGGCGTCGCGCCATGACGGCGCTGCTCGCGCGCTGGATCGCGCCCGCACGCTGGCGGGCATTGACCGATACGTGGGCGTTGGCGTTGCCGTTACTGGTCGCTGCCGGCGCCGTCGGCTGGCGCTTGGGGGGACCGGCCTTCGCCCTGTTGCTGGTCGCGATCGGCAGCGCCATTGCATTTTTTATCGCGCGTCGGCGCGCCGCTCGCTTCGATCGCGCCTGGCTGGTCCGCAGCCTCGACAATAATCGCCCGGAACTGGAGGACAGCAGCGCGCTGCTATTCGCCCAACATGCCCCGCTTGCGCCGTTGCAGGTGCTTCAGCGCGATCGCATCGCGGCGCGGATCGATCATGGCACGCCAGAGGATCTGAGGCCCGACTGGTCGCGCCGGTCGCTGCTGGCGTTCAGTCTCGTGGCCGTAGCGGTGGTCGTCGTCGCCCTGCTGTGGCCGCGTCCCGGCGAAGGGCCGCCGACCCTGGCACCCGCGCTGGAAGGCCTGCCCGCCCGGCCCGGCATCCCGCGCCTGATTGCGCAAAATCTGCGCATCATCCCGCCCGCTTATACCGGCATGCCGGTGCGCGATTCCGCCTCGCTCGATGCGCGCGCGCCGCAGGGCGCGCGGCTGGAATGGACGCTGCGGTTCGATCCGCAGCCAAGCGCTCCCCGTCTCGCGATGCTTGCCGGCCAGACGCTGGCCCTGCGCCGCGACAGCGAGACATGGATCGCCAGCCGGACGCTCGACGCGTCCTTCCTCTATCGCGTCGATCCAGCCGACGCGCGCGGCCCGCGCCCGCCGCTGCACCGGATCGACGCCATCGGCGACACGCCGCCGCAGGTGAAGGCGCTGTCGCCGACCGCCAGCCTGTCCATGATCACGCCCGGCCAGCGCAGTTGGACCCCGGTCTTTGCCGCGACCGACGATTATGGCGTCGCCGCGACCGCCCGGCTGCGCGTGACGCTGGCCATCGGCGAGGGCGAGAATGTGACCTTCAGCGAACGGGAAATCGCCGTAGCGGGGAGCGGCCCGGCCCGCGACCGACGCTTTGCGCCGCGGCTCGACTTTGCCAGCTTCGGTTTCGTCGCTGGCGGCGACATGGTCGTGCAGTTGATCGTGCGCGACAACTGCTCCCCCGCTCCGCAGGAGGTGCGCGGTCCCAGCCTGATCCTGCGCTGGCCATCGGCAAAACAGCCCGAAAGCAGCGGGATGGAGGGGATGGTGAACACCACCCTGCCCGCTTATTTCCGCAGCCAGCGGCAGATCATCATCGATGCAGAAGCGCTCATCAAACAGAAGCGCGCGCTGGCGTCCGACCGTTTTGTGACGCGATCGGCGTCGATCGGCGGCGACCAGCAGATATTGCGCGGCCGCTACAGCCAGTTTCTGGGTGGCGAGGAGGAAGGCGAGCCGGAATCGCCGACCGCGGACGGACATAGCGAAGGCGACGGCCACGACCATGGCGGACCGCCGAAACAGCCCAGTGCCGGCTTCGGCGCGCCGGAGGATGTGCTGGGCGATTTCGGCCATCCCCATGACGATAGCCCCGCCTCCAGTCTCGATCCCGAAACCCGCGCGATCCTGAAACAGGCCGTCAACGAAATGTGGCAATCCGAACGGGAGTTGAAGCAGGGGCGGCCAGACCTGGCCCTGCCCTTCGCCTATAAGGCGCTGCGTTTCATCAAGGAGGTGCAGCAGGCGACCCGCATCTTCCTGTCGCGGGTCGGCCCGGAATTGCCGCCGATCGACGCGACCCGACGCATGACCGGCAAGCGCGAGGGGCTGGCGAACCGCACATTGGGCATCGCCCCTGTAGAAGGACGCGACGGCCCCGCCGCTGCCGCATGGCGAGCGCTGGGCGACGGGCCGGATGCGATCCGCGGGCCGATCGCGCTGGGCGCCTTGGAGGCGTGGACGCGCACCAATGCCGGGCGACTGCCCGATGCGCTGGCGCTGACGGGGGCGATCGACGCGGTGCGCAGCGATCCCGCCTGCACGGCCTGCCGCGCCCGTTTGCGCGCGCAGCTCTGGACGGCGATGGAGCGGCCGCTGGCGCGTCCGGCCCGGCGTCGTCCGGTCGATGCGGCCGGTGCACGCTATCTGGGCGCGATCGGAGCGGCGCCATGACGGTTGAGTGGGCGGTTGCGCTGATCCTGGGGCTTGCCACGCTCCTCGCCTGGGTGCGGCTGTGGCTATGGCATAGCCGTGCGGCGGCGACGGGCCAGGCTGCGTCCGTCCGGCTGGCATTGCTGATGCTGCTCCAGCCGATGGTGTCGGTGCTGCTCTATTGCGCCCTGTTCCCGCCGGCGGTGGACGGCGGCGCCACCAGCCTGCGGATCGCAACGGCAGGAACATCGCGCCTTCCCGCTGCGGCCGATGGCGCGCCGCTGATCCTGCTGCCGGAGGCACCCGCGATCGGCGGCGGCGAAGCGGCGCCCGATCTGGCCACGGCGTTGCGGCGTCATCCCGGCGTCACGGCCATCCATGTGCTGGGCGACGGACTTGGCCCGCGAGACGTGGACGCCGCGCGGCAGGTGTCGGTGCGGTTCGATCCGCCGCCGCTGCGGGCCGGCATCGTCGATCTGGCGCCACCGCCGGGGGTGGCGGCGGGCGGGCGCTTCATGGTGGGCGGAACGCTGGCCGGGCTGGACAACGCAACGATCGAGTTGATCGACCCGGCGGGGCGCCTGACCGACAGCGGTGCGGCCGACCGGGACGGGCATTTCCGGCTCGCCGGCACGGTGCGGGCGGCGGGCGCGGTCAGCTTCACGCTGCGCGTGCGCAAGGACAAGCGCCTGATCGAACAGGCGGACGTGCCGGTCTGGGTGACGGAAAGCGCCCGTCCCAAGCTGCTGATCCTGGCGGGTGCGCCGGGGCCGGAGGTCAAATATCTGCGCCGCTGGGCAAGCGATGCCGGCTTCGACGTGACGACGCAGATGAGCGCGGGCGGCGGGATCGCCCTGGGCGACGCGCCGGTGGCGCTGGATGCGGCAGGGCTGCGCCGGTTCGACGTAGCGATCGTGGACGATCGCGCCTGGGCGGGGATGCGTGGCCCGTTGATTGCGGCGGTTCGCGGCGGATTGGGGCTGGTTCTGCGCGCGGGCGGCGCAATCGACGGCGCGACGCGGTCGCAATGGCAGGCGCTGGGCTTTGGTCTGAGTGGTCCGGACGGCCTTATGCCGCTGGCCTTGCCCAAAGCGGCCGAAGAAGCCGTTGCCCGCACCCGCCATGGCATCGGCAGCGACGATGCGCCGGTGGACATGGCTTTGCCCGAAGACATCGCGCCCGATGTCAGTCGCCTGGGCCTGACGCCCGGCGACGATGGGGCCGTGCCCTTGCTGGAGGATGCGGGCGGCGCGACGCTGGGGGCCTGGCGGGCGATCGGATTGGGGCGTGTCGCCCTGTTCACCGGAATCGACAGCTATGCCCTGACCCTGACCGGGCGGCGCGATCTTTATGGCGACTGGTGGCAGGCGCTGCTGACGGCGGTCGCGCGGCCTGCGCCGTCGTCCAGCCAGATGATCCCCGGCATGGCCTGGGCGGGCGAACGGATGGCGCTGTGCGATATTGGCAGCGATGCGGTGGTCGAAACGGCCGATGGCGTACGGACCAAGCTGGTGCCGGTGGCGGGATGCGGCGGCTTCTGGCCCGCAAAGGCCGGCTGGCACAGGCTGCGAGTCAAGCAGGAACTTCGCCCCTTCCATGTTCAGGCGCGCGACGCATTGCCGGCCATGCGCGCCGCGCGCGACCGGCAGGCGATGGCCATGCTGTCCGCCACCTCTCGCGACGCGCCGGGCACAAAGATCACGACCGGCGGTTCCGGATCGGCCTGGCCCTTCTGGGTGGGATGGCTGGCGGCGAGCGCGCTGCTCTGGTGGCTGGAGCGGTCGCGCATTGGTCGTCACGCCGCCCTTCATCCCGTGCGGCAGTAGCTGCGCCATAGCAAGGGCGCGTGGCTATCGGCTTTGGCCGCGTCAGTCGGCCATGTAGAAGTCGCGCAGCGCCCGCGCATCGTGCAGGGCGTTGTGCGGCACGCGGCTGTTGGCGGCGGCGCTGAAGCCGGCGGCATTGATGAGTTCGAGCCGCAGCCCGAAATCCACGCCCGCCATCTTGCCCGGTCCGGTCACCAGCAGCGCGCAGAAATGCGACAGATCCTCCGGCCAGTCGGCGATGATGACCGGATCGCTGTCTCCCTCCAGATAAGCGGCGACATGATCGGCCGCCTCGACCCGGTTCAACTCCAGGTCGATGCCCGGCGGGACGTGGCGCAGATAGGGGATGACATGCTTTTCCACCCATGGCTCGATCTCTTCGGGCAGCGGCAGTGTCACGTAAAATTCCTGGTCGCCATGTTCGGGAACCAGCGCGACGCTGATCAGCGTACCGCCAAAGCCGTTGAATTCGGTGTCGAGAAAATAACGCATGAAAAGAGAAACTGCCTGCCGGGGATAGGATGAAGCATGCCTGCGCGGTGCCTGTAGCATTTGCGTGACGGATGCCAAGCTGCCATGCGCATCGCGCGTGGCCGACATGGGACGAACGGCTGCCCGCAAAAGAGAAGGAAAGCGATCATGATCCCGCGGGAATATCTGGATTCGGCGCAGGTGCCGGGCGGGCAGGAGTTGAAACTCTACCGGCGCGGCGCCGATCACATGATCGTGCTCGACCGCAACGAACTGATGAGCAGCCGGATGAGCGGGTCGGAAAAGCAACTGGCGCTGATGACGATCGAACGGTTGCAGGGGCGCAAGGCGCCGCACCTGCTGATCGGCGGCTATGGCATGGGCTTCACCCTGCGCGCGGCGCTGGGCGTGCTGGATGGATCGGCGCGTGTGACCGTGGCCGAACTGGTGCCCAAGATCATCGAATGGGCGCGCGGGCCGATGGCGGAATTGATGGCAGGGTGTCTTGACGATCCGCGCGTCGACTTGCGGATCGAGGATGTCGTGCCGGTGATCGCGGCGGGCCAGGCGACCTATGACGCGATCCTGCTGGATGTCGACAATGGGCCTGACGGCCTGACCGCGGCGGCCAACGACCGGCTCTATTCGGCTGGCGGACTGGCAGTAGCCAAGGCAGCGCTGAAGCCCGGCGGGATATTGGCGATATGGTCGGCGGGATCGGACGACCCGTTCACCCGCCGCCTGCGCAATGCAGGGTTCGAGGTGGATGAGGTCGCGGTCAAGGCGCGCGACAATGGCAAGGGGCCGCGTCATGTGATCTGGTTCGCGCGGAAACGCTGATTGTTTGGGCTGTTATGTTCCTGCGCAGGCATTCAATGGAAATCGCGTGACCTGGGCAATATGCGCACGTCACGGGGATGGCGATGCGGGAATGGCCTCGCGGCTTTTCCGCTCTCATGCCCCTCGCTCAGCCAGTCCAGCGCCCGGCTGGCGTCGGTGACGCGATCGACCATCAGGTGGACGACATTTTCCTTGCTGCGCTGGACTTCGCCGTGGATCAGCATCAGCCGCGACGCCATCACCGCGCGCCGCTGCTTTTCCATGTCGCGCGCCCACAGCAGCGCGTTGACGATGCCGCTTTCATCCTCGATCGTGATGAAGACCGCATTGCCCTTGCCCGGCCGCTGGCGGATCAGGACCACGCCCGCCACCTTCACCTTCGCGCCGTCCTTCGCGCTATTGACCGATGCGCAGTCGATGACGCCGCGCCGGGCGAAATGGTCGCGCAGAAACTGCATCGGATGGCCTTTCAGCGACAGGCGGTGGGTGTGGTAATCGATCGCGACTTCTTCGGACAAGGCCATGACCGGCAGCATCGGATCGGCTTCGCGGCCGAGTTCGGGCAGATCCTGCGCAGCGAAGAGCGGTAGCTGGGCCGGCGGCACGCGGCGCGCGTCCCACCCCGCCTCGCGCCGGGTGCGACCGATCGAGCGCAGCGCGTCGGCGTCCGCCAGCAGGTGAAGCGCGCGTGCGGGCATCCCGGCGCGTCGGGCGATATCCTCCATGTCGCGGATCGGCGCCTCCGCCCGCGCCGCGATCAGCGCCCTGGCCCATTCCTCACGAAACCCGTCGATGCGGTTGAGGCCAAGGCGCAGGATGCGCTCCCCTTCCAGGCTGCTATACCAGTCGCTCGCCTGCACATCGATCGGCCGCACCTCCACGCCATGTTGCTGCGCGTCGCGGACCAGTTGCGCGGGCGCATAGAAGCCCATCGGCTGGCTATTGAGCAAGGCGCAGGTGAATACGGCCGGATAATGGCATTTCAGCCAGGAGGAGACATAGGCGAGCCAGCCGAACGCCTGAGCATGGCTTTCGGGAAAGCCATATTCGCCGAAGCCCTCGATTTGCTTGAAGCAGCGTTCGGCAAAATCGCGTTCATAGCCGCGTTTCACCATGCCTTCGATCAAATCAGTCTGATATTTACTGACTTCTCCGGTGCGACGAAATGTCGCCATCGCCCGACGCAATCCATCCGCTTGGGCCGGTGAAAACCCGCCTGCGACGATCGCAAGCTTCATCGCCTGCTCTTGAAACAGGGGGACACCCATCGTCTTGCCCAGCACTTCTTTCAACTCGTCAGGATTGCCCGGCGGGCCGGGCAGTTCCGGCTTCTCCTCTCCATTACGCCGTCGAAGATAAGGATGGACCATGCCGCCCTGGATCGGGCCGGGCCGCACGATCGCGACCTGGATGACGAGGTCGTATAGCTCCTTGGGCTTCATGCGGGGCAGCATCGAGATTTGCGCGCGGCTTTCGACCTGGAAGGTGCCGATACTGTCGCCCTTTTGCAGCATGGTGTAGGTCGCCTCATCCTCCACCGGCACCCGGTCCAGCGTCAGATCGGGCAGGCCATGCAGCCGCATCAGGTCGAAGCTCTTGCGGATGGCGGTCAACATGCCGAGCGCCAGCACATCGACCTTCATCAGTTGCAATGTATCGAGATCATCCTTGTCCCATTCGATGAAGGTGCGATCGGGCATGGCGGCATTGTGGATCGGCACCAGTTCGTCGAGCCGCCCCTGGCTCAGCACGAAACCGCCGACATGCTGCGACAGATGACGGGGATATTCGAGCAACTGGCTCGCCATGTCGCGCAGCCGGGCGAGTTCGGGATTGGCGGGATCGAAACCCGCCTGGGTCACCCGCGCTTCGGGCACTTGCTGATCACCGCTCCAACTGCCCCAGACGGTGCCGGACAGGCGCGCCGTCACATCCTCGGTCAGGCCCAACGCCTTGCCGACTTCGCGCAGGGCGCTGCGCTGGCGATAGCGGATGACGGTCGCGGCGATGCCCGCCCGTTCGCGCCCATAGCGGCGGTAGACATATTGCATCACCTCCTCGCGCCGCTCATGTTCGAAATCGACGTCGATATCGGGTGGCTCATGCCGGTTTTCTGACAGGAAACGGGAGAAGAGCAGCTTTTGTTCGACCGGATCGATCGGCGTGACGCCCAGCAGGTAGCAGACCAGCGAATTGGCCGCCGACCCGCGTCCCTGGCACAGGATCGGCGGGTCGAGGCTGCGGGCGTAAGCGACGATGTCGTGGACGGTCAGGAAATAATAGGCGTAATTGCGTTTGCGGATCAGCGTGAATTCCTCGTCCAACGTCTCCTGATATCGGGGCGGCAATCCGTCGGGAAAGCGCGCCTTCGCTTTCTCCCCCACCAGATGCTCCAGCCAAGCCTGCGGCGCCCAGCCCGCCGGCACCGGTTCGTGCGGATATTCATAGACCAACTGATCCAGCGTGAAGTCGATGCAGCCCAGCAAATCCTGCGTCGCGGCGATCGCCTCCGGGCAGGCAGCGAACAGGCGCGCCATTTCGGCCGGGTCTTTCAGGTGCCGCTCGGCATTGGGGGCAAGGCGGCGGCCCGCCGTCTGGATCGTCAATCCTTCCCGGATGCAGGTGAGGATATCCTGCATCGGCCGGTCGTTCGCTTCCGCATAGAGGACATCGTTGGTGGCGATCAGCGGCACATCGCACTGGGCCGCCAGCGCCCGCCGTCGCGCCAGCATCCGCGCGTCGCGCCCCGATCGCCCCATCGTCGCGGCGAGCCAGAGATACGGCGTCAGCCCGCGCAACTGCGACAGCAGGGTGGCGTCGCCATCCATTGCCATCAAAGCCATGTCCTGCCCATGGTCGATCAGGTCCGCCAGTTTGAGTTCGCACGCGCCCTTGATCGTGCGGCGATTCCCCTCGGTCAGCAGCCGGGTCAGCCGACCCCAGCCGAAGCGCGTGCGCGGATAGGCGATGATGTCGGGCGTGCCGTCGGCAAAGACCAGCCGCGCACCGACGATCAGGCGCATGGTGACGCCCAGCGGCTTTAGATCCTTGAGCGCCTGATGCGCGCGCACTACGCCCGCCACCGTATTGCGATCGGCAATGCCGATGCCGGTCATGCCCAGATGCGCGGCCTGCTGCACCATCTTCTGGGGATGGGATGCCCCGCGCAGGAAACTGAAATTGCTGGCGGCCACGACCTCTGCAAAGTCGCTCATGCGAACAGGCCGTGGAGATACCAGCATATCTCCGTTTCTTCGCCGAACAGGCCATGGCGGAACATCCAGTAGCGGCGCCCGTCGCCATCCTCGATCCGGTAATAGTCGCGGGTGCGCCCTGCCCCGCCCGGTTGATGCCCGTCCCGCCTGCGCCACCATTCCGCCGCGATCCGTTCCGGCCCTTCGGCCAGCCGCACCTCATGCAGCCGGTCGCGCCAGCGGAAACGCTGGGGCGGGCCATCGGGCACGCCAGCGATCACGGCAACAGGCTGGGGCGGATCGAACAGCAGCAGCGGCCGGGGCGCACGATCCGGCGCGGCGGGCCAAGATTGAGGCTGAGCCTGCGTCGCTGGCACGAAAGTCTGTGCGCCCTCGGGGATATGCCGGTCACAGGGTTGCAGGCGACGGACATTGTCCGGGCCAAGGCGAATGCCGAGCCGGTCGATCAGGGCGACGATATTCGCCTCGCCTGCCCTGGCCGCCTCTCCCTCCATCGCCTGCTGCCGTTCGACCAGCGGCTCCACGCGCGGCACCGCCAGCAGAACGGCGTCGAAGCCGAAACCGGGGTCGAGCGGATCGGCCATCGTGTCGATCCGCTCGCGCAGCAGGCGCAGCACGGCGGCGGAATCGCGCACCGGCTGTCCGGTTTCGATCGCCAGACCCTGACGCGCGCCGTCGCTCCGCAGCAAACGGATGACGAAACGGCGACCGCCCAGCT
This sequence comes from Sphingobium sp. 3R8, assembly GCF_020166615.1. Taxonomy (NCBI): domain Bacteria; kingdom Pseudomonadati; phylum Pseudomonadota; class Alphaproteobacteria; order Sphingomonadales; family Sphingobiaceae; genus Sphingobium; species Sphingobium sp. 3R8. The sequence continues at coordinate 219,206 of NZ_JAIQXR010000001.1, read as the reverse complement.
TACGCGCCTCCATCTGCCGCGCGGCCTGATCCAGCAGATCCTCGATCACGTCCATCACGTCCTCGGTCCGGGCGATCGGTTCGGGAAAGCGCGCCTCGGCCCGGATCGGGGCGGAAGGACGGCGCGGCGCGATCGGACTGGGCGCTTCGCCCAATATCTGGCGCAACCCGGTGACCGCCTGTTCGCCGAAGCGGGCGGCGATCATGCCCATGGGCCGCCGGGCCAGATCGCCGATGGTGCGCAGGCCAGCCCGGCGCAGCGCGGCCAGCGCGCCATCGTCCAGTTCGAGCGCCGCGACCGGCAGCGCCGCGACATCGTTACCCCGTTCGCCATGGCGGGCCAGGGCGCGGGCCGCCATAGCATTGGGACCAAAGCCATGGCGGCTGCTGTACCCGGCCAGCGCGCGGGCCTGCTGCGCCAGCGCCTGCGCGCCGCCAAACAGATGCGCGCAGCCCATAATGTCGAGAATGACCCCGTCCGGCGCATCGAGCGCGACCATCGGGGTGAAGCGGCGCATCGCCTCCAGCACCCGATCAAGCGCCAGCGCATCGGCGACGGGATCGGCCGGGCGCGTGACAAGCGTAGGACAGCGCGCCCGGGCATCGGCCAGCGTCATGCCCGCGACCAGCCCTTGCCCAACGGCCAGAGCATCCACCGTCGCCAGTCGCAGCGCATTGCCGACCCGCGCCACCAGGGCTAGCGGTTCGGCAGCGCCATCGTCAGGCGACCTGCCGCTGCTCGGTCCCATCGTCGCCCGCATCCGTTCGCAGGCGAGAAAAGGGAACCACAGCGCCAGGCAGAGGCGCTTGTCCGTCTGCGTCCCTGAAACATCCACCTTCACTATCCCATGTCAGTCGCCAGCGGCCGCCCGCAGGCCCGCCCCGGCAGCGGAGCAATTCGGCCTCGATCGCCGGCCAGCCGGGCGCGTCCGCCTCCAACGCGACGGAGGGTGCGCTCCTGATCGTCCAGCGGGTTTGCGCGCCGCTCGATCGCGGTTCGGCATCGCCTCGCAGCAATATTATGCAGGTGCCCGAGGCTTCCGCCGCCAGCACCAGGCGGCGGCTGGCGGTCAGATCATAGTCGGCAAAGCGTCCTTCGCTTTCCATCAGCACCGCCGCCACGCCCGGACAGCGCGCCGCCTCCAGCCCGGCGCGCAGCATGTCGACCTCGGTCCGCGTCTCCACGATCGTCAGGCGGCCGGGCTGGATGCCCAGTAGCGCCAGCCCGTCGCCAGAAAACAGTGTCGGCAGGCGTTGTCGACGCGGCGTGCGCAGGGCAAAGATCGCGCCCGATCCGGCAAGCGGACCATGCGTCAGGGCAAAGGCCAAGGCGGCCGCCCGATCCTCGGTCTGGCTGTGAATTTCATGCAGATGTCCCTGCTCAAGCGCCGGACAGGGTGCTTGCGCTTCTGGCGCTGCCGGACGCGCGCCGCTGATGGGACCATTGGCTGCCATATCTCGAATCGCTCACTATGTTCTCTTTATGTTCCCAATGCGACTATTCGTCCAGCATGGAAATCGTACAAGAGAGGGGAAGTGCGAACGATCCCTGCAAAAATGCTGCAATTCCGACCACAGCAACCTCATATCCAGTTGCACGGGAGCGGGCTTCCCGCCCGCGCGCAGATCCGAGGCTGTAGCGGCGGCGGCACGCAATTGGGCGTGCAAGCGTCGATTATCCATCCATCGACCTTCGACGCCTATGAATCGGCCTTCTTCGTCAGTCATGGACGAATTTCTGATCAGACAGGCAGGCGGCAATGCGCCCATCCCTGACCCATTCTTGATCAGGAAGGGAAGCTGCCGTCGATCCAGTCCAATATCTCCGCCGCCTCGGGCCGCTCCAGCCAGTCGGGGCTGACATGGAGCCAATGAAGAGTACGCCCCGGCCCCACCAGCAACGCGGCGGGCTGCGGCAATTCCCAACTGTTGGTGCCGGTCACTTCACCGATCCAGCCGGCAGGCGGCGGCGATGGGCGATTGTCGGGCTGGAAGCTGATGCCCAGCAGGCGCGCCAGGCCATTGTCCCTGTCGGAGGCCACGGCAAAGGGCAGGCCATGGCGCGTCTTGATATCACGCAGGCGATCGGGTTGCTGCGGGCTGAGCGCCACCAGCGGAATCTGGCGGTCTTGCAGCGCGGGATGCAGCGTGTCCGCATAATAGGGCAAGGCGATGTTGCAAGCCGGACAACCGGCGAAGCGGAAGAAGATGAACAAAGCCGGGCCATTGGCAGTCAGCCTGTCCAGATCGAGCGTGTCGCCACCCACTTCGGCGAAGGACAAAGGTGGCAGGATATCGCCCGGCTGGGCGATCGCCGCCGGGTCGAAGCGTTCGACCAGTTGCCTACGCTGGCCCGCATTGGCCGCCAGTTGGGCCGGGTGCCAGCTCCGCTCGCGCTCCGCCTGCAAGGCGGTAAAACGGTCCTTGAGCGTTTCGGTGAGAAGTGTCGCCATCATGATCTCCTTGGGTCGGGATCATGATGGCGATAGCTGGCGGTCCTCGCTAATGAGAGTTGCCGGTCCAGCGACGAAGAATCGTCATAGTTTCAGGCGGCATCCCGCCGGGCGGGTGCTTGGTGGTGACGGCTTGCCGGGATGGACAGGCCGAGATTGCCGCGCAGCGTGTCCGCCTCATAATCGGTGCGGAACAGGCCGCGGGCTTGCAGGATTGGCACGACCTCCTCGACGAAGCGCTTGAACTGTGAGGGATGGCCAAGATGGACGTTGAGCCCGTCAAGCGCGCGCCCTTCAAACCAGTGCTGGATTTCGTTCGCCACGGTTTCGGCCGATCCGACGAAGGGACTGCCACGACCCGCGCGCGCCTTTTCCACTGCCTGGCGCAGGGTCAGCCCCTGTTGGACGGCAAGATCGGTGACCTTCTTCGCCTGCGTGTAGAAGCTGTTCTTCGCATGTTCCAGCGCCCCTACCGGGAAGGGCGCGTCGGGATCATATTGGCGGAAATCATGCCAGCCGAAGGGACGGCCGAACTCCGCGAGCGCCTGATCGAAACTCTGGTCCAGTTGGCGATAGTGACGTTCGATATCCTTCGCCTGCGCATCGCTATCGCCGACAGTGACGGAGAAGCCCGGCAGGATGACGATCTCATCCGGGTTGCGCCCCTGCCGCGCCGCGCGGCCTTTCAGATCGGCATAAAAGGCCTGGCCCTGCTCGATCGTCGCGGCATGGGTGAAGATGGCGTCGGCGATGGTCGCGCCCAGATCACGGCCCTGATCGCTGTCGCCGGCCTGGAAGATCACCGGTTCGCCCTGCGGCGAGCGCTGGAGGTTGAGCGGGCCGACGACCTGGAAAAATTCGCCGTCATGGTCGAGGCGATGCAGCTTGTCGGCATCGAGGAACTGCCCGGTCGCCCGATCGCGGACCAAGGCCCCCTCCTCCCAGCTCGACCAGAGGCCGCGCGCCACGTCGAGAAATTCGACGGCGCGGCGATAGCGGGTGTCATAGTCGAAATGGTCTGGCTGGCTGAAATTGCCCGCTGTGCCGGCGTCGCCGCTGGTGACGACATTCCAGCCGGCGCGTCCCTTGCTGATGAGGTCGAGCGAGGCGAAGCGGCGGGCCAGGTTGAAGGGATCGTTATAGGAGGTGGTGAGCGTGCCGACGAGGCCAATATGCTTCGTCGCCACCGCCAGCGCCGACAGGAGGGTAAGCGGCTCCAGCCGGTTGAGATAATGGGGCGGCGAGTTGGCGGTGATGAACTGGCTGTCGACGATGAAGACGAGGTCGAACTTCGCCGCCTCCGCCTGTCGCACGACATCGATATACCAGTCGATATTGACGCTGGCGTCGAGGGGAATGTCGGTATCGAGCCAGCGATTGCTGTCGCCGGGGCCGCCGACGCCGGTGGGGACGAGGCCCAGTTTCAATTGGCGCTTGGTCATGTCTTATCCTCTTGCGTCAGGCGTCGAAACCGGGCGACTGGCGCTCGGCCTTGCGCAGGGCCGCTTCCCAGACGAGATCATGATGGGATTTGGCGCCTTCCGCGGGCTGACGATCCCGGCTGATCTGGCGGCGCACTTCCTGCTGCGCCTCTTCCGGTGCGATCAGCACGCGGTCGCGACCGATGGACAGGGTGCGGACCTGCGCCTTGCAGGCCTCCTCCAGATGATAGATGCCGCTGAACGCCTCGCCCGGCGACGCGCCGAGCGCCAGCGTGCCGTGATTGCGCAGCAGCATGACCTTCGTATCGCCAAGGTCCGCGACCAGACGTTCGCGCTCGTCCAGATTGAGCGCTACGCCTTCATAGTCATGATAGGAAAGGCGCGGGATCAAGGCGAGCGCGCGCTGGTTGAGCGGCAGCAATCCCTCGGCATGGGCGGAGACGGCCACGCCGTCGGCGCTGTGGAAATGGGCGATGAAATGGGCGTCGTCGCGCGCGCCGTGGATCGCCGAATGGATCACATAGCCGGCATAGTTGATGCCATAGTCGCTGTCCCCGATGACATTACCGTCGAGGTCGACCTTGACCAGGCTGGACGCGGTGATTTCATCGAACATCAGGCCGAAGGGGTTGATGAGGAAATGATGATCCGGCCCCGGCACGCGGGCGGAGATATGGGTGTAGAGAAAATCGTCCCAGCCATAGAGGGCCGACAGGCGATAGAAGGCGGCGAGGTCGACGCGGACCTTCCATTCCGCTTCGCTGATACCGGATGCACGGAAACGATCGTCTTTCAGGACTGTAGCCATGGGGATGCTCCTTTGCGGGCAGATGTAGGGCGGCGACCGGGGGCCGCCCAATGAGAATGTCTGAAGGATCGATGCGCGCTGCTCATGCGGGGAAGATGCCCGGATCGACGATGCGTGAGACATCGACATGGACAGGTAATTCGCCATCGGCATGGAAGCGATCGACCACGCGCTGGAGCGGCGTGATGACCGCTGCGTCGGGCGCGACGAGAACGGGATTCTGCCGATCGACGATCAACTTCGCCAGCCTGGGATCGACGCCGGTCGCCTTGGCGAACAGCACGGCATAGGTGTCGGGATGCGCCTGCGCCCATTGGCTGGCGGTGCGGAAGCGGGCGAGTACGTCCTTGAGCGCCGCGCGCTTGGCCGGGTCGTCCAGCGCCGCCTGCGAGGCGGCGATCAGGCTGAGGCCGGTATTGATCCCCTGCCCGTCGCGCAGCACCCGCGCACCGCGCGCTTCCGCCGCTATCTGGTATGTACCGAAGGTCGCCCAGGCGTCGATCCGCCCGGCGGCGAAGGCGGCCGCGGCGTCGTTGGGCAGCATGAAACCGATATCGACGCTCTTGCGATCGACCTTCACCTCCTTGAGCGCTTCGAGCAGCAGATAATGGGAGATGCTGCCCCGCGCGCTCGACACGATCACGCGGTGGCCGGGAAGGCCGGCCACGTCACGGATCGGCGAGCCGGGCGGCACGACGATGCCGATGTCGCGCGTGGAGGAGATGGAGCCGGCGATCACCTTGAGCGGGACGCCGGCCGCGGCCGCCAGCACGACCGGCAGGTCGCCCGCTGGCGCGGTATCGACCGCCCCGGCGTTGAGCGCTTCCAGCAACGGCGCCGCGCCGACGAAATTGGCCCATTCTATGTCATAGGCCAGCCCCTTGAGCGCGCCGGCGGCTTCCGCCTTGGACTGAAGCAGATGGACCTGATCGCCCAGGACCAGTTTCGTGCGGCCGCCCTTGCCGGCCCCACCGCAGGCGGCGAGGCCGAGCGCGGCGGCACCGGCGAGAAAGGTCCGGCGATCAGAAAGCAAGAGCGATGCGCCCATAATAATAACCGCCTGCGGGATTGAAGGGCGACGGGCCATAATAGCCCTGCCCGGTCTGGGGATTGCCCGGCCCGTTCTTTTCGGGGCGGACGTCGAACAGGTTGGTGGCGCCGACCGACAGGGTGGCGAAGTCCGTCACCTTCGCGCTGACGCTCAAGTCGGTGATGATCTTCGCGCCGAAATAGCGATCGTCGCCTGCCGCAGTGCGCTGCGTATATTTGCCGTAGCGGGTGTTGGTGATGCTCAGGCCGAAAATGCCCTTGCTCCAGTTCAGCGTGCTGACCAGCTTGGTGTGCGGCTGGAGCACTTCCAGTTCGCCGATCTTGTCGCCGCCGAAAAAGACGGAGCCGGCGCCGAGCAGCGACGCGCCATTGGCGCCGAACAGTTGCGACGGGGTGGCGACGACGTCGGTGACCTTGGTCTTGCTATAGTTGAAGGCGAAGGTGACGCCCAGTTTGCCGAAATCGCCCAGTCCGGTCGAATAGTCGGCAACCAGATCGAAGCCCTTCGTTTCGGTATCTGCGGCGTTGATGAAATATTCGGCCTGCTCAATGTCCGACAGGCCATTGGCAGCCAGGATGGCGGAGATGCCGGTACCGAACAGGCGGCCAGTACGCTCGATCCGGTCCTTGATCTTGATATAATAGCCATCGAGCGTGATCGATAGCGCTGGCAATGGCGTGAAGACGATGCCGAGGCCCGCATTCCAGGTCTTTTCGGCCTTGAGTGGCTTGGCGCCCAGCAGCTTGCCGACATTGCTGTCCGCCGTCACCAGCTTGGCGACGGTCGGGCGCAATTCGGTCTGGCCCGTCTCCGCATTGAAGAAGGACGATGTACGGCCGTCCGTCTGGGCATAGCCGATCTGGGTCAGCGATGGCGCGCGGAAGCCTGTACCCACCGTACCGCGAATGGCGAGCGCGGGGCTGAATTCGTAGCGGCTGTTGAGTTTCAGGCCGATCGGGCTGCCCGACCCGTCGCTATAATGTTCGGCGCGGACGGCTGCGCCGATATACCAGGCGTCGATCGGATAGATGCCGAGGTCGACATAGCCGGCATAGACTTTGCGGCTGATGTCGGCCTCATCATCGGGAGAAAGGACGATCGCGCCCTGCACCACTGGCGACGCAACGCGGCCGACATTCCAGTCATATTGCTGGTCGCCGGGTTGGAACGTGTAGGTTGCCGGTTCATAGGCGAGCGGATCGCCGGCGAAGGTGCGGAAGCGGTCGAGACGATATTCGCCGCCGATCGAGACTTGCAGCGGCTTGGCGAAACCGATGTCGAACTCGCGATGCAGATCGACATTATGGGTCCATTGGCGAAATTCGAAATTGGCGAGATTGGGCCAGGTGGTCGGGCTGTCCGGGCCGAGCGACGGACGGATGGAGAGCTTCGAAAACTGGCGGCTGGCGTTGCGGCCGAAGGAGGAGGAGAGATCATAATCCCAGCCCGCCAGCGTACCACGCAGGCCGCCGACGAACTGGAAGTCCGTCTCATCGATATTGTTGAGCGGATAATAGCCGTCCGGGAAGAGCGCGGTGAAATTGGCGGTGCTGTTGGGGCGACGGAAATTATTGCCGATCTGCGCGTCGCGCTCGCCATAGGTGCCGAAACTGTAGAGGGTGGCATTGTCCGTGACCGGCAGTTCGGCATTGTAGCTGAGGTTGAACGCCTTGATCTGCGGGTCGCCATTATGGGCGCCGTCGCGGTTCCAGGCGGCGTTGCGCGCATTGGCGTCGGCGATGTTCGCCTCGACCTGTTCGCGGGTCAGGCCGCTGCTGGCCACCACCTGATCGATGGTGCGGCCGGCGGGCAGGCCGTAGAGATTGGTGTCGGTCGCAGCCAGGTTCCACCAGGCGCCGCCGCGCTTGCGGATGTCGCCGCTGACGGTCAGGAAGCCCCCATCGTCGCCGATCTTCGTGCCGTAGCGGATCGTGCCCTTCCAGCTATCCGGCTTGCCATTGGCCGAATAGAGCGTGCCATAGGTGAAGTCGCCGCTCAGCCCTTCCTTTTGCGCCAGTTGGATATTGATGACGCCGGCGATCGCGTCGGTGCCATATTGGGCGGCGGCGCTGTCCTTGAGGACTTCGATCCGGTCAATGCCGCTGGTCGGGATCAGGTCGATATCGACCGGGTTCGCACCGGACGTGTCGGCGGTCGAATTGCTGAGGAAGGCCCCGTTGTGACGACGCTTTCCATTGACCAGCACCAGCGTGTAGGCCGGCGCCAGACCGCGGTTCGTCACGGGGCGGCCGATCGAGAAGACGCCGGCATGGGTCGAACCGAAATTGAGCGACGGCAGCAGCTTGGACAGCGCCTCGCCAAATTCGGCCGAGCCGGTCGCCTGCAGCTTGTCGGCGCTGACCACGTCGATCGGCGCCGGGCTTTCGGCCACGGTCCGGGGGGCGCCGCGGACGCCGGTGACGATGATGGTGCCGGCGTCGGCCGCTGCATCGTCAGGAATGCCAACAGCCTGCGCCGATGCCGGTGAGACGGCGAGTGCGACAACCGTGAGCGCCGAGGATGCGAGATAGTAAGCGGTGTTCTTCATGGATATTCCCCCAAAACAGATTTGGGGCCTGCCTATTTTCTATTTATTTAGTTGAGAAATGATTTTGAGAATAGATTGATGAGAAAATCTGAAATTTAGATCATCTTTTCTCCTATAAACTTATTGTTTAGTTTACTTGACCAAAGCTTGAATCGAAAGCGCCCGCGACTTCACGCTTGCCCTCGGTGAGCCCGGCCTTTTGGAAGCGGGCCGTGATCGCCTGTTCGTGCGCGATGATTTTCGCGTCGATCGGCTGTGCGATCCGGTTGTTGCGGTCGAAGCTGGCGCGGGCAATGTCGAGCGGAAGGCCTGTCTCTTTCGCCAGCACCTGTGCAAACTGATCGGGATGCGCCCGCGCCCAGGCGACCGCTTTGGCTTCCCGCTGGAGGAAGTCGGCCAGCATCGCGCGCTTGGGATCGATGGAATCGGCGTTGGCGACGTCGATATAGAGCGGCAGGCCATAGTCCTTCGCATCGACCACAGCGCGCGCGCCTTCCTTGATCGCGACATTGGTGTAAGGCGTCCAGGTCGCCCAGGCGTCGATCGCGCCGCTGTCGAACGCCGCTTTCGCGTCGCCCGGTGGCAGGAAGGTGACGCGCACCTTGTCGGCCGGGATATGGGCGCGTTCCAGCGCCTGCAGCAGCAGATGATGGCCGATCGACCCGCGCGTCGTCGCCACCGACTTGCCCACAAGATCCTGCGCGATTTTCAATGGCGAGCCGGCCTTGACCAATATGGCGAGCGCGTCGCTCGCCTGATTGGCTGGCGCCTGCACGGCGATGGCCTTGACCGGACTGCCGCTCTGATAGGCGAAGATGAAGGGCGCATCGGCGGCCAGGCCCAGATCCGCCGCGCCGCCGCCGACCGCCTCCAGCAATGGCTGGGCGGCGGGAAATTCCGACCATTCGACCGTATAGGGCGCGCCGTTCAGCACGCCCGATGCGATCATCATCGACCGGACCTGCCCTTTCTGGTTGGCGACGCGCAAAATCTTGTCATCGCTCCGCTTAAAGGTCGCGGCGGCGAGCCCGATGCCCGCCACCGCGATAAGGGACGCCGACAGGATGACGACGTTTTTCCTGGTCATGGATCAGCCCGCCAGTGCAAGGTCGGATGCTTCGCGTTCGGCGACCTTACGGCGCACGACCGGCAGCAATTCGCGACCATAAAGGATGGAATCCCCCAACGGATCGAAACCGCGGATCAGGAAATGGTCGATGCCGATGTCGTAATAATCGAGCATGGCGTCAGCCACCTGTTCGGGCGTGCCGACCAGGCCGGTGCTGTTGCCCGCCGCGCCGGTCAATGCCGCAACGCCGGTCCACAAACGCTTGTCCTGCCGATTGCTGCTGGCGGTATCGAGCAGGCGGAGCGAACCGGCATTGGGCGGGCGATGTCCGGTGAGCGGCAAGCCGGCGGCGACGCGGTTTTCGCGCACCTGTTCCTCGATCTCGCGCGCCCGTTTCCATGCCGCTTCCTCGGTATCGGCGATGACCGGGCGCAGCGACAGCGAGAAACCCGGATTGCGGCCATAACGCGCCGCCGACTTGCGCACGGCCCGCACCGTGTCCTGCACCGCTTCGAGCGTTTCGCCCCACAGCGCATAGACATCGGCATGGCGACCCGCGACGTCGATCGCTTCCGCCGACGATCCGCCGAAGAAGACCGGCAGATTGTCGGGCTTGATCGCGCTGAACGCCTGACGGATGTCGTAGAACTTGCCCCGATGGTCGAAGGGCTTCGCCTCGGTCCATTCCTGCCGCAGGATGGTCAGATATTCGTCGGTCCGGCTGTAGCGTTCGGCCTTCACCGTTTTGGTGTCGCCGTCGCGGGCCATTTCCTCGTCCGCGCCGCCGGTGATGATGTGGACCGCGACGCGGCCGCCCGAAAGCTGGTCAAGCGTCGCAAGCTGGCGCGCGGCGACCGTAGGCTGGGTGAAGCCGGGACGATGCGCGACGAGGAAGCCGAGCCGGGTCGTGATTGCGGCGGCATGGGCCGCGACGATCTGGCTTTCCGGGCTGTTGGAGCCGAAGGGGATGAGGACGCGGTCGAACCCGCCCTCTTCCTGCGCCCTCGCCGCTGCGTTGACATAGTCGGTGTCGAGGACGCGGCTGCGCACCGCCGCCTGCGTTTCGGAGCCGTTATTGAAACCGATATAGCCGATGAACTTGACGCTCATGCATAGTCTCCCGATGTTTAGATGACGAAGAAGCCGTGGGTGCTGTCGCGCTCCAATTGGGCGACGAGGCCATATTCCCAGTCGAGATAGGCTTGCATCGCGGCGGCCTTGTTGTCCGTGCCTTCATAGGGACGCTTGTAGCGGCCCTCCGGCCCGCGCGGGGTTGGCGCACCATCCGGACCTGTTTCCAGCGCAACGGCCGACCAGTCGACATCGAGGATGGCAACGTCCCAACCAAGCTGGGCGAGCCAGGAGGCGGTCATGTCGGCGCGCGGGCCGACATTGTCGGTCACGACGATCCGCGCACCGCGCACCGGAGCGTTATGGTCGGTTTCCTGGACCAGTTGGCCGCCCTGCGCATTGCGGAAGCCGGGCAGATGGCCGCTTTCATATTCGCGCGGCTGGCGCACGTCATAGCGATAGAGGGTGCGGGCCGTGTCGGCCTGAAACGCGGCCAGTTCGTCCCAGCCGATACGCTTCACGCCGGCGCGATAGGCGACGTCGCGGGCATGGGCGCGTGCTTCCGCGATCGAAACGTCATCGACTTCAGGTGCGACGCGGGTCTGGCCGGTATCCAGTGACTGGCCCGCCAGCGTCCAGCCGATCGTGCCGTTACGCAACGCAAACACCTTGTTGGGGACGCCGGCATTGACCAGCGACTGCGCGCCGATGATCGAGCGAGTGCGGCCGGCGCAATTGACGATGATCGTGGTGTCGGGATCGGGCGCGATGGTGCGCGCCCGCAACGCCAGTTCCGCGCCCGGCACGCTGGTCCCGGTAGGGATGCTCATCGTATTATATTCTTCGTAGCGACGGGCATCGAGGATCTTGATGTCGGCCTTTTCATCGATCAGCGCCTGTACGTCTTCGGCGGCCAGTGAGGGCGTGTGGCGGCGATGTTCGACCAGTTCTCCGAACGCCTTGGAGTAGCTGTTGACGTCCTCGAACAGTTCATAGCCCGCCGCGGCCCAGGCGGAGAGGCCGCCGTCCAGTTCGCGCACATCGCTATAGCCCAGCGCTTCGAGACGGACGGCCGCCTTGCGCGCCAAGCCTTCGCCATTATCGTAGACGATGATCGGGGTAGCGAGACGCGGGATGCGCCAGCGGGCTTCCTCGTCGATCCGGCGCAGCGGTATCTGCGCGGCGAAGAGCGGGTGGCCCTGCGCGAATTCATGTTCTTCGCGCAAGTCGATGATCGCGATTTCGCTGCCGGTCAGCAGCGCGCGCCGGATGTCCAGAGGCGTGGCGGTCTGGATACGGTCGAGGATATCGGTGCTCATAGGTTTTTCGATCTGTCCCAGAGGTTGGGGATCACGCCGTTGGCGTAACCCGAAATGAAGGTCTTCGGCGTGCCGTCGAGGGCGTAGGTCGCGCGCTCGACCGCGCCGATATTGGCGCCATAGACATGGATGCTGACGGACGGTCGGTCAGGGAGGCCATTGGTGACGCGGTGGATGTCGCCGATGCGCGGCGAGACGGCGTCCACCTCGCCTTCGTGCAGCAGTTCCTCGCCCTGATCGACCAAGACGCCGCTCGGCAGGCGACGAAAGCGCTCGACCTTCTCGATCCCGCGCAGCACGCCGACCAGACCCCAGACGCTATGGTCGTGGATGGGTGTGGACTGGCCCGGTCCCCAGACGAAGCTGACGACGCTGAACCGCTCCCGGCTGTCGCAGTGGAGCAGATATTGCTGGTAGCGATCGGGATGGGGCTGGGCGAAGGCTTCGGGCAACCAGTCGTCGGTGGCGATCAGACGGCTGAGCAGCGCGCGGCCGCTGTCCAATATCGCCTGCTCGTCGCGGGTCGCGGCCAGCAGGTCGGCAAAGGCCGTCACGAAGCCGCGCAGGCGGCGGGTGTCGGCCGCGGTATCGACCGGACGCTCGATGGCGGCGAGTGCGCTCATTCGGCGGCGACCGGGAAAGGCACCACGCCCTCGGCATGATCGTCGCCCCCCAGGTGAGAAAGCAGCTTTTCACGCAGGCGAGCAGCAAAACTGGTTCGCTCGCCGCGCGGCGCGGTGATGCGTTCTTCGGCGACGATGCGGCCCTGGTCCAGCACAAGCACGCGGTCGGCGAGCGCGATCGCTTCCTCCACGTCATGGGTCACGATCAGGACGGCGGGCCTATGCTTGCGCCAGAGCGAGAGGACCAGATCGTGCATCCGATAGCGGGTCAGCGCATCGAGCGCGGCGAAGGGTTCGTCCAGAAGCAGCAGTTGCGGCTCGCGCACCAGCGCGCGAGCCAGCGCCACACGCTGCGCCTCGCCGCCCGACAGGGTCAGCGGCCAGGCGTCGAGGCGATGGCCAAGGCCCACTTCCTTGAGCGCGGCTTCGGCGCGGCCACGGCCATTGTCGCCCTTCAGGCCCAGCGACACATTCTTCCAGACCGGCTTCCACGGCAGCAGGCGGGCATCCTGGAACACGACGGCGCGGGAATCGGGGACTTCCACGTCCTGGCCGCGGGCCTCGTCCAGACCGGCGAGCGTGCGCAGCAAGGTGGTCTTGCCCGAACCCGACCGGCCCAGCAGAGCGATGAACTCGCCGGGTGCGATGTCGAGGTCAAGCCTGTCGATGATGGTGTTCGTGCCGAAGCGCCGGGTAAAACCGCGCAGGCGAACGACGGGTTCGGGATGAGGATGGTGGACAATGGTGTCCACGGTGGAAAAGCCGAGGCGAGCGTCCATGCTTATTGCTCCACTATGCTGGGGCGCCAGATAAGGGCGCGGGCTTCGATCGTGCGGACCAGCCAGTCGGCGCCGAGGCCGAGGATGGCGTAGACCATCAGGCAGACGACAATGATGTCGGTCCGCATGAAATCGCGAGCGTTGTTGATGAGGTAGCCGAGGCCGGCCGAGGCGTTGATCTGTTCGGCGACCACCAGCACCAGGATCGACACCGACAGGGCGTAGCGCAGCCCGACCAGCAGCGAGGGCAAGGCCGACGGCAGGATGACGTGCCAGATCTGCTCCCAGCGGCTGAGGCCGAAGCTCTTGGCCGCATCGAGCAGGCGCAGATCGACGCTGCGGATGCCGCTGTAGAGGTTGAGATAGACCGGGAAGATGGTGCCGAAGGCGATGAGCGCGACCTTGGGGGTTTCGCCGATGCCGAACCAGACGATGAAGAGCGGGGTCAGCGCAAGCGCAGGAATAGTGCGCTTGATCTGCATGAGCGGATCGACCGCCAGCTCGCCCGACCGGGACAGGCCGGCGACGAGGCCTAGGCCCAGTCCCAGGCCAACGCCGATCAGCAGGCCGACCGCGACGCGGGCAAAGGAAACCAGCAGGTTGGAGGGCAGTTCGCCGGACATCACCATCTCCAGCAAGGTGCCCAGAACGGCGGAGGGCGCGGCCAGCGTGCGTTCGGGGATCAGGCCGAGGCGCGATCCCGCTTCCCACAGAAGCAGCAACAGGACCGGCGACAGCCAGCGCCCGCCGAAACGCGAAAGAGAGAAGGGGCGAGGTGTGGAAGCCGGTCGGCTCCGCCCTGCCCTCGATGTATCATTGATCGTCAAAACCGCCATGTCCGGCCCTTTTATGAACTGCGGACAAGCCCAACATGAATTGTCTACTTATTCAATTAAGTTTTGCCAGGCAGACCTATCAGCGTTCGTCATAGGTCGCATTTCGCCGCCGTTGCGGGGCGGATGAGCGCCGGTATTGGCGGTTTCGCGCGCAACAATCGGTGGGACGTAGTTTTTTCTTCGTCGGATAAATCTCTACTATTTTGATTGATATATAAGCATCAGCGATAAATGATTTTCCGTTTCCGGCTTCGGATCGGCTTCTCCCCTTCAGCCAAAGAGGTTTATCGTGCCGGTCAATCTGCCGACCAACTTGCTGCGCAGTTTCGTTGCCATCGTCGACACCGGGTCGATGCTGAACGCGTCGGAACAGGTGTTCGTGACGCAATCCGCACTCAGCCTTCAGATCAAGCGGCTGGAGGAACTGGTGCAGCAGACGCTGTTCCTGCGCGAAGGGCGGCGGCTGAACCTGACCTCCGCGGGCACGGTGCTGCTCGACTATGCCCGTCGCGTGCTGCTGCTGCATGACGAAGCGGTCGCTGCGGTCAGCGCCGGGCGCTTTGCCGGGCCGGCGCGGATCGGGATGGTGCAGGATTTCGCCGACACCCTGCTGACGGGCCTGTTGTCGCGCTTTTCCGAATTGCACCCCGATGCGCAAATCTATGCGCGCGTGGCGGGTACGGCAGAATTGCAGGCGCTGCTGGAACGGCGGGAACTGGACATCTTGCTGGGCTTTGCCGCGCCCAATGACGCCCATGCGGTGACGGTGGCGCCGATGAGCTGGTATGGCGAAACGGCGCTGGTCGACCGCGAGGTCATTCCGCTGGCGGTGCTGGAAGAGCCTTGCCGCTTCCGCGAGGCGGCGATCCGGGCGCTGGAGGATGCCGGGCTGCAATGGCGGATCACGGTGGAAACGCCAAACCTCGCAACGCTGAAGGCGGCCGTGGGCGCGGGCCTGGGCATCACCTGCCGCACCCATTTGTTCCTGGAGGACAGCGCGGCGCTGGAGCATGAGCGGCTGCCGTCGTTACCGCGCGTGGCGGCAATCCTGCGGTCGGGCGACAAGCTGGACAAGGCGGCCCATCGACTGGCGGAATTGGCGCGGGAAACGGTCGCGGCGCTATGACCGGGCTCCCGCGCCGGTCACGTCAATAGCCACGCACCGGATCGACAATGTCGCTGGGCGCTTCGCCGCGCGCGAAGCGAGAGATGTCATCGCGCACCTTTTCCAGCAGCCGGTGGCGCACCAGCATATGGTTGCTGGAGACATGCGGGGTCAGTCGCACGCCCGGATGGGTGTAGAGCGCATGACCGTCGGGCAAGGGCTCGGGATCCGTGACGTCCAGCGTCGCAAAGCCGGGGCCGCCCTCCCCGTCCAAGGCGTCGATCAAGGCGTCCTGATCGATCACCGATCCGCGCGCGACATTGATGATATGCGCGCCGGGCTTGACCTTGGCGAGCAACGCCGCGTCGAACAGATGATAGGTTTGCCGGGTGGCTGGCACGGCGACGATGATATGGTCGGCGCGGGCGACGAGGGTTTCAATGTCGCCGACATGCTCCACGCCGCTGACGCCCGACTGGGCGCCGGTGCGACGCAGGCCGACGACCTGCGCGCCTAGCGCCAGGCCGCGTCGCGCCACCGCCTGGCCGATCGCGCCCAGGCCGACGATGCCGATCGTGGTGCCCGATACCCGGCCAAGCGGCACATTGATCCATTGCGCGCGCGACCTCGCGGTGATCGCCTCCAGATTCTTGGCATGGGCATAGATGGCGGCAATGACATAATCGGCGATCTCGTCCGACGCGACGCCGCGGCCGCAGGTGACGAGCGGGGCATCGAGCAGCCATGGCGGATAGAAATCGATGCCCGCCGATGCGCTATAGACCCATTTCAGCCGCCCCGGCCAGGCGGGCGGGCGCAGCGCCGTGGGCTGGCGCCAGGCAGGCGATGGGCGCACCAGCAGTATGTCGGCCTCGGCCGCGGCGCTCCAGGGTTCTTCGTCGGCGACGTCGATCAGAATGGGCGCGATCGGATGCTGGCCGAGGTCGCGGTTGAATTCGGCGTCGAGTTGGCTTGCGATGATTAGTGACATGTCAGTTCCCAAGGGCCGCCCGGCCAGCGGCAATCAATATGGTGTCGGTTTGCGGCGAATGGATGCGACTGCACAGCACATCGCGATAATGGCGTTCGAGCGGATTTTTCCGGCTGATGCCGGGATTGCCGGTGAGTTCGAGGCCGATCTCCACCGCGCGGATGGCGTTGGCGGTCGTTAGATATTTGATGTTGTTCACCTCCACTGTACTGGGCGGATCGCCGGCATCATAACGGGCGGCGGCATCGCGGATCAGCGTGCGGTTGACCTGCAACAACGTCTCGATTTCGCCAAATTTTTCCTGAACGCGCGGCAGGGTAGCTAGCGAAGCGCCCAGATTGGTCGGCACCCGGTCGTTGAGATAGGCGCGCAGCCAGTCCCGCGCCGACCGCGCGACGCCGTCATAGATGGTCGAGATAGCGAGCGCGTTCCAGATGGCGAGGCTGGGATCACCTGCGCCGGCGGCCCATTGTTCGGCACGACGAATATCGACCGCATGGTCGAGCGGCGTCGGCGTGTCGACGAAATGCACGGCATGACTGACGGTGGCGCGCATCCCCAGATGGTCCCACACCGGCTCGATATCGATGCCGGCACTATCGGCGCGAACCAGGAAATTGCCGACGCGCGGTACGTCCTCGTCCGTCTTCGCCCAGACCGAAAACCAGTCAAGTCCGGTCGATCCGGTCGAATAGATTTTCGTGCCGCTGATCGCCCAGCCATCGGCGGTGCGGCGGGCGATGGTCGCGGGGAGGCCGCCGCGCACCGGCGTCCCCAGTTCCGGCTCGACCCGCAGGCCGCCGATCAGCCCCCGCCCCGCCACCGCATCGCGCGCCAATCGCTCGTAGATCGCCTGCGGCCAATTGCGCGCACGCGCGGGCGTGGCATGATGATGATAGGTCATGAACAGGATGAGCGCGGTCGACGGCTCACCCTTCGCCACGGCGGCGAGCACGCGGACCGCCTCGCCCAGCCCTGCGCCGTGACCGCCCAGTGCGCGCGGCACGGTCAGGCCGATCAACCCTTCGGCTGCCAGCAGATCGAAATTGGCGCGGGGAAATTCGCCGCTACGGTCATAATGTTCAGCGGTTTCGGCCAGTCGCCGGGTCAACCGATCGAGTTGATCCACGCTGATCGGCCCGGCCGAAGCGGGCCGGGCATCGTCCTGTTGCATTGCATGGGTGGCCATGATGTTCAGCCTCTCTTGGGAAGGATGGCATTGAAGCGCCTATCCCAGAGCGGACGCACATCGACTGCCCTGGGCAACAGCTTTTGCCGGTAGAAAAGGTCCGCGACCTGTTGCTGGGACGCGATCGCCGCGTCTGTGACCGGACGCAGTTCGTATGTGGCGCTCTTGCGCCTGAACTGATCGACCACATAGTCACGGGGCACACCGATATCCTGGGCGATAATCGTCGCCCATTCATCCTGATGGGTCGCCGCCCAGCCATAGGCTTTCTGTACCAGCGCCAGATAGTCGCCGATCAGCCTGGCTTTATCGGGATCGGCCAGCGCATCGACATGCGCCGACACCAGATAGTTGCCCGACAATATGCCGTTGGCGGTCTTGAGTATGCGCGCACCCTCCGTCGCGATGGCGCGCTGGATTGGGAAGCCGTAGATCGCCCAGCCGTCCAGAGCGCCTTGCGAGAAAGCCGCAGCGCCATCGGACACGCCCATCGCCACCGGGGTGATATCGTCCCAGCTCAGGCCGACCTCTTCCAACATGCGGATCAGGAAATATTGCGAGGTAGTGGCGCGGACATAGCCAACGCGCCTTCCCTTGAGATCGGCGATCGTCTTCGCCTTCGAACCTTTGGGCACCAGCACGACCTGGTTGTTGACGTCGCCATGGGCGACCGCGATCTGGCGGAAGCTCTGGATGGTGGAGGCCGCCGCGAAGATCGGCGGGATTTCGCTCATGCCGCCATAATCGAGCGAGCCGCCATTCAGGGCTTCCACGACCAGATGGCCGGACTGGAACTCGCTATAGGCCAGATCGAAGCCTTCGGGGGCGATCCCGGCTGCCTTGAACAGCAGACGGGTGTCGCCCTCCCCCTTTCCGGTGACGGAGATACGCAGTTTCGGCCGACCACTCTTGGCCGCGCTGCACCCAGAGAGGATGAGGCAGGTTGACGCCCCAGCCCCCAGGAACGCGCGCCGCGAGAGCATGTCAGCGTCCCTGCGCCGCTTCGCGGGCCGGATCAGGTCGACGGTCGAACAGGACCACATCGGGATCGCGCAGAAACTCGCGCCGCGCGGCTATCCGTAGCCGCATCCAGCGTTGGCCAAGGGAACGTAACAGGCGCATGATCGTCCTTCCATTCGATAATTGAGACTTTATCTATTTCAACAGTAGAGATATGTCCCACAAGCAATGTCGGGCGAACCATTAGAAATGCTTGATCCATGCTGAAGGTCGATCATGTCGCCATCGTCGGCGGAGGCTTCAGCGGCGTACTGCTGGCGATCAACCTGTTGCGGCACGGCAATGTCCGGGTGACGCTGGTGGAGCGACGTCCCGACCGGCTGGGACGCGGCCTGGCCTATGGCGCGGCGCAGGCCGGCCATATCCTCAACGTCCGCGCCGCCAATATGAGCGCGCTGCCCGATCAGCCCGGCCATTTCGCACACTGGCTGACGGCGCAAGGATTGGGCCAGGAGGGCAGCTTCGCCACCCGACGCGATTATGGCGCCTATTTATGCGCACTGCTGGATGAGGCGCGTGCAACCGCTGGCGACCGGATCAGCATCGTCAGCGACGAGGCTACAGACCTGATCGTTGCGGATGACCGCGCATGCATGAGGCTACGATCGGGCGCCACCCTGACAACGGATATCGCCGTGATCGCGCCGGGCAACCTGCCCCCGCACGACCTGCCCGCCTTTGTCGGCCTTGATCGCCCCGCCTATGTCGATGATCCCTGGGCGGCGAACATCGCCACAGGCCTGGGTAGCGACGACGCGGTTCTATTGCTGGGCAGCGGACTGACCGCCATTGATTGCGCATTGAGCCTGGACAGTGCGGGGTTTCGGGGCAAGATCGTCGCCCTGTCGCGCCGTGGCCTGACTCCGCACGCCCATGCGCCCGCCCCGCCCTGTGCCGTCCGGGTAGAACGACCGGCAGGGCCGGTTTCGCTGCTGCTAGCTGGGGTACGGAAACGGGCGGCGGAGATCGGATGGCGCAATGCGGTGGACGAATTGCGGCCCTTCAGCGCCGACATGTGGCGCGCCGCCAGCGCAGCCGAACGCAGCCGCTTCCTGCGTCACCTGCGCCCCTATTGGGATGTCCATCGCCACCGGGTCGCGCCGCAAGTCGCCGAACGGCTGGACGGACTGCGCGCGCGAGGACGGCTGGCGGTCCGGGCGGCGAAGGTGGAGACGGCGACGCCCGATGGCGACGGCCTGATCGTGGAACTGCGTCCGCGCGGAGGCGAGCAAAACGAGACGCTGACAGTGACGCGGGTGATCAACTGCACAGGACCGCTTGGCGACCTGCGGCGCGTGACCGATCCGCTGCTGCGCAACCTGTTCGACCGGGGCGACATCCGGCCCGATCCGCTGGCGATCGGCATCGACGTCGATCGCCAATGCCATGCCATCGCCGCCGACGGCCGCGCGCAGCCGCGCCTGCATGTCGTAGGGCCGATGACCCGCGGCGCGCATTGGGAAATCGTCGCCGTACCGGACATCCGGAGACAGGTCTGGGCGCTCGCCCGTCAGGTCACCAGCGCCCATTGGGTCGAGGCCGAAGGGCTGTAGCAGGGAGGATAAGCGGTCGATCGCCATCCATGTTTCCGCTCAGGCGCTGCGTGAATCCAGCCCGGCCATGAGAATATCCACCATAGCATCGGCGATCTGCGAGGTCGACAATGCGCCGTTCGGTTCATGCCAGCGCGCCGGCCAGTTCAAGGCGCCAGCCAGCGTAAAAGCGGCGATTTTCACGTCAATCGGCGCGATCGAGCCATCGTCTATCGCTTCGCGCAGCATCTGGCGCAGCGCGACGTCGATTTCCTTCTTGAGCGCGCGGTAGCGCGGCAGGCTCTCGCGCGACAAGGCTTCTTCGCCCGTGCGGATGACGCACCGGCCGAAATCGTCCATGTTGATTTCGGCATAACGGCGCAGGAACTTCATGAGGCGATCACGGCCATTGCCCGATTCGGCACGCGCCTCTTCCGCCGCCTGCAGCAATTGCTGCAATCCGATGGTCACGCATTCCAGCAGCACCTGATCCTTGTTCGCCAGATAATGATAGATGGTGCGCTTGGAGATGCCGAGACTGGCCGCGACGTCATCGAGCGACGTCGCGAAAAATCCGCGTTCGTTGAACATCCGAACGGCGGCGCGCAACACCGCGTCCCGCTTGGCCGCCCTGTCCGTCTGGCGCTGCGCCGCATTCCTGAAAGGTGAAACATCCTGCATGCCCCGGTGCTTGACAGGAAACTTGTCAAAGCACAATACACTCATGAGTGTATATTGGTCTAACAGGTTTCTTGATTCGAATGATGGCGCCTACCCCCCGCCTATTATCCGGCTGCGGCGCGGTTATCGACAAACAGCGAAGAGGATTGCGCATGGATATCAGCGGTTTGGCGGCGATCGTAACGGCGCGAGCGAAGGCCGCGGCATCGGCATGAGCGGCGTCGGTCCCCAGCGCACCGCCGCGATCGCAGCAAAGGTCGAAGCCTTTGTCCGCGATGTCGTCGTTCCCTATGAGCATGATCCGCGTCGGGACCATCATGACTGCCCCTCCGAGGAACTGGTCACCGAACTGAAGGACAAGGCGCGGGCAGCGGGCGTACTGACCCCGCATATCCTGGAGGATGGCAGCCATCTCAGCCAGCAGGAAACCGCCATCGTGCTGGCGAAGACGGGGCTGTCGCCGCTGGGACCGCTGGCGTGCAACACAGGCGCGCCCGATGAAGGCAATATCTATCTGCTCGGCAAGGTCGGCAGTGCGGAGATCAAGGAACGGTTTCTCAAGCCGTTGATCGAGGGCCGCACCCGATCGGCCTTCTTCATGACCGAACCTGCGGCCGAAGGTGGAGCGGGATCGGACCCGTCGATGATGCAGACGACCTGCCATCAGGATGGCAATCACTGGGTCGTCAACGGGCGCAAGGCGTTCATCACCGGGGCCGACGGCGCGGGGATCGGCATCGTCATGGCCAAGTCGCAAGACGGTGCGTGCATGTTCCTGGTCGACCTGCCCGACCCGGCGATCCGCATCGACCATGTCCCCAATACGATCGATAGTTCGATGCCGGGTGGCCATGCCGTCCTGACCATCGACAATCTGCGCGTGCCGGCCGACCAGATGCTGGGCAATCCGGGCGAGGGTTTTCAATATGCGCAGGTGCGCCTGAGCCCGGCGCGGCTGTCGCATTGTATGCGCTGGCTGGGCGCGTGCATCCGCGCGCACGAAATCGCAACCGATTACGCCAATCGGCGCATGGCCTTCGGCAAGACGCTGATCGACCATGAGGGCGTCGGCTTCATGCTGGCGGACAATATGATCGACCTGAAGCAGTGCGAGTTGATGATCGACTGGTGCGCGCAGGTGCTGGATGGCGGATCGCTGGGCACGGCGGAAAGCTCCATGACCAAGGTCGCGGTGTCCGAGGCCCTGATGCGCGTAGCCGATCGCTGCGTGCAGGTAATGGGCGGTTCCGGCGTGACCAGCGACACCATCGTCGAACAGGTCTATCGCGAGATTCGCGCCTTCCGCATCTATGACGGCCCGACAGAAGTCCACAAATGGAGCCTGGCCAAAAAGATCAGGCGGGACTGGAAAGCGGCCCAGTCGGAAAAGGGCAAGCCATGAGCGGCGTCGGAGAGGACGCCAATGCCGGCACGACGGCCGTGCGCGACACCTATCGGTTCGACGAGGATGCGCTCGCATGCTGGATGGCCGCGCATGTCGAGGGCTATGCCGGGCCGCTGCGCGTCGAACAGTTCAAGGGCGGGCAGTCCAACCCGACCTATAAGTTGGTGACGCCTGGCCGCTTCTATGTGCTGCGTCGCAAGCCACCGGGCGATACGCTGAGAGGCGCCCACGCCGTCGATCGCGAGGCGCGGATATTGACCGCTTTGGGCGGCGTCGGCTTCCCGGTGGCGCATGTCTTGGGCCTCTGCACCGACGAGAGCGTCATCGGCAGCTGGTTCTATATCATGGACATGGTCGAGGGCCGGATATTCTGGGACGCGACCTTCCCGACCGTCTCCAACGCGGAGCGACCGGCCTATTTCGACGCCATGAACGCGACGATCGCGCAATTGCATGGGGTCGATTATGCCGCGATCGGGCTGGCCGATTATGGCAAGCCGGGCAATTATTTCGCGCGGCAGATCGGTCGCTGGACCAGGCAATATCTGGAGGATGCGGATGCCGGGCGCGACGCGGACATGGATGCGCTGATCGCCTGGCTGCCAGAGAATATTCCGGCCGGCGAGGAAAGCAGCATCGTCCATGGCGATTTCCGTTGCGACAACATGATCTTCCATCCGACCGAGCCACGCGTGCTGGCGGTGCTGGACTGGGAATTGTCGACGCTGGGCCATCCGCTGGCCGACTTCGCCTATCATGCTATGATGTACCAGATGCCGCCCGATATCGTGGCGGGACTGGGCGGCGTGGATATCGGCGCGCTGAATATTCCGGACGAGGCGGACTATGTCGCGGCCTATTGCGCGCGAACGGGCCGGAGCGGCATTCCCAACTGGGATTTCTACATCGCCTTCAACTATTTCCGGCTGGCGGCGATCTTCCACGGCATCAGGGGCCGCGTGATCCGCGGCACGGCGGCGTCCGCCCATGCGCGCGAGCGCGCGAAGGCCCTGCCCCGCCTGTCCGCCCTGGCGCGCCGGTCGATGGAGACATGCCGATGAGCGCGCTTCCCGTTCTGGTCAGCGTGGATGGCGCCGTCGCCACGCTGACACTCAACCGCCCGGCGGCCGGCAATACCGTTAATCAACCGCTGGCCGATGCGCTGCTGGACGCCGCTATCCGCTGCGATAATGATCCGGCTATCCGCTGTGTCGTACTCACCGGCCATGGCAAGCTGTTCTGCGGCGGCGGCGATATATCCGCCTTCGATGCGGCGGGCGATCAGGTGCCGGCCTTTCTCAGCCGGCTGGCAGGCACGCTGCACATGGCGGTGACGCGGTTGCTGCGAATGGACAAGCCATTGTTGGTAGCGGTGAACGGCCCGGCAGCAGGCGCGGGCCTCAGCCTCGCCATATCGGGCGATGTCGTGATCGTGGCGCATTCGGCCCATTTCATCGCGGCCTATGGCAGCGTCGGCCTGACCCCCGATGGCGGCATGTCCTGGCTGCTCCCGCGCCATGTCGGACTGCGCCGCGCGCAGGAAATCATCCTGACCAATCGCAAGGTCAGCGCCGAAGAAGCCGCCGCGATCGGCCTGGTGACGCGCACCGTACCGGATGACCAACTGGCGCCGGAGATGGCGAAGACGGCGCGGATGCTGGCCGATGGGCCGACCGGCGCCATAGCCGGCGCGCGGGCGCTGTTGCTGGAAAGCTCGCACAGCCCGCTCGAAGGCCAGTTGGAGCGCGAGACGCGCAGCATCGCGGCAGCCGGTGGCAGCGCCGAATGTCGCGAAGGGGTCGCGGCATTCCTTGGCCGGCGCAAACCCGATTTCTCAGGAGACGCATGACATGACCGAAGCTTTCATCGTTGACGCCGTACGAACCGCGGGTGGACGCCGCAATGGTGCGCTCGCCGGCTGGCATCCGGCCGACATGGGCGGCGAGGTGCTGAACGCGCTGGTCGACCGCAGCGGCATCGATCCCGCCGCGATAGAGGACGTCATCCTGGGTTGCGTGACGCAGGCGGGCGAGCAAGCCTTCGCCTTTGCCCGCAATGCCGTGCTCGCGTCCCGCCTGCCCCAGAGCGTACCCGCCGTCACCATCGATCGCCAGTGCGGATCATCGCAGCAGGCGCTGCAATTCGCGGCGCAGGCAGTCATGTCCGGCACACAGGATGTCGTCATCGCGGCCGGCGCGGAAAGCATGACGCGCGTACCGATGTTCTCCAACACCGCCTATCATCAGCGCGAAGGCGTGGGCGTCGGCCCGTTCAGCGACCGCGTCAAGCAGCGCTTTGGCGTGGAGAGCTTCAGCCAGTTCGAAGGCGCCGAAATGATCGCAGCCAAATATGGCTTCGATCGCGAGACGCTGGACCGCTATGCACTGCAAAGCCACCAGCGCGCCGCAGCCGCCACCGAGGCCAATCGCTTCGTCGGACAGATCGTGCCGCTGGCGGTCGAGGGCGGCGTCCATGTGAAGGATGAGGGTGTCCGCGCCGACGCGACGCTGGAAGGCATCGGATCGGTCAAGCTGCTCAAGGAAGGCGGCGTGGTGTCGGCCGCCAATGCCAGCCAGATTTGCGACGGCGCATCGGCCGTGCTGGTCGTCAACGAACGGGCGCTCAAGGCGCATAATCTGACGCCACTGGCGCGGATCGTGAACATGACGGTAACAGCCGGTGACCCGGTTATCATGCTGGAAGAGCCGGTCTTCGCCACGCGCAAGGCGCTGGCACGGGCGGGCATGACGATCGACGACATCGATCTGTATGAAGTGAACGAAGCCTTTGCGCCGGTGCCGCTTGCCTGGCTCCAGGCGCTCGACGCCGACCCGGCCAGGCTCAACGTCAATGGCGGCGCGATCGCGCTTGGCCATCCGCTGGGCGCGACCGGCACGAAGCTGATGGCGACTTTGATCCACGAGCTGCGCGCGCGCGGGAAGCGCTATGGGCTTCAGACAGTGTGCGAAGGCGGCGGCATCGCCAATGTGACGATCGTGGAGGCGCTGTAATGGCGTTGAAGACGCGCATCACGCAACTGCTAGGCATCGAACATCCGATCGTCCAGGGCGGCATGATGTGGGTCGGCCGCGCCGAACTGGCGGCGGCCGTGTCCAATGCCGGTGGTCTTGGCATCCTCACCGCGCTGACTCAGCCTACGCCCGACGATCTACGGCGGGAAATCGATCGTTGCCGCGCGATGACCGACAGCCCGTTCGGCGTAAACCTCACCATATTGCCGTCGGTGACGCCGCCGCCCTATGCCGAGTATCGCAGGGCGATCATCGACAGCGGCGTCACGATCGTCGAGACAGCGGGCCACAAGCCGCAGGCGCATGTCGACGATTTCAAGGGGCACGGCATCACCGTCCTGCACAAATGCACCGCCGTCCGGCATGCCCTGTCTGCGGAGCGCATGGGCGTGGACATCATTTCCATCGACGGCTTCGAATGTGCGGGCCATCCGGGCGAAGACGATATACCGGGCCTGATCCTGATCCCGGCTGCGGCCGACAAGGTGAAAATCCCGATGTTGGCGAGCGGCGGGATCGGCGACGGGCGCGGCCTTGCGGCTGCGCTGGCGCTGGGGGCGGAGGGCATCAACATGGGCACCCGCTTCTGCGCCACGGTCGAGGCGCCGATCCATGAGCGCGTAAAACAGTTCATCATCGACAATGACGAGCGCGCCACCAACCTGATCTTCCGCAAATTCCACAATACCGGCCGCGTCGCCAGGAACGGCGTGTCGGACCAGGTAGTGGAGATCAGTGCGCAAGCTGATACCGTTTTCGAGGATATCCGTGCGCTCGTGTCGGGCGCCAAGGGACGCGACGCGCTTGAAACCGGAAATCTGGAGGCTGGTCTGATCTGGGCTGGGCAAATTCAGGGGCTGATCCACGACATTCCCACCTGCGCCGATCTGCTGGCGCGCATCGTCGATGAGGCGGAAACAATCATCAGCGGCCGCCTCGCCTCTTTCCTCCAGCCCGCTCTGGTCGAGTGAGGCTGAGGCGGCAGCCTGTTCGGCCGCTTTGGAGCCTCAGCTTGGGCCTATTCAGAACGGGGTGACATCATCCGCACGCGCCCGTCAGAACGCGATTTCCTCGCCCTGAAAATCGAACAGCTTGCCACTGTCGGGCGCCTTCAAGCCCTCGATCACGTCCAGCAGTTGCAACGCCGCGCGTTCCGCATCGAACAGGCGCCCCGCCGGGACATTGGCCTGGAACGGGCGCGACAATTGCGTATCGACCGTGCCGGGATGCAACGACACGACGATCGCCCGATCGTTGCGGCGGCGTTCCTCGATCGCCAGGGTGCGGACCAGCATATTGAGCGCGGCCTTGGCCGCGCGATAGCCGTGCCACCCGCCCAGGCGATTGTCGCTAATCGATCCCACCCGCGCCGACAGCGCCGCGAACACCGTGCGGCCTGCTTTGGGCATGATCGGCAGGAAATGCTTCGCCACCAGCGCGGGACCGATCGCGTTGATCGCATAGATTTGCGCGAGCCAGTCCGGATCGAGATCGCGCAGCGCCTTTTCCGGGCCTCTGTCGCCTTCATGCAGCAAACCTGTCGCGACGATGACCAGGGTCGGCGTGGGGCCGCTGGCCACATGCGCGGCGGCCTTGGCGATGCTGGACTCATCCCGCAGATCGATATGCTGCGCGTCGCTTCGGGAGCGCGCGAAACCGTGGACGACGGCAAACGCGCCTTCCTCCATCAGCGTCGCTTCCAATGCCCCGCCAATACCGCCGGATGCGCCGATGATGACGGCGGACGCCTTGCTGCCTGGGGTCATGTCCGGCTGAAACGCCAGCGATCCGCGTCGCTCTCTTCAGCGTCGAAGCGATAGCCGTCGCTGTCGAACCCGCGCATCGCATCCACGTCCGTGATATGATGTTCGCACAACCAGCGCGCCATCATGCCCCGCGCCCGCTTGGCATTGAAGCTTATGAAGCGCGGACCGTTCGGACCGGGTTCGCGAAATTCGACCTCGATCACCCGGACCTTGCCCAGCCTGCCCTTGACCGCCGCGAAATATTCCTGGCTGGCAAGGTTGAGTAAGACGCCCGATCCTTCCTCGGCAAGCTGGGCCAGCAGGAACTGCGCGATCCGGTCATCCCACCAGTCGGTCAGGCTTTTGCGGCGCGGCGCCCAGCGCGTGCCCATTTCGAGCCGATAGGGCCGGATGGCGTCGAGCGGCCGCAACAGGCCGTAGAGGCCCGACAACATGCGAACATGGTCCTGCGCGAAAGCGACGCCGGCCGCATCCAGCGTATCCACCTCGAAGCCGGTATAGACGTCGCCGGCAAAGGCGAACAGCGCCGGCCGTTCGGGCAGGTCCGCAAAGTCGCGAAACCGGTCGGCATTGAGCTTGGCGAGGCGCGGAGAAATATGCATCAACTCCGACAGTCGTTTCTGCGTCAGGTTCGCCGCCGATTTGGCGAGACTGCGCGCCTCCTGCGCGAAATGCGGGGTCGATGCCTCAAGCGGCGGTAGCGTGCGCTCGAAATCGAGCGTCTTGGCGGGGGACAGGAGCGCAATCATGGCTGCGCGGGTAGAACGGTCCGACGCGGGCGTCAAACCGCCTGTAGAAGGACATCGGCCGATATCGCTCGCGATAGTTTTAAAGCTTGCCGGTCGTCCCGATTGCAGGAATAAAAACTCGCTGAACGTTCGAGGAAATGGAATAGTGCATACGCCCGGTACACCGACCTTCGACCAGTTGCGCATCTTCCTGACCATCGTCGATACGGGCAGTTTCGCGGCGGCCGGGCGCAGTCTCAACCGGGCGGTTTCGGTCATCAGCTATGGTGTCGCCAATCTGGAGGCGCAATTGGGCATGATGCTGTTTGAGCGGGAGGGGACGCGCAAGCCGCAACTGACCGTGGCGGGCCGTGCGTTGCTGGCCGAAGCGCGCAGCATATCGCACGGCATTGACGGACTGCGCGCCAAGGTGAAGGGCCTGCTGGACGGACTGGAAGCAGAGGTCGATCTGGCGGTCGACGTCATGGTGCCATCCGAACGACTGGGTCGGGTATTGCGCGCCTTCGCCGCGGAATTTCCGACGGTACAGTTGCGCCTGCATGTCGAGGCGCTGGGCGCGATCACGGCGATGGTGCTGGATCGCGCGGCGGTGGTCGGCATTTCCGGGCCGCTCGCCGCGGGGGTCGAGGGGGTCGAATGCATCGCGGCGGGGTCCGTGCCGATGGTGCCGGTCGCCGCGCCCGATCATCCGCTCGGCCGCATGGAACGCATCCCGCCGGGCGCGGGCCGGGACTATACCCAGTTGGTGCTGACCGACCGCTCGCGCTTCACCGAGGGACAGGATTATTCGGTGATGAGCCCCAAGACCTGGCGGCTCGCCGACCTAGGCGCCAAGCACGCGCTGCTGCGCGAAGGGATAGGCTGGGGCAATATGCCGCTGCCGATGATCGAGCCGGATCTGGTCGCGGGGACGCTGGTGCGGCTCGCCATGCCCGATCATCTGGGCGGCACCTACCGCTTTGCCGGCGTATGGCGACGCGACACGCCGCCGGGACCGGCCGCGTCCTGGCTGCTCGACCAGTTCGTGGCGCTCGGAAAGGACGATCTGGAACTGCACGGGATGGGCGATGTCTGAGCAACGCGACGGGTTCGCGCCCGATCGACGGATCGAGCGGGCACCGCAAGATCAGCCCGCCACCATATCGCCGGCTGCGGGGTGCAACATGCAGGCCAGCGTCCCGGCCAATACCAGCATACCGGCCAGAAGCAGCGGTGCGACCAGCCCGCCATGGGTGACGAGGAACGCGCCGATCGCCGCGCCCAGGAAGATGGCGGCGACACTGCCGATGCGTCGCCCCCAATTGGGGTTGCTGCCGCCCGCCAGGCTGGAATCGGCGGCCAGTCCGGTCACTGTCAGGGTCAGGACGGTAGTGGTGAGGTCGGGCACCTTCAGTTGGCGGATCGTCGCGTTGCGAAAGCCCATGGCGACGCCGGTGAGCGCGATGATCGCGAAGATCTTATAATCCGGCGACTGAATCGCGAAGTCAAAGCCGACCGCAACGCCGGCGGCGATCCAGAGAAGCACGGCTTCCACCAGCGCGGCGACCAGCAGCCATCGGCGCAGCGGCAGTCCGGCATGGCCCTTGCCCACCAGTCCCGCAGCCAGCGCGCCGATCATGAAGGCTGCAACGGCGGCCAGATAGGGCGCGACGCGAAAGCCGGGCGTGCCGGCGGCGGCAAAGCCCAGGAAGACGATATTGCCGGTCATATTTGCGGTGAAGACCTTGCCCAGTCCCAGCACGCTGATGGCATCGACCAAACCGGTGGTGACGGACAACAACAGAAGCAGCCATGGCAACGGTGACGGGGTGGTTTTGGCGGCGGTCATGGATGGTCTCCCTGTGGATAGGCCGCTGGTTTAAGGGACAGGCCCGGCCAGAGGCATCCGAATAAAATGGACCGCTTTGTTCGAAATAATGGAATAAGGATCAGAAGCGGAAATTGCTCTCCAGCCCGAACATCTTGATCGTCTCGGCCGGGCCGGTTTGGCGAAGGAAGGCGCCTGGCGAAAAGGCCGACAGCGAAGTGGACAATTCCCATTCGGGCGTCGCCTGCCAGCTCAGCGCCGCTTCGACCTGCGTGCCGATAAAGCGCGATGTCGCGTTGCCCGGCCCGCGGATCAGGTTGCCTGGAATGTCGTAGATGCCGTCGCCCTTGGTATAGCGCCAATAGGCCATGCCCGCAATCGACAGCGACAGGTCGTCGCGCAGGGTCAAGGGGACGCCGGGATGCAGGTTGATGATGTTGGTCGGGCCGATGGGTGAGAGCTCGCCGAAATATTTGCCCTTGGGGAAAAGCGCGTTGAACGTGCCGAGCGTCCCATTCGCCTTGCGATCGCCGCTGACGACATTGGCGCGCATGATGATCTGTGGCGTCAGCGGCAGCGCAGGCAGGCGGCGGCCGATTTCGGTGCCGATCGTCCAGGCGGCGATGCGCTGCCCGGCATAATGGCCGAACTGGGCGACGCCCTCGACATTCCAGCGCCAAGCGCCCCGTGTGCCATATGACCGCACGCCGACACTGTGCCGGACCTCGCGCCCTTCCAGCCCGCCGAAGCGGGCGGCGCGGTTGCGGTAACCCAGATAATAGAGGTCGAGTTCCGGCAGTGCGACATAGGCGCCCCAGAGCGCCTTCCTGTCCGAGGTAGCGTCGTCGAAACTGCCCGGGCCTGGCTGTACCGGCCGCACCGCCAGCAGGCTGAGTTGCGCCTTGCCAAGCGTCATATCGGCGCGAACGCCGTCAAAGGCGAGCGGCACATTGGGACCATAACGGGTGCCGACCAGCCGCTCGGTTCCCAGCGAGAGCATCTGCCGACCGGCGCGCAGGGTGACGGCGCCCAGATCGACCTCCGCAAAGCCCTGCAGGATGTCCACGCCGGTCCGGTCGACCGGACCGGCGGCGGGCGCGACGCCGACCGCATAGGCGACGACCGGCTGGATGAAAGCCCGCACATCGCCGATATGCAGGTCGGCATAGGGCAGCGCGCGCAGCCAGAGATAGGCGTCGTCGGGCGCATCGGCTCCGCCCCACAGATTGTCATCGAAGCTCTCGACGCGCGCGCGCAATTCGATGCCGGTCGAAACCCAGGCGTCGGACCCCAGCGGCACATATTTGAACGGTTCTGTCCAGCGGCCGTCATGGTTGGCGGGATCGGCAAGCCGGCTCCAATCCTCCTGATAACGCGTATTGGTGAGGGTCGGCGGCTGCCAGGGTTCGCCCGTTTGGGCGCTGGCGGGCGCGGCGACGACCAGCGCAGCCAGCAGCGCCGGACTACGCACGGACCGTCACGCGCTGGCGCGAGACGATGGCGATCAGGGCGAATCCGCCGACCAGGCCCAGATGTTCGAAGAAGGCGTTGGTCGCCATGAAGCGCGCTGGCCCCTCCATCGTCCAGAAACCATTGGCGACGATGGCGGCCAGCAGGGTGAAGGCGCCCAGCATCCCCGCGCCCAGCCAGGCCATCGCGTCCATCAGGATCAGCGCCGGTCCGACCAGTTCGACCGCAATGGTGAGCGCAGCGAACAGGGCGGCGGGCTGGAGGCCGAAATGCGCCTGTTCGGCAATGGCGCCCTGCCAGTCACTGAGCTTGACCAGGCCGCCGAGGATATAAGGACCGGTCAGCGCCAGGCGGGCGAGGAACCAGGTTGCGCGCGCGTCGAGGATGGCAGCGATGGGCCGTGGTGTGAAAGACATGAGATATATCCTGTTGGATGAAGCGGATCAGACCGCCCAGCAGCCGCAGCCGAGCGAACCCCAGAAGCTCTGGACGTCGGCGGCAGGGACGGAGGCGCCCAGCGCGGCAGCATGGTCATGACCATGGACGCCGCAGGAGGAAGCGCAGCCGCAGGCCGACGCCAGCTTCCGGGCCGTCTCGTCCTTGCGATAATGGCCGCCGAAGGTTGCGACCGGCGACCAGTCTGGCATCGCCTTGGGTGCGACCGGGGCCAGCGGGCCGAAATCGCCCTCGCCATAGACGATCCTGCCGCCCAGCACGGTGAGGACGGATCGGAGCAAGGCGATCTCGTCTTCCGGTACGCTGAAATAATCGTCCGACAGCAAAGCAAGATCGGCGAGTTGTCCGGCCTTGATCTGTCCCTTCTTGCCGACCTCGTTCGAGAACCATGTGTTGCGTTCGGTCCAGAGGCGCAGCGCAGTCTCGCGGTCGAGCCGGTTGCGGACGGGATAGAGGGCGAGGCCACCGACCGTCTTCGACGTGACCAGCCAGGAGAGCGACACCCAGGGATTATAGCTGGCGACGCGGGTGGCGTCGGTGCCGGCGCCCACGGGGATACCCGCCGCCATCATCTTCTTGATCGGCGGGGT
The DNA here is from genome assembly GCF_020166615.1 of Sphingobium sp. 3R8. Taxonomy (NCBI): domain Bacteria; kingdom Pseudomonadati; phylum Pseudomonadota; class Alphaproteobacteria; order Sphingomonadales; family Sphingobiaceae; genus Sphingobium; species Sphingobium sp. 3R8. The sequence continues at coordinate 187,415 of NZ_JAIQXR010000001.1, read as the reverse complement.
CGCCTCGGCCGCCTTGGCGCCATAGCGCTCGACGAAATATTCGCCCTGAAACGCCATGCGGTGCTGCACGGCGATGCCGCCGCCCAGGGCCGCGATCCGGTCTATATTGCGATCGCTGATCGTTTCGGCATGGTCGAAGAACCAGTTGAGCCCTTCAAGCGGGATATCCTTGTTCACCTTCTCGAACACGTCGAGAGCGCGGCCGATCGTCTGGTCGTAGGTTGCGTGCAGGCGCCAGGGCCAGCGGCGTTCGGCGAGGAGGCGGATGACGGGTTCCAGATCGCCTTCCATCTCCGGCGCCATGTCGGGCCGGGCCACGCGAAAATCCTCGAAATCGGCGGCGGAATAGACCAGCATCTCGCCTGCACCATTGTGGCGATAGCTGTCATCGCCATCGCCCGGCTTTATCTGGGTCGACCAGTTCGCGAAGTCCTTCAGCTCTTCCCTGGGCTTCTGGGTGAAGAGATTATAGGCGATGCGCAGGGTCAGTTCGCCGTCCCGGTGCAGCTTCTCCACGATCTCATAATCGTCGGGATAATTTTGGGAACCGCCGCCCGCGTCGATGACACTGGTGACGCCCAGCGAATTCAGCTCGCGCATGAAATGTTTCGTGCTGTTGAGCTGATATTCGGGCGGCAGCTTCGGCCCCCTGGCCAGCGTCGCATAAAGGATCGTCGCGTTGGGCTGGGCCAGCAGCAGCCCGGTCGGATTGCCCTGCGCATCGCGGACGATCTCGCCGCCCGGCGGGTTGGGCGTATCCTTGGTATAACCCACGGCGCGCAGCGCGGCGGCATTGAGGATCGCGCGGTCGTAGAGGTGGAGGATGAAAACCGGCGTGTCGGGGGCTGCCGCGTTGATCTCCGCGATGGTGGGCAGGCGCTTTTCGGCGAACTGATGTTCGGTGAAGCCACCGACGACGCGCACCCACTGGGGCGGCGGGGTGTTGTCGGCCTGGCGCTTGAGCATCGCCATCGCTTCGGACAAGCTGGGCACGCCTTCCCAGCGCAGTTCCATATTGTAATTAAGGCCGCCCCGGATGACGTGGATGTGGCTGTCGATCAGGCCGGGGATCAGGCGGCGGCCCTGCGCATCGATTACCATGGCGTCCGGGGCCGCAGCGGCACGCACCTCCTGCTCGCCGCCGACCGCCAGGAACTTGCCGCTGCGGATGGCGACCGCCTCAGCGACCGGATGTTCGCGGTCCAGGGTCGTGACCTTCGCGTTGATGAGGATGATGTCCTTCTGGGTCATGGCGAAACTTTCCGTGGCGGTGAGAAGAGCGGTAGTGGCGGCACTGGCCAGGGCCTGGCGACGGGTCATCATGCGTGCGGCTCCGATGGGCGGCTATGGGTCGAAGGGGCGAGATAATGCCGGGCAGCGGGGATCACCGCCTCGCCCAGCAATATCCCTGCCAGCCCGATCAGGGCGATGACGGGCGGGGCGGGAGAACGGACGCCCAGCAGGCTGTAGACGATGCCGACGATCAGGCCTGCGCCCAGCGAGACGATATAGGCTTTCATGTCCGTTCTCCCTGTTGCGCGATCAGGCCTGGATGAAGGCGAGGATGTCGGCGTTCAGTATGTCGGCATTCACCGTCAGCATGCCGTGCGAATAGCCTTCGTAGATTTTGAGGGTAGCGTTCGGCAGGATTTCGGCCTGTAACACACCCGCATTTTTATACGGCACGACCTGGTCGTCGTCGCCATGCAGCACGAGCGTCGGCACGGCGATGGCCTTGAGGTCATCGGTCTGATCGGTTTCGGAAAAGGCCTTGATCCCGGCATGGTGGGCGAGCGCGCTGCCCATCATCCCCTGGCGCCACCAGTTGTCGATGACGGCCGGCTTCACATCCGCGCCTTCGCGGTTGAAGCCATAGAAGGGACCGGCGGCGACATCGCGGAAGAATTGGGCGCGGTTGGCGGCGAGGCCCGCGCGCAGACCGTCGAACACGTCCATGGGCAGGCCGCCGGGATAGCGATCGGTCTTCAGCATGATCGGCGGCACGGCGCTGACCAGCACGGCCTTGGCGACGCGGCCCTGCGGCAGGCCGTGGCGCGCGACATAGGCAGCGACTTCGCCCCCGCCGGTCGAATGACCGATATGGATGGCGTTGTTCAAGTCGAGATGGGCGACGACCGCAGCGGCGTCGGCGGCATAATGGGCCATGTCATGGCCGACATCGACCTGGGCGGAGCGGCCATGGCCGCGGCGATCATGGGCGACGACGCGATAGCCCTTGGACAGGAAGAACAGCATCTGCGCGTCCCAGTCGTCCGACGACAGCGGCCAGCCATGGTGGAACATGATCGGCTGAGCGTCCTTGCTGCCCCAGTCCTTGTAGAAGATGTCGACGCCGTCGGCGGTGGTGACGAAATTGCTCATGGGTAAAATCCTTCACGCAGGAGAAAAATGGTGGCCGAGCGAAAAGGGCGCGCCCGGCCAGGGCAGATCAATGGCTGCCTTCGGACGCGCCGAACATGGTCTTGGCATAGGTGATGCCCAGGCCATAGGCGCCGCCCCATTTGCGGGCGATGCCGGTTGTCATGTCGTAGGTTTCGGTGCGGGCCCAATCGCGCTGCAGTTCGAGCAGATATTGGAGCGAGGTGATCGGCTTGGCGCCGGCTGCGATCATGCGTTCCACGGCGCGCTCATGTGCTTCTTCGGAAATATCGCCGCTGGCGTCGGTGATGACATAGGCTTCGAACCCCTGTTCGATCGCGGAGAGGACGGGGCCGACGATGCAGACGCTGGTCCACAGGCCCGCGAACACGACGCGGTCCTTGGCGATGCGATTGACTTCGTCGATGACGGCGGCGTCTTCCCAGCTGTTCATCGAGGTGCGATCCAGCAGCGCCTGGCCGGCAAAGGCGTCGGTGATCTCGCCGAACATCGGGCCGGAGAAGCTCTTTTCTGCCACCGTGGTCAGGATGGTGGGGACGCCGAAGCCGGCGGCGGCGTTCGAAATCAGTGCGGCGTTGTTGCGCAGCAGTTCGGCCGCGATCGACTTGGTGGCGAAGGCCATCTGCGATTGAAAGTCGATCAGGACGAGCGCGTGGTTGGTGGGGCTGAGAAGAGCCTTGGCGGGGGTCGGCGTGGCGGTGATCGACATGGTGGAAACCTCCTGTTTAAAACTCATGGCGCCCGGTACGTTCGGGCTGAGAGGAGGTTTATGCGAGGGATGTCATCCGAAACAGTCGGATAAATTTATCTTCACTGTTCGAATTTATAGAATGAATTACCGATACCCCCTCGCCTTCTGCACGATATCTCGTCAAAGGTCGGACGTGGGGATGATGCTGAATAAAAGCGGATCGACGCGCTGATGCCGAGGGGATTTGCTGCGTTAATGGGCGCGCCTTCGCTGGTTATGGAACATTTGCAGCGCCCCACGCCCTGCCCCCGCATGTCATAGCGCGCTGTTAGCCCACTTGTGGCGTCCGTGCCCTTCCCGGCGCACAGGCGCGCGCAACCGCCAGAATAGCGCGCGCCTGCCAGGAATCAGGCGATGAAGGGGAAGGCCAGCGCGATCATGCCCACCAGCGTCATGACCACGCACACCGCCACCGCGGGCAGCAGGGTAAAGCGCTGATGATCGGCCAGGTCGATGCCCGCCAGGCTGACGAGCAGATAGGTGGACGGCACCAGCGGGCTGAGCAGGTGGACCGGCTGGCCCATCAGCGATGCGCGCGCGATGGCCATCGGCTCCACGCCATAATGGGCGCCCGCTTCGGCCAGGATCGGCAACATGCCGAAATAAAAGGCATCGTTGGAGATGAAGAAGGTGAAAGGCAGGCTGAGCAGCGCGGTGATCGGCGCCATATAGGGGCCGAGCGCCGGCGGGATGACGCCGACCACTTCCTTGCTCATCGCCTCCACCATGCCGGTGCCGCCCAAAATGCCGGTAAAGATGCCGGCGGCAAAGATCAGCGAGACGACGGACAGGACATTGCCGGCATGGGCAGCGATCCGCTCCTTCTGCTGCGCGACGCCGGGATAGTTGACGATCATCGCGATGGCGAAGGCGATCATCATCAGGACCGACAGCGGCAGCAATCCCCAGACCAGCAGGGTAAGCAGCGCAATGACCAGCGCGGCATTGAACCAGATGAGATGCGGGCGACGCGCTTCGGGATATTGGGACACCGCCATATGGGCGGCTTCGGTCGTCTCCATGACGCTGACATGGCCCAGGCGGCTGCGTTCCTTGCGGCCGAACCAGACGGCCAGTCCGATCAGGAAGGCGAGGCCCGCGATCATGCCGGGAATCAAAGGCAGGAAGAGGGTCGCCGGGTCCAGCTTGAGCGCGCTGGCCGCGCGGGCGGTGGGACCGCCCCAGGGCGTCAGGTTCATGACCCCGCTGGTCGCCATCAACAGGCAGCAGAGATAGAGCCGGTTCATGCCGAACCTTTTGTAGAGCGGCAGCAATGCGGCGATGGTGATGATGTAGGTGGTCGAGCCGTCACCATCCAGGCTGACGAGCGCGCACAGCACCACGCTGCCGATCAGGATCAGCATCGGATCGCCATGGACGATCCGGATCAGGCGGCCCACCAGCGGATCGAACAGGCCCGTATCGGTCATGGTCGAAAAGAAGAGGATGGCGAACAGCAGCATGACGCCGGTCGGCGCCAGATTCTTGATCCCCTCGATCATCATGTCGCCCAGCCCCGCCGACTGCCCGGCGATCACGCCGAAGACGGACGGGATGACGATGAGCGCGACCAGCGGCGTCATCTTCTTTGTCATGATCAGCGTCATGAATGTGGCGACCATCAGGAAGCCGAGCAGGGCGAGGTTCATCGCTGCGTCCTTGAAAGAACTAAAGAAATGGGGATCAGAAGGTCACGCCGACGCGGGCGGAGATGGTCTGGCCATCGTCGCTGCCGGTATAGGCGCCGGCGCGATTGTCGCTGTGCCACTGGATGCCGTTCAACTGGAAGCGGGTGAAGCTGTTGAGATACCAGTTGACCCCCAGCGTCGCGGCCCAGCCCTCCCCGCCCAGGACGAGATCGGTATAGTCGAGATTTTCGTAGCGCGCCGTCAGTTCGATCGCTCCCGTTCCGCCGTCTAGCACGGGGTCGAGCACATTGGGCTGGCCGAAGCTGCCGAGGCGCGGGTTGTAGGGGGGCAGTTCGCCGGTCAGGAACAGGCCGGTGGACAGGCTCCACGCCTTGCTCTTGAAATCGGGCCGCCCCGCGTCGAGCCGCGCGATCCGCTGGCCCGCCTCGCCCATCACCCACAGGCCGCCGGTATAGCCGCCCAGTTCGACGCCATAGCCGGTGGTGGATCGACCACCGAGCAGTTCGCCTGTGCTTACCCGCACCGCGCCGTTGAAACGTCCACCGATCACGGTGCTCCGCGTCAATGTTGTCGCTGCCGAAGACAGGGCTTCGTCGAAGCCCCATGCGCCGACATGCAGCAGCGACGTGTCGGTCTTGATCGGGTTCCAATGTGCGCGCGCCGATACGGTGCGGCTGTCATTGGTCGCCTGCTGCCCATCGACGCGATCGCCGGTGACCGCGACCGACGCGTGCCAGTTCGGCCCGAACATCCGCCCCATGATACCGATGCCATAGAAGCCGCGCTGCGGGATGATCGCCGTCGACACCGTGCCGCGTTCCAGGAAGGGCGTGGAGTCGGAGCCGGTGCTGCCCTCGAACGCGCGGTCGTTGAACAGATGGCCGACGCGCACGTCATAGTCGACCTTGCTGCCGATTTTGTTGCGCCAGCCCATGAAGGCGGTGACGATGTCGACCTCATTTTCCGAAAAGTCGGTTTCGAACTGATAGAAGAAATGGGGGCCTACCCCGCCCTCCAGCCCCAGGCGCAGCGCGCGCATACCGGTGGTGGTGGTGTTGCGGCCGCTATATTTCGATCCCATGGTCGAGCTGACGTCCACCAGAATGCGGCCGCGCGGCTTGTAAGTGAACACACCGTCGGCCGAACGGAACACCGGCAGGCCCGCGCCCCATTCGGTCTTGAGTCCGACCTCGTTCGCGGCGATGGCGCGCGCCTGCGCCACATCGATGTCGGCGGGGCCGGGCGGCACGATCTGCGGCGCGAACGGGCTGACCGTCAAGGGCGGCGCGGCCTGCTGTTGCGCCATTTGCGGCGCGGTGGCGGGCGCAGGTGCGGATTGGGCCGCTGCCATGGCGGCATTCTGCCCTTCCAGCTTGTCGAGCCTGGCCTTCAGCGTGGCGATCTCCGCGGCCTGGGCTCGCACCAGATCGGCCAGATCGGCATTGCTGGGCGCCTGGGCCAGCGCGGGCGTGGCGGCGATGAGCGCCAGCGCGGCACAACCGCCGCGCAGGGTGGAAGACGTCATTGGCTCTGGGCTCCGGAAGTGAGGATCGCGTTCCAATCGCGCAGGAAGCGCTGGCGCTTGAGGCGGTCGAGATTGACGAGAAGCTGGGGACCGACACGGATCGGCCGGACCTGCGCGGCGGGGAGGCGGCGGGCGCGGATGTCGGTCCGCACCGGCCACAGGCTGTGCTGGGCGAGCAGCGACTGCCCCTGGCGCGACAGCAGGAAATCGAGGAACAGCTTCGCCGCGGCGGGATGTCGCGCCTCACGCGCGATAAAGGCGATGCGCGACGTGACGATCGTGTAGTCCTGCGGGAAGACTACGCCGATCCGCGGATCGCGCCGCGCCCGCTCCAACGCATAGGAGCCGATCACATTATAGGCGATCGCCTGCCGCCCTTCGGCCACCGCGCGCAGCATCGGCTCCGTCGTGGTTGCCAGCACCGGACGGGTCGCGGCCATCGCTTCCACCAGCGATCGGGTGTCGCGCGTGATCGCAAAATCCTCGGCCAGATAGAGATAGCCGACATTGGAGCGCGCCGGATCAAAGGTGGTGACCTTGCCGGTCAGGGCGCGGCGGTCGCGGCGCAGCAGCGCTTCGAGCGCGGCATGGGTGCGCGGCGCCCGCGCATCGGGGATCGCCTTTTTGTTATAGACATAGCCGATCGGCTCGGCGGTCACGCCAAAGCCCATATTCTTCCACACGGCCGACGCCGGCAAAGCGGGCTTTTCGGGGCTGGCATAGGCCTGCGCGAAGCCGTCGTTGATGAGCTTGCCCTGCAGGTCCATCGCGGAAGACCAGACAAGGTCGGCCGACGGCTTGCGCCCCCGCGTTTCCGCGACGAAGCGGCGCGCAATCTCGGTCGAACCCAGGTCGGCATAACGCACGGTGACGCCGGGGTAGCGGCGCTGGAAAGCGAGGATGAGCGGGGCCATTTCCGCCCGGTCGGCATTGGCGTAGATGCTGACCTGCCGCTCGACGCGGGCGTCGGCGATCAACTGGTCGTAGGAGCGCGGATAGCCGGTCGGCCGCTGCTGCGCGCCTGCCGGGACCGCTGGCATGGACAGGCTTGCCAGCATCGCTATCTTCAGAATAACCCGTCGCATCGACCCATCTCCTCGCTTTCCGTCTCTCTGTTCGGATAAGATGCAAGGGTGGGATAGAAAGCGAACCTGTCATCAACCTTTCAGCATACGGTGCCCTATCCGCATTTTGATCATCGAGGACGACGCGGCCCTGGCGCGCAGCATTTCGGCCTTGCTCCGCGCGGGCGGCCATGCCGTCGATCATGTCGCGACCGGCGAGGATGCGCTGTCCGTCGTCGGCAGCGAACCCTATGCGCTGGTGATCCTCGACGTCGGACTGCCCGATATCGACGGGTTTACCGTCCTGGCGGAACTGCGCCGACGCGGGGCGCGAACGCCCATATTGATGCTGACCGCGCGCGACGCGCTGGACGACCGGGTCCGGGGGCTGGACCTGGGTGCGGACGATTATCTGCGAAAGCCGTTCGAGCCGGAGGAACTGGAAGCGCGCGTGCGGGCGCTGGGGCGAAGGCGCGGCGGCGATCCGACGCCACAGATCACGGTCGGCGCTCTGACCATCAACCGCTCCACCGGCATGGCGGACATTGCCGGGCGTCCGCTGGACCTGCGCCGCCGCGAACTGGCGGTGCTCGATGCGCTGGCAACGCGCGCGGGCCAGGTCGTGCCGCGCGAATTGCTGATCGGCGAAGTGTTCGGGTTCGACGAGCCTGTGGGCGGCAACGCGATCGAGGTGCATGTCACCCGTCTGCGCGGCAAGCTGGCGCCCGACGGCCCCGGCATCCGCACTGTGCGGGGCGTAGGCTATATGCTCGATGCCGGCTGAACCGCGGAGCGCATCGGGCGGGGCCATCGCGCTGCGCACCCGACTGCTGGCGGCGGTGCTGGGGCCGCTGCTGGCAGTGGCGGCGATCATCGGCATCGGTGGCGCGACCCTGATCGCCGATGTCGTGCGCCGCACCAACGACCGGGTATTGGCCGGCGCGCTGGGCGCCATTGCCGAGACGGTACAGGTCGAGCGCAGTGAAGTGACCCTGGACCTGCCGCCCGCCGCTTTCGGAATGCTGGAGAATGGCGAACGCGACAATGTCTATTACCGCATCGCCGTAGGCAGCGAATTGCTCACCGGCTATGCCGACCTGCCCGCGCCCGATCCCGCACAATTGGTGATCGATCAGCCCCGCTTCCGTTTTGCCCGTTATCGCGACCAGGACATCCGCATTGGCGAGGTGAAGCGGATGCTGCCCCGCATAGACAAGCCGGTGATCGTGCAGATCGCCGAGACGCTCGACAACCGCAAGGCGCTCACCAACCGGCTGCTGGGCGCACTGCTACTCGCGGAATTGGCGCTGGTGGGAGTGGCGGCCCTGCTGCTGCGCCCGGCATTGGGGTGGAGCCTGCGGCCGCTCGCCCGGCTGCGCGGCGCGGTCGAATCCCGCGAACTGAGCAGCCGACCGGATTTTTCGCCGCTCGATAACGGGCCGCTGCCCAGCGAGTTGCAGCCGCTGGCGCGCGCATTCAACCAGTTGCTGGCGCAACTCGACAATGCGACCGGCGGCGTGCGGCGTTTCACCGCCGACGCCTCGCACCAGATGCGCACGCCATTGTCGGTGCTCAAGGTCCAGGTTGCGCTGGCCCGGCGCGGATCGAGCGAAGCGCTCGACGAGATCGGTGACGCCGTGACACGGCTCGAACGGCTGGTGACCCAGTTGCTGGCGCTTGCCCGTGCCGAGGAGGCCGGCGTGTCCGCCCCATTGGAGGCGGTCGATCTCAAGGAAGTCTGCGCAGCCGTAATCGGCCGCCTGATCAATCCGGCCATCGCCGCCGGGGTCGAGCTGAACCTGGATGCGGATGACGGGGAAGATTATGTCATTTCCGGCCACCGCACGCTGGCCTTCGAGATCATCGCGAATCTCATCGACAATGGCATCCGCTACAACCAGCCCGGCGGCACCGTATCCGTCGCCTTGCTAAGGCGACCGACCGAAACCCTGGTGACGGTCAGCGACGATGGCCCTGGCATTCCGCCGGACAAGCGGGAGGCCATATTCGAGCGATTCGTCCGACTGGGCGGCGCGCAGGGGCCTGACGGTACGGGCCTTGGCCTCGCCATCGTCCGGTCGGCCGCGCAGCGGATGGGCGCCCAGGTCGAAATCGGCGATAGCGCGGCCGGAACGGTCATTCTCATACGGTTTCGATTTGTCGATCGCCGGTCGACATTACCTGTCACATAGCAACGGCCCGTCGAGATACTTTTGACCGCGCGGCCGAGCACTTCTCGCTTCAGTTCGTGCGGAACGCACTGCCCCTGGCCCATCGCGATCGTCAGCAGCGATGCCCAAAATGGCCATCTGCTCGGCAAAATTCGACGGATATTGGAATCGATTGTGGACACATATCCCGGCTCCTAAACCACATTATCGCCGCGCCCTTGTGGGATCATGCCTATTTCGCCGTACCATGCCCCATATAGCCCAGCGAAATGACGCTTGCCTCCGTCGCTTATCACCCCTATTAATATCCGACGTTTAATCGGATTATTGCCACATGCAACCTTCCAGCCATCGCATCCACTGCACCGGGACTAAGCGCCATATGCCCGACGCTGTAGGCATCGTTGCTTGCGCGCCGGGGAATGACCGGAACGGCCCCACCGCAATTGCCGTCCTGCCCACGGCAGACGTCACCTTTTCCGCTCGACGCGACGTGTTCGGCAAGGACCAATATATCCATGACAGGCACACTGAGGCAAAAGCGGCCCAAAATCGCAGCGGCGTTCGAATACGCGCTGGAAGCGGAGCATGGTCGAGGCATAAAAAGCCTCGTGATAGCATGGGCACCGTCCTGCGGAGTGGATGACTGGTGCAGGCAGGCGGCATGGCGCGGCGCGGCGCGACCAATGTCGTCATGACTATATATGCCTAATTTCTGTAATATTCGAAATATCATCGGATATAGCGGATATGAGACGAGAGCGAGAGGTTTGCATGATAGACAAGATCAGTCCGTCCCTGGGACAGGCGGTCGCCGATCTCCATGATGGCGCATCCATCATGATCAGCGGCTTCGGTGATGCGGGCGCACCCCATGAATTGATGGAGGCGGTGATCGCACATGGCGCCACCGACCTGACGATCATCAGCAATAATGCGGGTGCGGGCGAGACGGGCATCGCCGCGCTCATCAAGGCCAACCGGGTGCGCAAGGTCATTTGTTCCTTCCCACGCCAGGCGACCTCGCATCATTTCGATGCGCGCTATCGTGCCGGAGAGATCGAACTGGAACTGGTGCCGCAGGGCAATCTGGCCGCACGCATCCAGGCGGCGGGATCGGGTCTGGGGGCCGTCTTCACGCCAACCGGATACGGGACGCTGCTGGCCGAGGGCAAGGAAACTCGCGAGATCGATGGGCGCAACTATGTGCTGGAATATCCCATCCATGCCGATTTCGCGTTGATCAAAGCGCGCGCGGGCGATCGCTGGGGCAATCTCGTCTATCGCAAGGTGGCGCGCAATTTCGGCCCGATCATGGCGATGGCGGCCAAGACCACCATCGCGCAGGTGACAGAGATCGTGGAACTGGGTGCGCTCGATCCCGAAATTGTCGTGACGCCGGGCATCTTCGTCAATCGAGTGGTGCAGGTCGCACCGCTATCCGTCGCGGCTGCGGCCTGAAGGAGACAAGCATCATGCAGCGGATGAACCGTGAAGACATGGCCGCGCGGGTCGCGCGCGACATTCCGGAGGGCGCCTACGTCAATCTGGGCATCGGCCTGCCGACCAGAGTGGCGAATTTTCTGCCGCAGGAACGCGACATCTTCCTCCAAAGCGAAAACGGTCTGCTTGGCATGGGGCCGGCGCCGGCCGAAGAGGATACCGACTGGGAACTGATCAATGCCGGCAAGCAGCCGGTCACGCTGCTGGCAGGTGGCTCCTTCTTCCACCACGGCGATTCATTCTCGATGATGCGCGGCGGGCATATCGACATTTGCGTGCTGGGCGCCTTTCAGGTGTCGGTGAAGGGCGACCTCGCAAACTGGCATACCGGCGCGCCGGACGCGATTCCGGCCGTGGGCGGAGCGATGGATCTGGCCGTCGGCGCCAAGCAGGTGTTCGTAATGATGGATCTGCTGACCAAGAGCGGCGAGAGCAAGCTCGTCGCCCAATGCAGCTATCCGCTGACCGGCCTGTCCTGCGTGTCGCGCGTCTATAGCGACGTCGCCATCTTCGACGTGGGTCCGGCGGGCGCCCATGTCATCGAAATGGTGCCGGGACTGACCATCGACAAGCTGCGCGACATGACCGGCGTGGAGCTGCAACTGGCGCTGGAAATCGCGTAAGAGGGAAAGCCATATGACCGTCAGGCACAGCTTCGGCGCCTTCACCCTCGATGTGCGCGACAATGGCGTGGGACTGCTCACTTTCTCGCGCCCGCCGGTCAACGCGGTGTCCCTGTCCGTCTATGAGGAGATCGGCCGCTTCGCCGACCATGTCGCGGCGGACCAGACGGTCCGCGTCATCGTCATCACCGCGCCGGACGACGCGCGCGCCTGGTGCGGCGGTGCGGATTTGCATGAGTTCAAGGGCATGACAGCGGAAAAGCGCAAGGAACGCTATCAGTTCATCAATGCCCAACTGCCACGCTTCCACCATATCGACCGGCCGATGATCGCCGCGATCCGCGGCGCGACGGTGGGCGTCGGCGTGATGCTGGCAGGTATGTGCGACCTGCGCGTCGCCGCCGAAGATGCGCGCTTCGCTTGCCCGGAGGTGGATTATGGGCTGGTCGGCGGCAGCGCGGGCCTGTTCGCAAGCTTGCGCATGCCCGAGGCCAAGGTGCGCGAGATGATCTACACTGGCCGCACCTTCACGGCGCGGGAACTCGAATCCACCGGCTTCTTCAACTATGTCGTCCCCTCCCCGGCGGTGCTGCCCATCGCGCTCGACCTGGCCAACCAGATGGCGCGCAAGAGCATGCCGACGCTGCGCGCCCGCAAGCTGGCGTCGCTGACCTGGGAAGGATCCGAATGGATGGACGCCTATCTAGAGGCGCAGGAGGCGTCCTCCGCACTGGTGGAACATCCAGAAAGCGAGGCAGGCGTCTTGGCAGCGCTGGAACGGCAGAAGAAGCAGTCACGCCCGTAACGGGCCAAAGAGATGGAGCGCACATGTCGGGCCTGGACGATCTTGCCGAAGGACGGCCCGGGCCGCATCGCCTCGGCCCGCTGGCCGGCTATCGCATCCTGGAATTCGGCACCAATCTGACCGCACCCATGGCGACGATGCTGATGGGCGACCAAGGCGCTGACGTCATCAAGGTGGAGCCGATCAGGGGCGATCAATTGCGCAGCAGCGGCGACCAGCGCAGCGGCGTGTCCAATATGGGCGCGATGTTCCTGAACGCCAATCGCAACAAGCGCTCGATCGCGCTAGACCTCAAACGCGCCGATCATCTCGATGCCGCGCTGCGCATTGCCGGACAGTGCGACGTCGTGGTACAGAACTTCCGGCCGGGCGTCGCCGATCGCATCGGCATCGGCTATGAAGCCGCCGCGCGCCTACGTCCCGATATCATCTATGTCTCAATCGACGGCCTGGGCGACAGCGGCCCGGAGGCGAACCGCCGCGTTTACGACATTGTCGTCCAGGGAATTGCCGGCATTGCCGCCGTTCAGGCCGACAATGTGACGGGCGCGCCGACCACGATCCGCAGCGCGATCGTGGACAAGGCCACCGCACTGGTGGTCTGGCAGGCCGTCACCGCCGCGCTGCTGGCGCGCGAACGGACGGGACAGGGCCAGCATATCCGCGTCAGCATGTTGAACGTCGCCCTATCGTTCATCTGGCCGGAGGTGATGAGCAGCAGCACGCTGATCGGCGACGATGTCGTTGTCGGCGGATCGATGGCCAGCGTGCGCTACTGCTTTGCGACCGCGGACGGCCATATATTGGTCGGGTTCGTGACCGACGAGGAATTTACCGGCGTCTGCCAGGTACTGGGCCGTCCCGACCTGCCGGGCGATCCGCGCTTTGACGTGTTGAGCAAGCGCTTTGCCAATGCGTCGGAGTTGAACGCGATCGTCGGGGCCTGCCTGTTGCGTCGGCCCACCGCCTATTGGCTGCCCCGCCTGCGGGCGGTGGACGCCGTCTACGCCCCCATCAATCGGCCGGACGACTTGGCCGCAGACCCGCAAATCATGGCGATCGGCGCGCTGATGGAGCATGACCATCCCGCAGCGGGCCGCTATCGCCAACCCGTCCACCCCATCCGCTTTTCCGATACGCCCGCGCACCTGCACCGCCACGCGCCGATGCTGGACGCCGATCATGACGAAATATTGGCGGAGTTCGGCATCCGGCTGGCAAGCGACGCATGAAGGCCTGGGTCTGCCACCGTTTCGCCGCGCCTTTCCAAATCGCGATAGCGGATGTGCCGGTCCCCGAGCCCGGTCCGGGCGAAGTGCGCATCCGCGTCCACGCCGCCGGCTTGTCCTTCGGCGAAACGATGGTGGTGGAAGGCCGCCATCAGAAGACGCCGCCCCTGCCCTATATCCCGTCGAGCGAGATGGCGGGGGTCGTCGATGCCTGCGGCCCCGGCGTCGCACGGGTGGCTCCCGGCCAGCGGGTCGCCGCTTTCTCCGTCTCGCTCGACGGCGGCGGCCTCGCCGAATATTGCGTCCTGCCCGAAGCCTTTGTGCATGGCATCGCCGACGATCTGACCTTCGCCGATGCCGCCGGCTTCCTCATGAACCACTGGACCGCTTTCAATGCACTGGTCCGTCGGGGTAATCTAAAGGCCGGGGAAGTGCTGGTCGTCCATGGCGCCACGGGCGGGACCGGGTCGGCGGCGCTGGACGTCGGCCGCGCGATCGGCGCGACAGTGATCGCCACCGGCAGTGACGATGCGAAGCTGGCGCAGGTCGCCGCCGACCATCGGATCAACCATGTCGCCACGCCGCTGCGCGAGCGTATATTGGAGGTTACCGGCGGCCGGGGTGCGGACATGGTCTTCGATCCCGTCGGCGGCGACCTGTTCGACCAGTCGATGCGCGCCATCGCGACCGGCGGCCGCATAGTTGTGATCGGCTTCACCTCCGGCCGTGCGGCTGTGGCCCGGACCAACGTGCTGCTGGTGAAGATGATATCGGTCATCGGGGTCGAGGGGCGGCTCGCCCTGGAACGCATGGGCGAGCAGGGATGGAACGACTTTCGCGAGATGCTGGCCTGGGCTGCGGACGGCCGGCTAAAGCCACAGGCCGGGACATGTTTCGCCTTTGCCGATGCCCGGCGGGGTTATGAGGAGATTCTGGCGCGCAGGCATCTGGGCAAATGCGTCGTGCTGATCGACTGAGCCGTCAGCCGCAGATCATACCCGCCAGCCGATCCGTGATCACTGCGCGCGCATCGGCTATCATGCGCTCGATCAGGTCGGCGCAACTGGGTATGTCGTGGATCAGCCCCTGCGCCATGCTCGCCCAATAGATACCGCTATCGATATCGCCCGATTGCAGCAGCGCCTTACCGCGCAGCCCGCTGACCAGTTCCGCCACATCGGCGAAGACCGCATCGGGCGCTGCCGTACGACGCAACACTTCGGTCGAGATCGCATTGCGGCCGACGCGGGCGGAATTGCGGAAAGGGCGGAAGAGAAGGTCGGTTTCCCGTTCGTCCTTGTCGACATAGGCTTGCTTCACATTGTCGTGGATCGGTGCTTCGCGCGTCGCGCAAAAACGCGTGCCCATCGTCACTCCGTCGGCGCCCAGCGCCAGCGCCGCCGCCAGCCCGCGGCCGTCAGCGATGCCGCCGCTCGCCAGTACCGGCACGGACAGGCGATCGGCCGCGGCGGGAATCAGCACCAGGCCCGGCACGTCGTCCTCACCCGGATGTCCCGCACATTCGAAGCCATCGATCGACACGGCATGGACGCCATAGCGCTCCGACGACAGGGCGTGGCGGACAGAGGTGCATTTATGGATGACGCGGATACCGCGCGCGAAGAGCATATCCCACACCGCACGCACGGCCGGCGTGCCCGCGGTTTCGACGACTTCCACGCCGCCATCGGCGATCGCGTCCACTATGGCGCCATAGTCGGGTGGCCGCATGGTCGGGAAGACGGAGATGTTGACGCCGAAGGGTGCCGTTGTCAGCGCCCGACACCGCGCAATCTCCTGCGCCAGCGCGCCCGGATCGGCAAAGGTCAGAGCGGTTATCATGCCCAGGCCGCCGGCGCTGGAAACCGCCGCCGCCAGTGGCGCATAGCCCACATTCTGCATCCCGCCCTGCACGATGGGGTAGCGGATGCCCAGAAGATCGGTAACGCGGGTGCGCAAAATCATCTCACCTCAACTGGACGGCGCCAGCCCGAGCTTCGCGAACAACGCGGCATCGGCATCGCCGCCCTTGTTGCTCGTGGTCAGCAGACGGTCGCCGGTGAAGATCGAATTGGCTCCGGCCATGAAGCAGAGCGCCTGCCCTGCTTCGCTCATGCTCTCGCGACCGGCCGACAGCCGCACGACGCTGTGGGGCATGGTGATCCGCGCCGCAGCGACGGTGCGCACGAATTCGATCTCATCGATCCGGGCCAGCGGCGTGTCGGCCAACATGTCGCCCAGTACGGTGCCGGGGATCGGCACCAGCGCGTTCAGCGGGACGCTGTCGGGCGGTTCGGGCAAGGCGGCAAGCGCGTGAAGAAAAGCGATGCGGTCTTCGCGCGTCTCGCCCATCCCCAGGATGCCGCCACAGCACACCGCCATACCTGCCCGGCGAACATGGTCCAGCGTGTCGAGCCGGTCCTGGAAACTCCGGGTAGTGATGACCCGGTCATAATAGTCCGGGCTGGTGTCGATATTGTGGTTGTAATAATCAAGTCCCGCTTCCGCCAGCGCGTCGGCCTGATCGCCGCTCAACATGCCCAGCGTCATGCAGGTTTCCATGCCCAGCGCCTTCACCCGCCGCACCATGTCGAGCAGCGCGGGCATGTCGCGCGCCTTGGGTTCGCGCCACGCCGCGCCCATGCAGAAACGGCTGGAACCGCCCGCCTTCGCCTCTCGCGCGGCGGCGACAACCGTGTCGGCGTCGATCAGCTTTTCCGCCTTTACGCCGCTCTTGGCAAAGGCGGACTGACTGCAATAGCCGCAATCCTCCGCGCAGCCGCCGGTCTTGATGGACAACAAGGTAGACAGTTGCACGGCGTTGCGCGGATGGTGTCGGATATGCACGGCATGGGCCTGCGCCACCAGATCCAGGAAGGGCAGTTCGAACAGCGCGGCGATCGCTTCGCGTGAAACTTCGGGCAGCGGCGCCGCGCAGGCCGCGCCCATCGGGGACAGGTCGTTCATGCGCCGCTCCATTGCGGGTCGCGCTTCTCGAAGAAAGCGGTGGTGCCCTCACGCTTGTCGGCGGTGCCGAACAGCGCGGAAAAGGCCTGTCGCTCGAGCAGCAAATGCGCGGACTGATGCGTCTCGAAGGTCGCGCGGACCATCGCCTTGCCCTGCTGCATCGCCAGCGGCGCGCGGGCGGCGATGCGCATGGCAAGGTCGGTCGCAACCGCGAGCGCCTGCCCATCGTCGACCACTTGTGCGACAAGGCCCGCCTGCAATGCTTCGACGGCGGACAGAGGATCGCCCAGCAACACCATCCGCATCGCCCGGCTGCGTCCGACCAGCCGTGGCAGGATAGCAGTGCCGCCCGCGCCGGGAATGATTCCCAGATTGGTTTCGGGCTGGCCAAATTTCGCGCTCTCGCCGGCCACGACGAGATCGCAGCACATGACCAGTTCGTTCCCCGCGCCCAGCGACCATCCCTCGACCGCTGCGATCAGTGGTTTGGAAAAGCCGCGGATGCGTGTCCAAATCGCTGGCCGCGGGTCGCCCAGTGCGCCGCTGGTATCACGCGACGCCAGTTCCCTGATATCCGCCCCTGCGGCGAAGAAACGGTCCGCGCCAGTAATGACGACCGCGCGGATGGCGGGATCGGTCGCGGCGGCGTCCAGCGCATCGGCGACCCGCCCGAGCAGGTCGGTGGCCAGCGCATTGCGTTTTTCGGGGCGGTTCAGCCGCAGCAGCAGCACGTGGGCGCCCATCGGCTCGACTAGCAAGATATCCTGCGTTTCGCTCATGCGCGGTTCCTCAGATAATGGGATGGCCGGTATAGCGCCTCGCCGGTGCCATCCGCGATGCCGTCGAGCAGGCGAACGAGCGCCCCGCGGCCGTAGCGGTCGGCCCAGGCGAAGGGACCATAGGGATAGTTCGCGCCATAGCGCAGCGCCGCGTCGATGCCCTGTTCGTCCGCTACCTGTTCCAGCACGGCGTCGGCGGCGGCGTTGGCGAGTTGCGCCAGCGTCCGAGCGACGATCATGCCCGGCCGGTCGGCGATTTCCACGCCAGCGCGCGATTGCGCGGCGAGCAAGCCGAACACGTCGGGCCGAGCGCGCTCGTCGGACAGGGTGAAACCGATCGGTCCGGCGGCATCGGCTGGGGACCAGTCGAACAGGATGACCGGCGCGCCCAAGCTGTCGCTTTCCTGCCGCGCAGTCCGCCCTTGGGTTGTGCCCACAAACAGCGCGCCGCAGCGCAGGAAGGTGCCGGGCACGGCCTCCTTGAGCGCCGCTATCGCCTGTCGATGCGTATCGCTGACGCGTGCGTCCGGCACCTGCGGATCGGCGGCCCTGGGCGCGCCGTCGCGATAATCATAGACCCCCCTGCCCGTCTTGCGTCCGAGCCAACCGGCATCGACCAACGCCGCCTGCCGCAATTGCGGCACGAAGCGAGTGCGGCCGAAATAGGAATCGAACACTGAGCGGGCGACAGCGAAGTTGACGTCCTGTCCGATCAGGTCGGTCAGTTCCAGCGGCCCCATGCGGAAGCCCGCCGCGCGAAACAGGGCGTCGATGGCCGGCGCATCCGCCGCGTCTTCGTTCAGCGCGGCGAAGGCCTCCCCATAGAAGGGACGCGCGACGCGGTTGACGATGAAGCCTGGCACGTCTGCGACGGGGATCGCGACCTTGCCCCAGCTTTGCGCGGTCGCCCTGATCCGCTCTGCGACCGCCGGGTCGGTCGCCGCGCCGGAAATCACCTCGACCAGTTTCATCACTGTCGCCGGATTGAAGAAATGCATGCCGATGAACCGCTCAGGCCGCTTCAAACCCCGCGCGAGACGCGAGATCGGCAGGGACGAGGTGTTGGTCGCGATGATCGCTTCCGGCGACAGGATCGCCTCGACCTGTTCGAACAACTGGCCCTTAATGCCCGCATCCTCGATGATCGCCTCGATCACCAGATCGCGGTCGGCCAGGGCATCGAGCGTCGACACCCATTGCATCCGTTCGCCGATCGCCCGCACTTCGTCCGCCGACAGCTTGCCGCGTGCGGCCAGCTTGTCGAGGTCCGCCAGTGTCCGCGCCCGGCTCGCGTCCAGTGCCTGCGCATTGACGTCGAAGATGAGGACGGAAGCCCCCGCCTGCGCCGCAACCTGGGCGATGCCCGATCCCATGGCGCCCGCGCCGCAGACCGCGACTTTTCCGATGGCGGCATTCATCACGCCGCCGCCGCGATCGATAGCAGGGTCGCGCCATATTCCAGCAGCGAACCCGGCTGTGCGTCCACGCGAACGATGGTGCCGGAAATCGGCGCAGCGATATCCTCCTGCTCGTCCAGTACGCGCACGGTCGCGACGGCTTGGCCGGCCGTCACCTGGGTGCCGACCGCCAGCGCCCGTTCCAGCGTGGCGACGTAGGGGACCGGCACGATGGTTTCGGGGCCGACCTGAATCGCGGGAGTCGCAACGATGGGTGCCGGCGCAGCCGCCCGCATCGGATTGGCGGCTCCACCATAACGCGCCAGGAAAATCTCCGTGTCACCGGACGCGACATGCAATTGCTGCCAGCCGCTCGTCAGCAGCGTGTCGAGCAGCGCGCGGGCATCATCGACCGCGGCGATCACCGGGTCTTTCTTTTCGGCCGTCATGCCGCCTTCTTTCCATAGTCGGGGAGGAGAACCTGTTCGAGCCAGCGGGTGTGGATGCGGTTCTCGATGAAATCGGGGTGCGCGATGATCGCGCGATGCAGCGGCAAGGTCGTCGGCACGCCTTCCACCACGAAGTGATCGATCGCATCGGCCAGCCGGGCGATCGCGTCCGCCCGGTCACTGCCATGGACGATCAGCTTGCCCACCATGCTGTCGTAGAAGGGCGGGATCATGGCGCCGGCCGACATATGACTGTCCAGCCTGATGCCCGGTCCCTGCGGCGGTTCCCAGCGCGTGATACGGCCGGGGCTGGGCAGAAAGTCGCGCGCCGCATCCTCCGCATTGATGCGACATTCGATGGCGTGACCGCTGATCTTGACGTCCTGCTGGCTGACGGACAGGCCGGCGCCGCCGGCGATGCGGATCTGTTCCTGGACCAGATCGAATCCGGTGATCGCTTCGGACACCGGATGCTCCACCTGGATGCGGGCGTTGACTTCGATGAAGTAGAATTCCTGCCGCTGGACGTCGAACAGAAATTCGGCGGTTCCGGCATTGCGATAGTTGACGCTCGCCGCAAGCGCGACGGCGGATTCATGCAATTGCCGGCGCAGATGATCGGGCATGGCGGCGCACGGCGCCTCCTCGATCAGCTTCTGGTAGCGGCGCTGTACCGAACAGTCGCGCTCGCCAAAATGCAGCACCTGGCCCTTGCCGTCACCCATCAACTGCACCTCGACATGGCGCGCTTCCGGCACGAAGCGCTCCATGAACAAGGTGCCATCACCAAAGGCGGCGACCGCTTCGGCGCTGGCCTTGTGGAAGCCGGCCTCCGCCTCGTCGCCATTATTGGCGATCACCATGCCGCGTCCACCGCCGCCGGCCGAGGCCTTCAGCAACACGGGATAGCCGATCCGGTCCCCTTCCCGCCGCGCGTCGGCCGCCGAGGCGACGCACTCGCTGCCCGGCACCAGCGGTACGCCGGCCGCGCCCGCCATCGCCCGCGCGCGCAGCTTGTCGCCCAGCGCGTCGATGACGTCGGGCTCCGGCCCCACGAAGGCGATGCCATGCTGCGCGCACAGGCGCGGCAGGATCGCGCGTTCCGACAGGAAACCATAGCCCGGATGCAGGCCGTCGCAGCCGCTTTCCTTGGCCGCATGGACGATCAGGCGGGGGTCGAGATAGGATTTGGCCGCCGCTGCCGGCCCCAGAACGATCGACCGATCGGCCAGCCGCGCGGCCGCGCTGTCGCGGTCGGCATCCGACACGGCCACCACCGTTTCGATATTGAGCGCCTGCGCGGCGCGGACGATGCGCAGTGCGATCTCGCCCCGGTTCGCCACGAAAAGTCGTTTGATCGGCATCAGTCCCTCACCAGCGCAAACAGGGGTTGGCCGCCTTCGACCATGGCGCCGTCCTCGACCAGAACGGCTTGAACCGTGCCCGACGAGCCGGCGCGCACGGCGGTGAAGAGCTTCATCACCTCGATCAGGCACAGTTCGTCGCCGGCCTGCACTTTCGATCCCACCTCGACATAATTGGCGGCGCCGGGTTTGGGCGCGCGATAGAAGGTGCCAAGGTTCGGCGCCTTGATGATGATGGCCTCGTCCGGCAGCGACGATATGAGCGCAGGAGGCGCTGCGATCGGTCTGGAAGGCGCGGCGGGCTGGGCGACCGGCACAGATGCCGGCGCAGCGACGGGCGTCGCCGCCTGCGGACGCGCAGCCGAAGCGTCGGTCGACAGATAGAGTTCGAAATCCGGCTTGCGGATATGCAATTCTCTTATTCCCGACCGCGAAAACTCGTCGAGCAACTGCTTCAGCGCATCAGGAAAATCATGTCCGGTCATCGGCACCTTCCGGGAAAGAAGAGCGCAGCGGCCGGATCGGCCGCCGCGCCCAGCGGGAGAGTTCAATATTTGTAGGAGAGCGAAAGACCATAGACGGTCGGCTTGCCCCGATAGCGGATGAGCGTGTCGAGATAGGTCGACACGGCGGTCACATAGGATTTGTTCGTGATGTTGCGACCATAGAGGCTGGCGCGCCACCTGCCATCGCTGCTGCTCACCCCTGCCCGCACGTCGAGCAGGGCATAGCCATTGATCGTGAAATCGTCGGCAGGCAGCCCGGCATTGTGGAAGGTCGTGTTCTGCTTGCTTTGGTAAGTGAGTCCACCGCCCAGGAAAGCCTCCAGACTGTCCGACACCGGCACGCTATATTGCGCGTCGACATTGGCACTGAACTTGGGCGTGTAGGGTAGCTCCGATCCCTTGAAATTGCCGGTATAGCCCGCCGCATTATAGACGGCGAAGCCGTCGGCCGTCGCCGAATAGTCAGACTTGACCTTGCTCTTGAGGTAAGTGGCACCGGCGCTGAGGCGCAGGCCCTGAGCCGGACGTGCGACCAGTTCGCCTTCAAGACCGAACACATAGGATTTGGGTACGTTCAGCATCTTCTCCAGCAGGCCGAAAATGGTGTCCTGAACGCGGCCGCGTACCTGCTTGTTGGAATAGTCATAATAGAAGGCGGCACCATTGAATTGCAGCGCGCCATTGGCGAACGGCGCCTTGAAGCCGCCTTCATAGGCAATCACCTTTTCCTGCGTCGCCGGACTATACTGGTTCGCACGCGAGGCACCGATCGCCGAGAAGATGCCCGCTTTATAGCCCTGGCTGACGGTCGCATAGATCAGTGCGCCACCGTCGAACTTATAATTCGCGCCTACACGGAAGGAAATATTGTCCTCGGTGAGCGACTGGTTGACCGGGGTCAATGTCGATTTCGCGGTGCCGAGCAGAAGGTCGCCCGTCGTGGGGAAGCACTGCCCCGCCGCGATGGTGATCGGCACGCTGTTGAGAGCCGCGCCGAACAGGACGGCCGCGCCGGCGCCCGTCGGATCGCTGTAGCAGTAGCTCGCCTCCTGCTTGTTCTTCGTGTAGCGGATGCCGCCCTGCACGGTCAGTTGCGGGGTGACCTTATACTCGCCATTCGCGAACAGGCCGTAGCTGCGCATCCGGGAGTCGAATTCGTTGAGCGTGACCGAGATCAGGTCTGCGTTCGCGGAATAGTCTCCCAGATAGAAGAAATTGTTCTGGGATGTCCGGAGATTGTCGTAGCTCGCGCCAACGATGCCGTTGAAGCTGTCGGTATCGAGCGAAAGGCGGAGTTCCTGGTTGAACGATCGCACGTCGCCGAACAGCGGGACATCGACGACCTGGGCGGCCGTGCCGTCGAGGTCCTGATTATAGTCGAGCTTCTGCTTCGCCAGCGCGGCGATGTAGGTCAGCTTGAGCGTGTCGCTCAGGTCGAGATCGGCGCGACCCGCAAGCTGATAATAGCTGTTGTGCGACCGTCCCAGAAAGCCTTGCGTCCATTCGGCGTCTCGCGCCCGGCTGCTGACCGGCGTGCCCAGAAGGGCGTTCGCACCGGCTGCCGTGGCGGGGTTGGCGCTGCTGAGACGACCGACGACCACGGACTGGCGTCCCAGAAAGGATGCGTCATAGCCGGCCGACGTCGGCGTGGTCAGGTCCGCATAGCGCTGGGCATCGACCTGCGCATAGGGATTGCCCGATGCGGCGGCGGCGGCCTGGTCCGGGTAAAGATTGAGCGTGGTACCGGCATATTGCGGGGCCAGTGGGTCGGACCGGTCACGCGAGCCGGTCGCCATCAGCTCGATCTTCAGCCTTTCGGTCGGCTGGATGTCCAGGGTGAAGCGCCCCATGAACTTGCGCTGGTCGCCATTTTCGTCGTTCGGCCGCGACAGGCTGCGCTGCCAGGCACCGCCCGATACGCCCTTCACCGCCAGACGGGCGCGGATACCGTCGGCCAGCGGACCGCTGACGAAGCCGGACAGTTCCGCGCGGTTGAAACGCTCATAGGATGCGTCGAAACCCGCCGCGAAATCGGCGGTTGGCTTGCCGACGATATAGTTGATGGCGCCGCCCGTGGAGCTTTGCCCGAACAGCGTGCCCTGCGGCCCCTTGAGCACTTCGACCCGCTCGATATCGAGGTCGAGGCCATCCGACATCACCGGCACGTTGCGCGGAATCTGGTCGGTATAGACCGACACCGAAGGCGCCGCGCCGAAGGTGGCGTCGTAAAGGCCGATGCCGCGCAGGGTGAAGACCGGCGTCGAGTAGATCGACTGGGTAAATGTGAAGCCCGGCACGAGCTTCGCCAGGTCGGCCGGCCCGGAAATACCGCGATTGGACAGTTCCTCCGACGACGCGGCGGTGATGGTGAGGCCCACGCTGTTCACCGACTGCTCGCGCTTGTTGGCAGTGACGATGATGTCGGCGCTGTTGGCGGCCGGGGCCGCGGGTGGCTGGGGTGCGGCCGGTGCCGCCTGGGCCAGAGCCGGAGCGGCGCTCGCCATTAGTGCCAACACGGAAACCCGCGTCGCAAATATCGTCCTGTTCATGATATCCTCACCTCCCGTCTACGCTTATGCGAGATCCGTTGTTCAGGCCGCTTGCCGGGCCTTCTGCTTGTTGCGCCGTCAGCCGGCGATCATTGCGCCGTCGACCACATGTTCGGCCCCCGACACGAAACTGGCTTCGTCCGACGCCAGGAAGAGGACGACATTGGATACTTCCGAAGGCTGGGCAAGGCGGCCCAGAGGGATGGCCGCCGCCGCGCCGCCGCCCTGCTCGTCGGTCGCGGCGATCATCATGGGCGTCAATATGTAACCGGGATGCACCGAATTGACCCGGATGCCGGCATGGCCGAATTGTGTCGCGATCAGCTTGCTCATGCCGCGCACGGCAAATTTGCTGGCGCAGTAGGCGGCGTTGGAGGATTCCTTCGTGCCCAGCATCCCTGCAATCGAGGAGATGTTGACGATCGATCCGCCGCCTGCCCCGATCATGCCGGGAACGACCGCCTTCATGCCCAGGAACACGCCCAGCTGGTTGATCGCGCAGACCTGCAGAAACTCGGCCTCCTCGAAATCCAGCAGGCCCTTCACCGGGCCGATCACGCCCGCATTGTTGACGAGGACCGTTACCGGGCCGAAGCGACTTTCCGCCGCGGCGACGACGTCGGTCCAGTCCTGCGCCTTGGCGACGTCGTGGCGCAGAAAAAGCGCCGCATCGCCCAGCTCGGTCGCCAGCGCCTTGCCGCCCGCCTCATTCACGTCGGTCAGGACGACCTTGGCGCCCTCCCGCACGAACAGCCGCGCATGGGCTTCGCCCATGCCCTGCGCCGCGCCCGTGATGATGGCGACCTTGCCGGCGAGCCTGCCCATGGTTCAGGCCGCTACCGTCTGCTTGGCGTCCGACAGTTTCGGCGCGACTTCCTTGACCAGCAACTCCATCGACCGCTCCCACGGTTCGGGATTGTCGATATAGTCATGGCTGTAGACCAGCAGCGTGCCGAACGGCCCGCCCAGTTCGCCGAACCAGGCCTCCATCTTCTGTCGCACGGTTTCGACCGATCCGACGATCCAGACATGTTCGGCCAGATAGTCCGCATCCACATTCGCAGGATCGACCGACGGGTCATGGAGCAGGCCCTTGAGAACGCCGAAGCGCTCATAGGTCGGCTTGATATATTCCTTCCAGGCAAGGCCTATGCCGCCCTCGGTAGCGAGCTTGCGCGCTTCCTCGTCAGTGTCGGCGACGATCACGTCGCGCACGACGCGGTGGGCCGACCGGTCGGACTCGCGCCCGGCTGCCGTCATCGTGTCGCGGTAGGTTTCGAAATGGCTGCGCAGGAATGGATTGCCGGCATAGACCGACGCGGGCAGGAAGCCGTGCGTACCGGCGAAGCCGATCGAAGGCGACGGCGCACTGAGGCCCGTCATCGCCATCTGCATCGTCCCGCCCCATGGGCGCACGTCGCGCAGGGGCTTGTTGGGATTGGCTTGCGGGAAACCCGCGTTCCAGAACTGCCCCTCAAACTCGAAAGGCTCGCCCTTCCAGACCCGCTCCATGATATCGATCGCTTCGAGCATCATGGCGTGATTGCCCGACATGTCCTTGATCCCGCGCACGGCGGCGTCGGTCGGGTAGGCGCCGGTAGCGACGCCCAGCATGTAACGCCCTTCCAATATCTGGCTGAGCCAGGCGGTCTGGATCGCCAGCGTGGCCGGATGATGATAGGGCAGAAGATGGGCCAGCGGCCCGAACTTGATCTGGCTGGTCTGCAATGCCGCGGCCGCGATCACCAGTTCGGGGCTGGGAATGCCTTCCCAATTGAGCGTGCCATGCTCACCGACCCAATATTCGCTGAAGCCGATCTTGTCCGCGTGCACCGCCTGACGCAGCGCCCATTCGAACACCTGCCGCGGCGTACGCTCTGGGCGCACGAACGGCGTCTGGAACATCCCAACCTGCATCACTCACCTCTTCTACGAATATTTTTCCATGGCTGGGGCAGAACCTCATCCATGGTCCTTCCATTCGACCAATATGCCGGCCGGATCAAATCGCATCACGCTGCAAAATTTCAGACGGAACGCCTCCCCCGCCGCACCGAAGCCCGGCAGGTCCACCCTCGCCGTTCCGACATACCAGGCCTCGCGCACGACGATGTCTCCCGCGACCGTCACCCGTTCGGGCGCCTCGAAATGGCGATCCGGCACATAACTACCGGCAAAGTCGCGCAGCACCCCCAGCAGCGCATCGCGACTGGTCATCACGAAGGCACGATTGAAATGCGCGAAATCGAGGTCTGGCGCGATCATGCGCTCCATCGCATCGAAATCCTTGGCATTATAGGCCCGGATCAAAGCTTCCGCCGCGGCGGCTACGTCAACCATTTCCATTCTCCCGGCACATGGAAACATGTGGCAACCGGCCCGTAATTCTGGAAAAGCATAGGGAAATAGTGGGATAACGTCCCATCTTCCTCTCCTTCATTCTGCGCCGTCCGGCCCAGCAATCTGTTCTCTTATGCCGATCTAGCTACATCTCGACCTGCATAAGGTCAATTATAAAATCGACGTTTTATCGGAAATTTTGAGCAACCGGAGAGGCATATGTTCCCAAGCGACCGCTTTCCGCCATTTCTGCCGCACGACGCCGTTATTCTTCGTGCTTATTTTCCCGCACCTGTCAGGCTTTGGGGTTGCAGAGGATGCCAAGCCAAGGCAGTAGAGTGTGACAGAAGCGTGTAATGGGCGGCGTCCGCAGTCCGGGCGCCGCATGGATTTGGAGGCCTTCGTGGCGACAAAAGAAGTCGTGGGAGAGTCGGAGCAGATCGCATCGAACACCGCGAGCGCGTGGGACAGCCTGCTGGAGGAAATCGCTCACCGCCCAAAACGGGCGACGGAGCGCAAGCAGGACCGCGCCAAGCGCACCGAGCAGCAGATATTGAACGCGGCGCTGCGGGTGTTCGCGCGCGATGGCATTTCCCGCTCGCGGATTGCAGACATCGCTGCGGAGGCCGGCATTTCCACCTCCACCCTCTATGAATATTATAAGAGCAAGGAGGATCTGGCTTATGACGTGCCATTGTCCCACCTCGCCGAATTTTTCGAAAGCTATCATGCGAACGCGGCCAGCCGCACTTCGGCGCGCGAAAGGCTGCTGCTCTATCTGGTGATGTCGGCGGATTATGCGCGCGAACATGCCGAATGGGCACGGCTGCTCTATCTGGAAATCTGGCCTAGCGTCTTCGTCAGCGACACCGAACTGCGCCACAGCATCGACGACTTCACCCGCGTCATCCTGTTCCTGGTGAAGGAGGGCGTCGCCGAAGGCTGGGTTGCGCCGGACCGCAATCCCTATGAAACGGTCGCGCTGCTGATCGGCGGCGTCAACCAGCTCATCATCACCTGGCTGCTCTATCGCAAGCCCAAGAATCTGACACGGGCGGGCAGCGAGATGGCCGAACGGCTGATCGCGATGCTGGAGAATGAAGTCCGCCGGTAAGGCGGTGCGAACCGATGATTTAGCGATCCTCATAGCGCGGCGCGCGATGGTCCAGAAAGGCGCGCACGCCCTCCGCCCCGTCGCTGCCTGCCGTCAGTTGCGCAGTGAAGCTTTGCGCGTCCAGATAAGCTTCTGTCCAGCTCATACCCTCCAGCCGGGCGGACGCGACCTTGCGCGCGCGGATCGCAGGCAGGCTTTTCCCCGCAATGGCGCGCGCGAGCGCCATGGCGCGGGGCAGAACTTCGGCGGCGGGCAGGACATAGTTGAAAAAGCCCGTCGGTTCGAGTTCGCGCGCGGTGAAGCGCGCGCCGCTGAAGAGCATCTCGCGGATCTTAGCTTCGGGCATGTTCACATGGGCGAACAGCCCCGCCCCGCCCGCGACCAGTCCATAATCGATCTCCGGGCAGGCGAAGGCGGCATCCTCGGCGGCGATACGCATGTCGCACAGCGCCGCCAGGATCATGCCGATGCCGATCGCCGCGCCCGATATGGCGGCGATCACCGGCCGGTCGAGCCGATAGAAGCGCGGCAGTTGGGCGTTGATGAAGTCGTAGCGCGCCTTGCGCCCCGCGACGTCGATTCCATCGAAATCATGCAGGTCCGCGCCGCCGCACCAGGCGCGCGCACCCGGCGGCGCCGCCAGCACGATCGCCCTGATATCTTCGCTTGCCGCGACATGATCCGTGAAGGCGCCGATGGCTTCATAGACGTCGATCGACACGGCATTGACGGGCGGTCGATCGAACAGGATGAGCGCGACGCCATCGTCCATGACGGCCAGGGTGAAGGCGCCGAACGTCTCCCGGCGCAGGACAGATGCGGTCATCGTAGCGGATTTCCTGTAGCCAAGGGCCGGTAGGCAGGATCAGACATCCCACTCCAGGGTGAACGGCTTCACACTGCCCACGATGCCGTTGGAAAATCGCAGCAGCTCGTCCTTCGCCAGTCGAAATTCGGGAATGCGGGCGAACCATTCGCGCAACACCGTCTTCATCTCGATCCGCGCCAGATGCGCACCGGGACAGGTGTGCGATCCCTTGCCGAAGGTGGAATGTTTGCGCGCCTTGCGGCCGAGGCGGAATGCGAGCGGATCGTCGTTCATCGCATCGTCCAGCGCGACGACGACGGTCGGCGCCATCACCATCTCGCCGGCCCTCAGCTCCACGCCTTCGAACGTCCCGTCCTGTTTCACTTCGCGCGAGGAAGACACGACCGGGAAGCGGCGGAAGAATTCGAGCAGCGCATCGTCTATCCGCGACGGATCGGCGGCGATCGCCCGACGCAGATCATGATCGCGGGCGAGATAGGAGAAGGTGAAGCCGAGCATGTTGACGACGGTATCGAGGCCGCCCACCAGCACCTGGATACAGATATTCTGCGCCTCCAGATCGGTCAGCGGCCGGCCGCCGACCTGGCCGTTCACCATGCGGCTGATCATGTCCTGTCCGTCCGCGCCACGCCGCGCCGCAATGACCGGGGTCAGATAGTCGCGGAACAGTTGGGAGACTTCCGGATAGGTCAGCGACCCGTCAGGCCGGGTGAACTGGTCGGCCAGATGCTTGAGCTTGGGCAGGTCATCCACCGGCAGGTCCACGATCTGCATGAAGATACGGACGGGCAGTTGCTCGGCAAATTCCTCCACGAAATGGCATTGCCCCTTCCCTCGAAAGCCCTCGATCAGGCTGACCGCCAGGTCGACGATGCTGTCCTCGATCGGCTTGAGCGGCTTTGGCCCCAGATTTTCGTTGAGCAGGTTGCGAAAGGGCCGATGTTCGGGCGGATCGAGCGACAGCGGAATGAGGCGATAGGCCTCCCCCGCCGTATCCTTGGGCACCAGCACCGTCCGGTTGGAGAAACGCTCTGAATCCGACATCACGACATCAGAAATATCCGCCCGCAACGCGACCCAATGCCCCCCATTATGCGGGGTCCACATCAGCGGATGGGGGACTTGCGCCATCAATTCATGCCAGCTGGCGTGAAAATCGCTGCCTTCCGGAACATCGCGATATATGTCGAAGTCAAAGACGCGATCGTCGGGTACATTGTCGGGCTGTTGCGCCAGCATCGTCGCCGGCGCGGTCATGTCCGAAGCCATATCACTCTCCCCATGGGCGGGCGCTGTGGCGCCCTGCATTGCTCGGCACCTTATCCGCGACGCCCGGCATATAAAAGATTTTTCGTCGGTTTTTATCTGTAATTTTTCGAAAAAATCCGGCATCATGGAAATATCAGCATAATTTTACGATAAATAGTCGGTTATTTGGAGAGCAATGATGCGATTGAAGGGCAAGGTGGCGATCATCACCGGCGCGGCACAGGGCATGGGCGCTGCACATGCCCGCCGCTTCGTGGCCGAAGGCGCCAAAACATTGTTCACCGACATCAACGAAGCCGCCGGCGCTGCGCTGTCCGAAGAGTTGGGCGACAATGCCCTTTTCGTGAAGCAGGATGTGACGAACGAAGCGGACTGGCGGATGGTCGTCGAAACGGCCGAGCGACATTTCGGCCCGGTCAGCGCTCTCGTCAACAATGCCGGCATCATCGGGCCCGTGGCCAAGGCGGCCGACCTGTCCGAAGCCGATTTCCTGAAGGTATGCGCGATCAACCAGACGTCCGTCTTCTTGGGCATCAAACATGCCGTCCCGTCGATGATACGCGCCGGCGGCGGCGCCATCGTCAATATCTCGTCCATTTCCGGCATCGTCGCCATCTACGGCACGCCCAACGTCGCCTACGCCGCCAGTAAATTCGCGGTCCGCGGCATCACCAAACAGGCAGCGATCGAATATGGCGAACATGCGATCCGCGTGAACTCCGTCCACCCCGGCTATATCCGCACGCCGATGATGACGCAGGCGCTGGACGACGATCAGATCAGGATCGCCAGCGGATCGGTGCCGATCCGGCGTGTGGGCGAAGTAGAGGACGTGTCGAACCTGGTCGTCTTCCTCGCGTCCGACGAAGCCGGCTTCATCACCGGCACCGAATATATCATCGATGGCGGGCTGACCGCCCTTTGACGGGCCGCGCGTCCCTGGCCGAATGGCGGCGCAACTGGCATCTGGTGCTGCTGACCGTCATCGGCATCACCTGCGTGCCGACGACGCTGCCGGTCTATACGATCGGCCTGTTCGTCGCGCCGCTGCAGGCCGATTTCGGCTGGAGCCGGGGCGCGATCCAGGGCGCGATATTGTGCAGCACCGGCCTGGGGCTGGCCGGTGGACCGTTTGCGGGCTGGCTGGTGCGACGGATCGGCCTCAAGCGAGCCATCCTGTCCGGCCTCATCGGCATGGGGTGCGCGCTTGCATTGGCGGCGGCGATCCACGGCTCGCTCTGGCAGCTCTACCTCGCCTATGCGCTGATCGCGCTGATCGGCGCCGGGACCAGCGCGGTGACATGGAGTTGCCTGATCGCGGAGCGCTTCTCGGCGAGCCGTGGACTGGCGCTCGGCATCGCGCTGTCAGGCAGCGGCCTGTCGGCGGTGTTGATGCCACGCCTGGTGATGCTGGGCATGGCATGGGGCGGATGGCGGACCGCCTATCTGTTGCTGGCGGGCTTCGCGCTGCTGGTCATCCTGCCGCTCTGTGCCTTGATGTTGCCACGAACGGGCAAATATGCGGCGCACGAAACCGCCACCTCGTCCTCGGGCCGGTCCGGCCTGCCACTCGCTGCCGTGCTGCGCGACCGCCGCTTTTGGCTGATAGGAGCGAGCACGGCCGCCATCTATCTGGCGGTCGGCGGCATCATTCCCAATCTCGTCCCCGCGCTTGGCGACCGGGGGCTGCCGCTTGCGCAGGCTGTGACGATCATGGGCATATTGGGCGGCGCGATCATCGCGGGCCGAATCCTCGTCGGCCTGATGATCGACCATGTCTGGGCGCCGCTGATCGCCACCATCATCCTGCTGCCCGCAGCGGGCGCCTGTCTGCTGTTGATCAGCCATGCGGGCTTCACCGCCTATGCGGTCGCGGCCGCGCTGCTGGGCGCGGCGACGGGCATGGAATTCGACATGCTGGGCTTTCTGGTGGCGCGCTATTTCGGCCTCGCCGATTTCGCACGCATCTACGGCAGGCTCTATATGTTCGTCGCCGCGGCGGCAGGCACGGCGCCATGGGCCTATGGCGCGCTGCACGACCATCTTCACAACTACGACATCGCCTTCATCCTGTCCGCGCTTCTGCTGGCGGGCGGCGCGGCGGGGCTGCTTGCGCTCGGCCGCTACCCGGTCGATCCCACCGACTTGAAGGCGGTCTGATCGCAGCGTCGCCGAGCCCCTCAAACCGAAATTTCTTCGCCAATATTCCCATGGGCGCCAATATGCTGCATGGAACTTGAGAGGGCAGCGGCCTATTCTGCTTCCCTTCCCTGCCCTGCCCTGCCCTGCCCTGCCCTGCTCGGCAACATAATGGAGATCATAGTGCCAGCAAAAGACGTGATTACGGCCCAACCGTCGATGGCGCCGGAATCCGACAAGGGCTGGGACAGGCTGCTGCGGGAAATATCCCATCGGCCCAAACGCGCCACCGAGCGCAAGCAGGACCGCAGCAAGCGGACGGAACAACAGATATTGACCGGCGCGTTGCGCGTCTTCGCGCGCGACGGCATCTCGCGATCCCGCATCGCCGACATCGCGGCGGAAGCCGGCATTTCCGCCTCCACTCTCTATGAATATTATAAGAGCAAGGAGGATTTGGCCTATGACCTGCCATTGTCTCACCTCGCCGAATTTTTCGAAAGCTATCATGGGGCGGCCGCGTCCAAGACGACCCGCGAACGGTTGCTTCTCTACCTCGTCATGTCCGCCGATTACGCACGCGAACATGCCGAATGGGCACGCCTCTTCTATCTGGAAATCTGGCCCAGCGTATTCGTGACGGACACCGACCTGCACCACAGCATCAACGATTTCACGCGCGTCCTGCTGTTCCTGGTCAATGACGCGATTGCGGAAGGGTGGATCGCGCGCGATCGCAACCCTTATGAAACCGTCGCGCTGCTGACCGGCGGCATCAACCAGATCATCATCACCTGGCTCCTCTATCGCAAGCCCAGGAACCTGACCAAGGCCGGCACCGAAATGGCCGAACGGCTGATCGCCATGCTGGAGATAGAGGCGCGCACGACGCAATGAAGCGGCTCGACGACAGGGACATTTGGCGGACCGGCGTCAATCCGTAGCGAAATGTTCACGCGCGAAAAGGCCGATCTGGTCCAGCGATCGATCCGCTTCCTCCAGGAAAGGGAAGAGCGTCCAGATATGCACCATGCCTTCAGCCAGAACCAGTTCCACGTCGCCGCCCGCTTTCCGTACGCCGGCGGCCAGTCGCACGGCGTCGTCGCGTAGCACCTCAGCATCGCTGGCGGTCAGGAAGAGCGGCGGCAAACCATGATGCTGGCCCCAGACCGGAGAAGCCAGGGCATGGGCGCGCGGATCGCGATCTTCGATATAGACTTTGCCCATTTCCACGATCATCACGCGGTCGATCAGGGGATCGACGCCATCCAGCGTGACGGCGGACTCCCCTTCCCCCGCCAGGTCGAGCAACGGCGATATGGCGACACCCGCCAGCGGCAGCGGCAGGCCTGCGTCCCGCGCCGCCATCAGGACCGCGATCGCCAGCCCCCCGCCGGCAGAATCGCCGCTCACGATCAAGCGATCCTCGCCATGACGGTCGAGCATCGCCCGATAGGTCGTCATCGCATCGTCCACCGCAGCCGGATAGACATGGTCGGGCGCCAATCGATAATCGGGCACGATCACCGACGCCTTGCAAACGCGCGATAGCCGTTCCGCGAAATTGCGATACGCCCTGGCGCTGCCCATCACATAGCCGCCGCTGTGGAAATGCAGCACGGCGCGGCCACCGGCGTCGCCGACGCTGCCCGCCGTCACCTGCAGCGCGGCGACCCCGTTCAGGTCGATAACCTCGATCCGGGCATCGTCCGAAACAGGAAAGTTCGCGCAAAGCGCCTCGAACCCGTCGCGCCACGCATCGATCGGCGCGGTCGGTTCCGGCGTCGCCGCCCGAAACAGGTCGATCGCGCGCTGGTGCGCAGCGCTCTTGGACAGCCCGACCATGGCGCGGGTCAGGCCGCGGCCGTCGCGTAATCCCGCGCCATCGCCCTTGCGTCAGGAATGACCTTATCGCCGAACAGTTGCAACGACACCATCGCTTCGTCACGGCTCATGCCGCCATAGAAGAAGCAGCCGGCCAGGCTGATTTCCGGCCCCAGGACGCGGAGACGCTCCTCGACGCGAGCCAGCACCTGCGCCGGCGTGCCTACGCCCACCTGTGCATCGACATAGGCCCTGGCCGCTGCCTCCACACCCATGTCGCGCAACGCGGCGGCCCCTTCGGCATAGGATTGATAGGCGGATGATTTGGCGAAATGGTCGCCGGTCATCTCATAATGGCGGACCACGGTCTGATAATAGTTGCCGGCATAGGTGTAGGCCAGTTCGCGCGCTTCGTCGGCATCCTCGCGGATCAGGTAGAAATCATCCATGATGATATGCGGCTGGCGATCGGGATGATGGGCACGGAAGGCGTCGCGATATTCGTTCAGCAGCGGCAACATGCCGTCCAGCGGCTTGGTGACGAAAGTCAGCAGGCGGCCGCCGATCTCACCAGCCGTGCGCGAGGATTCGGGCGACATGCCGACGGCGCAGAAACTGTCAGCCATCGACGCGCGCGGGGCGGGATGCACTGGGGTCGGGGTCTGCGGATAATATTTGCCCGTACCCTCGATCACCCCGCTGCGCAGTGCGCTCAGCACCATTTCGAGCGCCTCGTCGAACCGCTCGCGCGACTCGTCCATGGGAATGCCCATGTGGCTATATTCCATCTTGGCGAGGCCACGGCCGAATCCTGCGATGCAGCGGCCACCGCTCAGATGATCGAGGAACGCCAGTTTCTCGACCACCCGCAAGGGGTCGTTCCAGGGCAGGATCACCGCGCCGAGGCACAGTTTAAGCGTCGTCGTCCTGGCCGCGAGATAGCTGAGTGGCAGGAAATTGTCGGGACAAGCGGAATAGTCGATATCGAAATGATGTTCGGGGGAGCAGCAGATATCGAAACCCAGCCCCTCCACCTGTTCCATCAACGACAATTCGTCCTGAACGAATTGAAGCGGGCTGCGGATGTTGCCGGGATTCTGCCAAACAGGCGTATAGATGATGTCCATGAATCTCTCCTTGCTTTCGCAGGGCCGCTGCCTGAGCCGCCAATCTTGTCATTATATCCGAAATATTATCGGATTATCATTGTTCGTCCATAGCGTTCGAGCGCATCGCCGGTGCGGTTTGGCGCATAAAAATCGGCGCCGTTCCCAATGTGGAAACGGCGCCAGTCGCCCCCTTATTTGATTTTGAACGACATGGTTACACCATAGGTCGCCGGCATTCCCGCCAGCCGGCCTGCGGACGCGCTCGCCGGCACGACCGCAGCGATGTAATATTTATTGAAGACGTTCTTGCCCCACAACATGACCTTCCAGGCACCGCCGGGCGCCTCATAGCCGAGCCTTGCATCCACGGTCGCATAGCCGGGAATCTTGTAGACCAGTCCAATCGGCGCCTGCTTGCGGAATTCGGCAGGATTGTCGGGCCACACGATCCGGCTGCCGCCCAGCGCAGCGTCTTGCGAACTGCGGAAATTGGTCGACACACCGACGAACGGACCTCCGTCGCCCGGGGCACGGTAATCGATCGAGGCCGTGCCCGACCATTCGGGCGTATAAGGCAGCGCGTCACCGAAAGCGCCGAAGTCATTGACCTCGCCGATGATATTATAGTCGCGCGGCGATACCGGCCCCTTCTGCAGTTTCGAGTTGAGATAGGTAACGCCCCCCGACAGCGTCAGGCCAGCGGCCGGACGGATCGTGACATCCGCTTCGCCGCCATAGATGCGGGATTTGGGGATGTTGATGAGGATATCGAGCACGCCGAAGAGCGGATCGAGCAGCTTGCCGCGGATCTGTTTGTTCCGGTAGTCATAATAGAAGCCCGCCGCATTGAACTGTACCGCACGGTCGAACAACTGGGCCTTCAGGCCCGCTTCATAGGCCGTCACGGATTCCTGCACGACCGGCTGCAGGCCGACATAGCCCGACGCGGCGAGCGCCGGGAAGCTCCCAGCCTTGTAGCCGCGCGAGACGTTGGCATAGAGCAGCGTCGTGTCGGTCACCTTGTAATCGACACCCACCCGCCAGGACACATTGTCTTCCTTCAGCGTCTTGCGGAAGGGCTCGCCGGGGACATTATTGTCGTTGAGCGTGTAGCACCCCTCCGGCCCGATCGGCGTGAACGGCGCGGTGCCGAGCAAACCGCCCAGGAAATTGAACAGGTCGTTCACATAGCCATTCGCGTCGGTGAAGCCGCAATTATAGGCCTTGTTCTTGGATTGGGTATAGCGCACGCCCCCCTTGAGGGTCAGTTGCGAGCTGATATCAAATTCAAGATTACCGAACGCGGCATAGTTGGTGATCTTCTGCTTCATCAAGTCACCGCTGAAGTTGATGAACATCAGGCCGGCATTGTTGGTATCATTGTCGTAATAGCGCAGATGCTGAAGCTCGCTCGTCGTGCTGCGCTCATAATTGCCGCCGATGATATAGCGCAGCGCCGACGTGCTGGCGTTGGCGATCCGCAATTCCTGGTTGAAGGATGTCAGTTTGCCGTCCGATTTCTGAAGGTCGAAACCCACTGCGACCACGCCCTCGCCATCGGTGCGCTGATTTTGCTTGAAATGATCGTAGGTGGTGATCGACGTCAGGGTCATGTCGTCGGTAAGGTCATAATCCGCCCGGACCGAAGCCTGGATGAAGGTGCGCTTCGACTTGGGCGAAAAATCGGCGAGTTCGTCCGTCGGTGTGCCGGCAGGACCGCCATAGGGATCGACCGAAAAATGAGTCCAGTCGGCAACGCGCGCATTGCCATAGGCAAACGGCTGGTTGGCATAGATCGGCTTCACATTCGTAAAGTCGGTCGGGCTCATCGCCACATATTGGATCGCCTGCGGATCGGATGTGTCGCGCGACCCGTTGAGGTTGAACGCCAGTTTCAGCCGCTCCGAGGCCTGCCAGTCCAGCAGGATGCGGCCGGCGATATAATCCTGTGATCCATTGGTGTCGGTCGGGCGCGTCAGACTATACTGCCAGTCGTTGAGATGGTGCGCCGTCATCGCGATGCGGCCATTGAGATTTTCCGTCAGCGGCCCGCTGACATAGGCATTGCCGTCAATCTGGTTGAAGCGACCATAGGTGATGTCGCCCCCGGCTTCGAACGTATCGGTCGGCTTGGCGGCGATATAGTTGATCGCACCGCCGGTCGCATTCTGGCCGAAAAGCGTACCTTGCGGCCCCTTCAGCACTTCAATCCGCTCCAGATCGAAGGCGGCATGCGACGCCATGACCGGAAAGGGCAGCGGCGCCTGGTCGATATAGACCGACACGGCCGGATAGACGCCCAGAGAGCTTTCGTTGAAGCCGACGCCACGCAGCGTGAAGATGGGCGTATTGGTGACCGACGGGGTGAAGGTAAGGCCCGGAACGGCGGACGCAACGTCGGAAAGGGAAACGATCTTGCGGTCCTGCAACTGCTCTGCGCTCAGCGCGGTAATGGTCAGGCCGACCTTGTTGATATTCTCCTGCCGCTTGTTCGCGGTCACGATGATGTCCGCATATTGCGAGGGCTGTGCGGTTGAATCCTGTGCTTCCTGAGCCTGCGCAGCGGTTCCCATGACCAGCCCCGCAACACCCGACAACAAAAGCGCCTTTGCAGCGTTCATTTCGGTATCCTCCCATTTTCTTCGCTTTTTACGAAGCCGAATTATTATCGGATTTTTGAGCGTATCCTGTCAACTGAAATGATATATGGTCCTACCAATATAATTTATTCTTTTAGTTCAATATATTATACTAGAAATTTTGACTTGACCTGCCATTGCTCGCGCGCCTGTCGAAAAATCCGATATATCCTCGCCCATTGGCAAGCCCTCTAAGCGGCAAATGGTTGGCAACAGCGCCTTGCGCCTACAATCGACGCCGACGAAGCCGGTCATCAAAATGCTGCCTGGATCGCCCTTTTCTCGCCATAAAAAGAGATTGTGAAGCGTATGAGCCAATGCGCTCAAAGCATTTGCCTTTCTTTCGGCGCACGCGATTGAGACGGGACGACAGGGCGGCTCGAAACAGTGCCGGACGATTTGCATATCGCAAATCGGGAATCAGCTTCAATCCGAATTATTTTCGGTTATTATCGAGTCGCATAGAATGTGCGCGAAAAATCGGCGCGAGGAGAGGATCACCATGCCCCAGGATGTGCCCGGCCCCATTCCGCTGAAGAGCGACCGGAGCGATGGCGTTCACTCGTCCCGCCTTGCCGTCCGCATCGTTGCCGGCCTGCTGGCGCCGATCGCTCTCGTCCTGTCGATCGCGGGTGGCCAGCTCATCCTGCTCGGCGGCTCTCCCTATTATCTGGCTGCCGGCCTGCTGATCGCCGCCGCAGCCATCTTCCTATGGCGGGGCGACCGGCGGGGCGCATGGATTTATGGCGCGATGCTGGCCGGAACATTGGCTTGGGCGCTCTGGGAAGCAGGTGGCAATGCCTGGGCGCTAGCGCCCCGCATCCTCGGCCCGACGCTCGTCGGACTGCTGCTGCTATTGCCTCCCGTCCGTCGGGGTTATGGCGCGCCGCCTATCCGTGGCGGCTGGTTCCCAGGCGGCGGCGTGCTGATGATCCTGCTGTTCGCGGGCGGCGCCTGGCTGTCGCGGCCG
Organism: Sphingobium sp. 3R8; assembly: GCF_020166615.1. NCBI lineage: Bacteria > Pseudomonadati > Pseudomonadota > Alphaproteobacteria > Sphingomonadales > Sphingobiaceae > Sphingobium > Sphingobium sp. 3R8. Next base: position 149,451 of record NZ_JAIQXR010000001.1, on the reverse strand, counting down.
GTCGCGCCCCACGATGCCGGTGTCTGGCCTGCCGCTGCGCCGCCCAGCGAATGGCGGCAATGGGGCAATGATGCGGGCGGCGATCGCTTCGCCACCGTTGCGCAGATCACCCCTTCTAACGTCGCCCGGCTGCAACCCGCCTGGTCGTTCGAAACCGGCGCGAAACCGCGTCCGGGCGGCGCCGGGGCGCTGGCGTTCGAGGCGACGCCGATCAAGATCGGCAATCGTCTGTTTCTTTGCTCGCCGCACAATGTCATCTTCGCGCTCGATGCGACCACCGGCCGCCAGCTCTGGCGGTTCGATCCGCAGACAAAGGATATGGGCCATGCCTTCGCCAATTGCCGTGGCGTCGCCTATCACGCCTTCCCGGACGCCGCCATGCCCTGTGGCGAAAGGATCTACAGCGCGACGATCGACGCCCGGCTGATTGCAATCGACGCCCGCACCGGCGCGCACTGCCGCGATTTCGGCCGTGATGGCGAAGTGTCGCTGGCCGACGGGATCGGCAATTATGCCTCCGTCCTCTATTACGTGACCTCAACCCCAGTCGTGTCGGGCAATGTCGTGATCACCGGCTCCTATGGCCTCGATGGACAGAAGATGGACCAGCCGTCCGGTGTCGTGCGCGGTTACGACCTGGCGAGTGGCAAGCCTGTCTGGGCGTTCGACCCCGCCGCCCCGGAACGGGGGGCGCCGCAGCCGCGCTATGCGCCGGGCACCCCCAATATGTGGAGCGTGGCGAGCAGCGACGAGAAACTGGGCCTGGTCTATCTGCCCTTCGGCGTCGCCACGCCGGATTTCTTCGGTGGGCGCCGCTCGCCGGGCGCAGAGCGTTTCTCCAACGCCATCGTCGCCGTCGACAATCGCACAGGGCGGCCGCGCTGGACGTTTCAGACGGTGCATCACGACCTGTGGGACTATGACGTCGCATCGCAACCCGTGCTGACCGACGTCCGCATCGGCAACAGGATGGTTCCTGCGCTGGTCAGCATCAGCAAGACGGGGCAAAGCTTCGTGCTGGACCGCGCCACCGGGCGGCCGCTGTCGCCGGTGGTGGAAAAACCGGTGCCGCAAGGCGCCGCTCCGGGCGACTGGACTGCTCCCACCCAACCCTTTTCCGTCGGCATGCCGTCCTTCGGGGCCCCGCCGCTCACCGAAGCCACGATGTGGGGTATTACCCCGCTCGACCAGCTCTGGTGCCGCATCGCCTTTCGCAAACTGCGATACGAAGGCGCGTTCACCCCGCCCCGGCAGGACTGGTCGATCCAATATCCAGGCTCTGCCGGCGGCGTGAACTGGGGCAGCGTATCGATCGACCGGCAACGGCGCATCATGATCGTCAACAGCACCAACATGCCGACGCTCAACCATCTAATCAGCGCCAGAGAGGTGCAGACGCTCGGCCTCGCTCCCATGGGGACTCCGGGACAGAAGCCGTCGCTGGAACGTTTCCGCCTGGGCGTGCCGCAGACGGGCGCACCCTATGGCGCACAGAATCACATGTTCCTGTCGCCGCTGGGCGTTCCCTGCATCCAGCCGCCGTTCGGCACGCTGAGCGCTGTAGACCTCGACAATCGCACGCTGTTGTGGAGCAAACCGATCGGCATGGCCGACAGCATGGGTCCGCTGGGCATCCCCTCGCGCCTGCCCTTCACCATCGGGCTGCCGACACTGGGCGGATCGATCACGACGAGCAGCGGCCTCACCTTCATCGCCTCGACCCCAGACCGGCGCATACGTGCGATCGAGACGGCGACGGGACGACTGTTGTGGCAGACCAGATTGCCCGCCAGCGCCAACGCGACGCCGATGACCTATGTCGGGAATGACGGGCGGCAATATCTGGTGATCGCAGCGGGCGGCAGCGCTGCATTGGCCAGCAACGAGCGCAATGTCCTGGTCGCCTATGCCCTGCCGCAGGTCAGCCGACGCTGACCCGCGACAAAGCGGCATTTTAACGGGCGAGCAGGCCGCCGTCCACCGGCAGGCTGATCCCGTTGACGAAGGGGCAGAGGTCGGACAGCAGCCAGCGCGCCGCCTCCGCCACATCGTCGGGCTGACCGAAGCGGCCGACCGAATGGCGCACCAGCAGAGGCTCCAGCGCGGCGGCGAACCCGGCATCGTTGAACAGCCGCTCTTCCGTCATCGGCGTCAGGATCAGGCCCGGCAGCACCGCGTTGACGCGCACCTGCGTGTCGCCATATTCGCACGAGGCCGCACGGGTCAGGCCGGTCACGCCCGCCTTGGACGTGGCATATTCGGCCATGTTGGGCGATGCCGCCACCGCCGCGCCGGACGCGGTGTTGACGATGGCGCCGCCGCCCGACTGGCGCATCTGTGCGATCTCATGCTTCATACACAGGAACACGCCGTTCAGGTTGATGTCGATGACCCGTCGCCATTCCGCGAAGCTGAGGTCCGGCACGATCTTGCTGGCGAATTCGATGCCGGCATTGTTGAAGGCGCCGTCCAGGCGGCCGAAGCGCGCCACCGTCGCCGCGACCATGGCGGCGACCGAATCGTCGTCGGCGACATCGCAGGCGACGAAAGCGGCCTCCCCGCCTGCAGCGCAAATAGCTTCAGACGCCGCCGCGCCGGCATCCGCGCTCCGATCCGCAATCATGACGCGGGCGCCGTCGCGCGCGAACATATCCGCCGCGGAACGGCCGATCCCGGAAGCGCCGCCGGTCACGATGATAACCTTGTCTTTCAGCATGTCGGTCCTCTCCTTGCGTCCTGCCTCCCGCCCTGAATGACGGAATTGCAGATAAATTATCGAATTTTATCGGCATCCGACGTGCCGAACTCGTGATTATTGGCTTTATTTATTGCAATTTTTTGGATCACGTCAATATTTTCCGAATATATGTCGGATTGACAGTCTCTCGATTACCCGGCACAAGATCGCACCCAGAAGATGCGTCCGATACAACGGAGCGGGGAGAGGATTGCGCCATGCCACAATATGACAGCGCCCATCTGCAGCGCTTCCCTACAATCACTGGTGCGCTTTCCCACGCTTTGTCTCACGCCCAATTTCCATAATCGTCTGAACGCTGGGCAGCGCCTTGCGTGCGCCCCATGAAGCCGGAGAGAGAAATGCAATTTTTCGAAGACAGGATGCGGTTCGGGATTTTCATGGGGCCTTATCATAAGCCCGGTCTGAACCCGCTTGTATCGTTTCAGCAGGACATGCAGACGATCATCAATCTCGACGAACTGGGCTTCGACGAGGCGTGGATCGGCGAACATCATTCCGGCGGAATCGAGACGATCGGCAGCCCCGAACTGTTCATCGCCGCAGCCGCCGAGCGGACCAAACGGATCAAGCTGGGCACCGGCGCAATCACTCTGCCCTATCACAATCCGCTCTGGGTCGCGGACCGGATCGTTCAGCTCGACTATCAGACGCGGGGCCGCATGATGTTCGGCGTAGCGCCGGGCCAGCTGGTGCAGGATGCGCAGATGATGGGCCTTCATCCCTCGCAGAACCGCCAGCGGTTGCAGGAAGCGCTGGAGGTTATCATCCCGCTGTTCAAGGGCGAACGAGTGACGCGCAAGACCGACTGGTTCGATCTGCAGGATGCGCGGCTGCAGATGCTGCCTTATTCCAATTTCGACATGGCGACGGTAAGCGTCCTGTCGCCGTCGGGTCCACTGCTGGCCGGTCGGCACGGCATGGGAATGCTCTCGGTCGCGGCCACCGACCCGGACGGAATCGAAAAGCTGCTCGGCCATTGGGAGATTATGGAGCAGGAAGCGGCCAGCCACGGCCAGCCCAAGCCGTCGCGCAGGGATTGGCGCCTGATGGGGCCGATGCACCTGGCCGAAACCATGGAACAGGCCAAGGAGGATGTCCGCTACGGTCTGTCGCTGCTGGAAGATTATCGCGCGCACATCAATCCGGCGCCTGACATTGACTGGTGGGATATCGACAAGATCGTCGACATGCTGAACGAAAGCGGCGCCGCGGTCATCGGCACGCCGGATATGGCGCGCGCGCAGATCAACCGCCTGATCGAAAAGTCGGGCGGCTTCGGCACCTATCTGCTGATGGGCGTCGACTGGGCGCGCTATCCCGCGACAATACGCAGCCACCAGTTGTTCGCCGAGGAGGTCATGCCTTATTTCAACGGCCTGGGCGATCCGCTGCGCAAGAGCTTCGACGAGGTCATGGCGACCGGCTATGCCGGCGCGCAACTCACCGCCGAAGCGCAGGCGTCGATGCTCGAAAAATATAAACGCGGATCGGTCTGAAGGGCCAAAGCCCCGCGCCCGGCGCGACCGACGACAGGATGCCGGCCGCATGATCGGCCCGCCCCGCAGGAGAGGATGAGCCCCATGCCGATAGCCTATAATGACGACGAAGCGATGGTGCTGGAGTTTCTGGATCATTGGGAAAGCGGCAATGTCGACGTGCTGCTCCGCTATTTTGCGCAAGGCGCCAGCTATATCGACATGCCGCTGCCGCCGCGCCACGGGATGGATCAGATCCGCGCCTATCTGGACAGCGTCTTTTCCGCCTTTGCGGTGCGGATCGAAACGCTCAGCATCGCCTCGCGCGACCGCATCATCTTCACCGAGCGGGTGGATTATCTGCGCTCCAATGCTGACCCGTCCATCGTCGTGCCACTGCCCGTTACCGGCGTCATGGAGGTGCGCGACGGCAAGATCCTCGCCTGGCGCGACTATCTGGACCTGCGCACGGCGGAGGAAGGGCTGGGCATCTCCATTCGTCCCACCGACGCGGCGCTGACCGGCATCCCCCTGAATCAGGGGCGGGCCGCATGACCGCCGGAACGATGGCGCTGTTCGTCGCCGCCACCCTGTTCCAGCTTGCCGGCGCGTCGATCCTGCCCGCGACCCGCGGCATGACCGCACCGTGGCCCAGCCTCGCCGTGTTCGCCTGTTATGCGATCGGCCTGATCTGCATGGCGCGGCTCGTCGTGTCGGGCGTCAACCTCAGCCTGCTGATTCCGATCATCACCCTGGCGATCATAATCGGATCTGTCGTCGTCGGCCTTGCCATCTATGGCGACAGCCCGTCGCCGATGAAACTCGCCTGGCTGGCCGGCGCAGTGATTTGCATGGGCCTGTCCTTCACCGCCTGACCGTAACGACAAGGGAGAGGTATATGACACAGCCATTCGACGGCAAGGTCGCGCTTGTGACAGGCGGCGCTTCCGGCATCGGCGCAGCGTTCGCCCGCACCATCGTGCGCGACGGCGGCCGCATCGCGATCGCCGATCTCAACGAGGAGATGGGCCAGGCTCTGGTCGCCGAACTCGGCGCGGGCAAGGCCAGCTTCACCCGCACCGACGTATCGCAGCAGGACGATGTCATCGCCTTCGTCGACGGGGCAGCGGCACATTTCGGCCGGATCGACATGCTGTTCAACAATGCCGGCATCGGCGGCATGGGCACGACGCTCGATCTCGATGCCGCAACCTTCCGGCGGGTGATGGAGGTCGATCTCTATTCGGTCTTCTACGGCTGCAAGGCGGCGCTGCCGCACATGTTGCGCAGCGGATCGGGGGCGATCGTCAACAACGCCTCCATTTCCGGCATGCTCGGCGATTTCGGCATGACCGCCTACAACACGGCGAAGGGCGGTGTGATCAACTATACCCGCGCCCTGGCGATGGACATGGCCAAGTCCGGCATCCGCGTGAACGCTATCTGCCCCGGCTGCGTGGACACGCCGCTGTTCGCAGGGCTTAAGGCGGCCGAAAGCGTGTTCGACAATTTCATCCGCGCCGTTCCGATGACCCGGATCGGCCGGCCGGAAGAGATTGCCGAGGTCGTCGCCTTCCTGGTGTCGGACAAGGCGTCCTACATGACCGGCGCGGTAATCCCGGTCGATGGGGGGATCACCGCCACCTCCGGTTTCCCGGATCTAGCGCCCTTCATGGAGATATTGCAAAAAGGCTTCAACGCATGACGGCCGGGCCTGCAATCGGCACTGCGGAGCGAACGCCCCGGCCATGATCTGGCTGGTCCGCCTCCTCGCCGCGTTGCTGCTGCTCGTCGGCATCGCCGTGGCCCTCGGCGGCGCCTGGCTGGCATGGCTGGGCGGATCGCCTTATTATCTGCCGGGCGGCGTCGCCGTGGCGTTCAGCGGCTATTGGCTGTGCCGCGGCGACCGCCGGGCCGGCTGGCTCTACGCACTGTTCCTGACGGTGACGATCCTGTGGGCCTTATGGGAAGTCGGCTTCGACGGCTGGCAGCTCACCGCCCGTATCGTCGGCCCTGCGCTGTTTGGTCTTCCTTTCCTGTTGCCGTTCGTCCGCCGCCGGATTGGCCGTGGCGCGTTGGCCGCGGGGCTGGCGGGCCTTGCCGGATGCCTGCTGATCCTGGGTTGCGCGCTCCGGTCGCCAATGGAGATCGCGACGGAGGGAGGCCGGACGACAACGCCGATCGCCCTATCCGGCGATCCCGGCCAATGGCCGTCCTGGGGCCGCGACGATGCCGGCACACGCTTTTCGCCGCTGACGCAAATTACCCCGGCCAATGTCGAGAAGCTCCAGCTCGCCTGGACTTTCGACACCGGCCACGATCCGATGAGCGCCCCTGTCCCCAGCCCGCTGCAATCCACGCCACTGATGGTGGACGACAAGCTGCTGCTCTGCACCCAGACCAATATCGTCTTCGCGCTCGACCCGGAAACCGGCAAGCCGCTCTGGCGCTTCGACCCGAAGGTCGATGCCAAAGGCGGTTCGGCGGTGCGCACCTGCCGCGGCGTCGCCTATCATGACGGCAGCAATGCTGCTCCTGCTACCTGCCCCCGCCGCGTCATCACCGCGACCTATGGGGCGCAGCTCATCGCGCTCGACAGCGCCACAGGACGACCCTGCCCCGGTTTCGGCCAGGGCGGCTTCGTCGATCTGAACGAAGGCATGGGCCGCACCGCGCCCGGCCTCTACTATATCAGCTCCGCGCCGGTGATTGTCGGCGACGTCATCGTGTTGGGCGGCTGGGTCGCGGACAATGTCAGCACGGACGAACCATCGGGCGTGATACGCGGCTTCGACGTCAACACCGGCGCGCTGCGCTGGGCCTGGGACATGGGCAATCCGGGCAACGCCCATGGTCCCAAGCCGGGCGCGGCCTATACCCGCTCCACGCCCAACAGTTGGGCGCCGATGAGCAGCGACCCGAAGCTCGGCCTCGTCTTCGTCCCCACCGGCAATGCGACGCCCGATCATTTCGGCGGCTACCGCTCGGCGCAGAGCGAAAAATATGCCAGCTCCGTCGTCGCGCTGGACGCGGCGACCGGCGCGGTGCGCTGGTCGTTCCAGACCGCGCATCACGACCTGTGGGACTATGACGTCGCCTCGCAGCCGACCCTGATCGACCTGCCCGCACCGGACGGCATCGTCCCCGCCCTCGTCCAGCCCACCAAGCGGGGCGAACTCTTCCTTCTCGACCGCCGCACCGGCAAACCCCTGGCGCAGGTCCGCGAGGAACCCGCCCCGCAAGCGGGCAAGGTACAGGAAGAACGCCTGTCCCCCACCCAACCTTTTTCCGTAGGGATGCCCTCGCTCGCCGGCAACCGCCTCACGGAGCGCGACATGTGGGGCATCACCCCGATCGACCAGCTCTGGTGCCGCATCCGTTTCCGTGACCTGCGCTACGATGGCCCCAAGACCCCGCCGGGATTCACCCGATCGCTGCTCTATCCCAGCCTGGGCGGAGGCATGAACTGGGGCGGCGTGTCCTATGATCCGGAACGCCGGCTGCTCATGGTCAACAGCCTCTATTATCCCACACTGATGCAGCTCGTCCCCCGCGCGACCGTGAACGATGCTGCCAGGGGACCGGGCGCCAGCCACAGCTCGACCGACTTCGCCGCGCCGCTGCCCATGGCGGGCACTCCTTATGGCGCGCGGCTGAGCGGCTTCACCAGCCCGCTGGGCACGCTCTGCCTCGCGCCGCCCTATGGCCGCCTGACCGCCATCGACATGACGACGCGGAAGATCGCCTGGCAGCGCCCCGTCGGCACCGTGCGCGACAGCGGTCCGCTGGGACTGGAGGTCGGCCTGCCGATCCGCATGGGTATGCCCGGCTTCGGCGGCACGCTCGTCACGCGCAGTGGCCTCACCTTCTTCGGCGGCCTCAAGGAACGCGCCTTCCGCGCCTTCGCGACGGATACGGGCAAGGAACTCTGGTCGGTGCGCATGCCCGCCAGCGCCAACGCCAATCCCATGACCTATGTCGGCCCCCGCAGCGGACGGCAGTTCGTGGTCATCGCCGCCACTGGCCACGTCACGTCACAATCCTTCCCGCTCGGCCGTACCTTCCACGCCTATGCGCTGCCACAGGAGGGCAAATGACGCATGACCATCCCGCCGGATCGTTCCGGCACAGCGAATTGCTGCTGGAAACCAGCAGCCAGGACGACCGCTTATGGGTGCCCGCAGCGATGGACGGCGTGTGGATGCGCCCGCTGATGTTCGACACTGTGTCGGGCGCCTGGGCCAATGTCACGCGCATCCGGGCGGAAGGAAAAATCAGCCGCCACGCCCATGCCTGCCCGGTCCAGGCCTATGTCCTGTCAGGCCAGTGGCGTTATCGCGAGCGCGAGTGGATCGCGAGCGCCGGCCACTATCTGCTCGAGCCGGCGGGCGACACCCATACGCTGATCGGTCTGGCCGGCGGATCGGAAACCCTGTTCTGGATCGCCGGATCGCTGATCGAACTGGATGACGACGACCGGCCCGTCGGCCAGTCCAACGTCTTCACCCGCATCGAACAGAGCGCCGCCCATTTCGAGAAGGTCGGCCTGGGCCGCGACTATGTCCGCCGTTACATCCGCTAGGGAAGAAAAGATCATGCCCCCCGCCCTGACCGACCCGTTGACGCTGCCCTGCGGCGCCGTGCTCAAGAACCGCATCGTCAAAGGCGCGATGACCGAAGGCATCGGCACGCCGGACAATCGCGCGACCGCCGATCATGCCGCGCTCTACGGTCGCTGGGCGCGGGGCGGCGCGGGGCTGCTACTGACCGGCAATGTGCAGATCGATCGCCGCTTCGTCGAGCGGCCCGGCAATGTCGCGATCGACGACAATGGCGGGCTGGAGCTGCTCGCCGCCTATGCCGCTGCCGGACGGGAGAATGGCACCCATATCTGGATGCAGATCAACCATCCCGGTCGCCAGGCGGGCGCGTCGCCCGAGACCTTCGTCGCGCCGTCGGCCATGCCACTGGTCGGCGGCACGGGCATGTGTCGTGCGCTGAGCGTCGCGGAAATCCACGATATCCAGCGCCGCTTCGTCCATGTCGCGGTCACCGCCCGCGAAACCGGCTTTACCGGCGCCCAGGTCCATGCCGCGCATGGCTATCTCCTGTCCCAATTCCTCAGCCCGCTGACCAACCAGCGCGACGATGATTGGGGCGGCAGCCTGGAAAACCGCGCACGCCTGCTGCTCGACATCATCACCGCCATCCGCACCGCGACCGGCCCGGATTTCCCGGTCTCGGTAAAACTCAACAGCGCCGATTTCCAGAAGGGCGGCCTCACCGAAGAGGAATCGGTCCAGATCGTCCACTGGCTTTGCGCGGCTGGCATCGACCTGCTGGAGATTTCCGGCGGCAGCTATGAATCGCAGGTCATGGTCGGTCGCGAACGGGATGGCACGTTGCGCAAGAAAGCCTCCACCATGGCGCGCGAAGCCTATTTCCTCGATTTCGCCGCGCGGTTGCGCCCGCATGTATCCGTGCCGCTCGCCGTCACCGGCGGTTTCCGAAGCCGCGCCGCGATGACGCAGGCGCTGAAGACAGGCGCGCTCGACGCGATCGGCATCGCCCGCCCGCTCTGCCTAGACGCCGGCCTTATCGACGATCTGCTCGACGGCCGGATCGACCGCCTCCCCTCGCCCGACGATCTGCCGGGCACGGAGGCGCAGGCGACCATCGCCTATTATTTCAATCAGATCCGCCATCTGGCGACCGGCGACCCGATCGAGACGGACATCGACTGGCAGGCCCAGCTCGACGCGCACAGCGCCTATGACGCGGCTCTCACTGAACGCTATCTCGCGACCTTCGCGTCATGACGGGCCGCCCTTTGATCGACCTAGAAGGCCGCCACATCGCCATCGTCGGCGCGGCGGGCGAACTGGGTGTGGCCATGGCCGCATTGCTGCTCGACCTGGGCGCACGGGTCGTCGCCATCGACCACGACGCGGCCGCCCTTCAAGCCATGTCCGGCCCATCGAACCTGCACATCATCGTCGCCGACGTCACGGACGAGGCAGCAATGGCCCGAGCCTTCGAGGCGCTGGAGGCTCCGCTCGACGGCCTCGTCAACGGCGCAGGCATAGAGAATGCGGCGACCCCGCTCGATGCGCTCGACACCGCGCTCTTTCGCCGTGTGATGGACGTCAACGTCACCGGCGTTTTCCTGGGCATGAAGCATGGCGTGCCCCATATGCGCACGCCCAGCGGATCGATCGTCAACATCGCCAGCACCGGCGGCATCAAGGGCGCGGCGGGCATGAGCGCCTATGTCGCCAGCAAGCATGCCGTGATCGGCCTTACCCGCTGCGCCGCGATCGACTACGGCCCCATAGGACTGCGCGTCAACGCGCTCTGCCCCGGCCCGCTCGACGGGCGAATGATCGACGCGATCATGGGCAGCAGGCCGGGCGAACCGTCCGACCGGGCGAAGGCCCGCATGGCGGCGATCCCCAGCCGCCGCTTCGGCGCGATGGCGGAGGTCGCGCAGGCAACCGCCTATCTGCTGTCCGACGCTGCCACCTTTGTAAATGGCGCCTGTCACATGGTGGACGGCGGCATATCGGCGATATGATGCGATCGGGAGAGCGCGACATGCACACATTATCCTTGCCCACAGGCGCGACCATCGCGTTCGACGACAGCGGTGGCGGCAACAGCGGCGATGGGGGCACCGCCATCCTTTTCAGCCACGGCTATATGATGAACCGGTCGATGTTCGCGCCCCAGATCGACCATTTCGCCGGCCGCTGGCGCTGCATCGCCTGGGACGCGCGGGCGCATGGGGACACGGTCTGGGAAGGGCCGTTCGACTATTGGGATTCCGCGCGCGACATGCTGGCGATGATGGATGCGCTGGCCCTCGACAAAGTGATCCATGTCGGCATGAGCCAGGGTGGGCTGGTCGGGATGCGCGCCGCCCTGCTCGCGCCGGAGCGTTTCCACGGCCTCGTCCAGCTTTCGACGCAGGCGGGCGAGGCGCCCAAGAGCGACGACGACACATTTCCCCGCCAAATCGCCGACTGGATCGCCAATGGTCCCGACCCGGAAAAACTCGCTTTTCTCGGCGGTTTCATCCTGGGGCCGGGTGTCGATCACGCCCCATGGCACGAAGCCTGGTCGCGCGTGACAAAGACGCAAGTGCGCGACGCCACCGGCGCGCTGGCATCGATCGATCCGCTGTTTCACAGGCTGCGCGACGTCACCATGCCGGTCGCGGTGATCCACGGCCTCGCCGACTTGGCCACCTCGCACGAACTGGGACTGCTAACGGCGCAGGGCGTCCCCGATCCGCGCGTTGTGACGCTCGTGCCGGGCGGGCCCCATGCGGTAAACCTCAGCAATCCGCGGCGGGTGAACCAGGCGATCGAGGACTTCATCCTCGAACTGGCCAGCGAAGATCCAACAATAAGGCAAAAGACATGACTGCAATCGATCTGAAGGACAAGGTCGCCCTGGTCACGGGCGGCGCATCGGGCATCGGCAAGGCCTGCGTCGAGGCGCTGCTCGCCGCGGGCGCCAAGGTGGTGATCGCCGACCTCGATGGCGACGCGGCGCGGGCGCTGGCTGTCACGCTCGGCCCGAATGTCGCTGGCACGGCGGCCGATACGACGGACGAGGCATCCTGTTTCGCCATGGTGGACTTCGCCCGGCAGCAGTTCGGCGCGCTTCATATCGCCGTCAACAATGCCGGCGTCACCAGCACGCATACGCCGATCAGCGAACTCGCCCTCGCCGAATGGCGGCGCGTCGCATCGGTCAATATGGACGGCGTGTTCCTGAGCCTGAAGGCCGAAATCCCGGCGATGCGGGATACCGGCGGTGGCGCGGTGGTGAATATCGGCTCGGTCATGTCCGCCGTCGCGGCGGCCGGCGCGTCCGCCTACACCACCTGCAAGCACGCCATCGTCGGCCTGACCAAGGCCGCCGCGCTGGAAGGTGCGCCGATGGGCATCCGCGTCAACGCGGTCGGTCCGGGCTATGTGGAAACGCCGCTGCTGCAACAGGCGACGCGCGACCGGATGGCGGAGATCGCGGCCCTGCACGCCCTCGGCCGCATCGCCCAGCCGGAGGAGATCGCCGCCGCCGTCTGTTTCCTGGTCTCGCCGCTCGCCAGCTTCATGACCGGCACCTATTATCCCGTCGATGGCGGCTATCTAGCGCGTTGACACGCCAGCGACCGATCCTACAGGCGCACGCCTTCGGGCAGGTCGAGCGCGATGATCGGTATCTCGCGCCGGCAACGCTGCTGATATTCGATCTGGGCGGGCTGTTCGCGCGAGATATGGTCCCAATAGGCCGCCCGCGCCTCGCCCGTGATGACGCGGGCGACAGCGGACGAGCCGTTTGCGCCGACTTGGATGCGGCAAGCATTATTCGCCATCAGGTTGAGATACCAGCTCGGCGGCTCCTCGGTCCCGCCGCGCGACGCGACGATCAATATGTCGCCGTTGAACCGATAATATTGCAGCGCCGTATTGCGCCAGACGCCGCTCTTGTGACCCAGATGGTGGAGCAGCAGGCAGGCCACCGCGCCCCCAGGCGTGCCGATCACGACCGGGTCCCAATAATGGGCGGCCACGGGATCTGACAGATAGAGCTGCCGGTGTTTTTCCAGTTCGTCCTTCACCAGATTGGGCAAGTCCTTGAATTCGTCCTTGGCCAGATCCTTCGCGCGGATCGCGTCCATCTTTTCCGAAGTCATCTCATGCTCCTTGATGAAGAGGCGGTTCGGCACCCGATAGGAAGGATCGGACCCGGATTTGCGAATTAATCAGCGCTGGCCTTCACTCTCTCCGCAGGCTGAGGTTGAGGCCGGCGGACTTCAACTCCACCACCGGCATGGTGGCGACCTGCATCAGCTTGCGCATCTGTTCCAGTTCGGGCGACGACAGCAGCGGATAGTCGCGGCGCACCGGCCCGGTCGCACGCATCTTGTCGATGTCCGCCTGCGGCACGGTGGCGCGCAGGATCAGTTCGTCCTCGTCGTCCGTGCCATATTGCTTCTTCAGCTCGGCCAGGTCCGGATCGGGCGGCGGATTGTCCAGCACTTCCTTCGCCCGCGCGCTGCCCATGATGCGGTCCAGCACATTGGCGTCGATCGGCGCGACCGTCTCGCCATAGAAGCCGGCGGCATATTGCACGACCTCGTCGGGCACGGTGCCATAACGCTCGCCGGTGACGATGTTCAGCACCGCCTGGATGCCGACCAACTGGCTGAACGGCGTCGCCATGCCGGGATAGCCCAGATCCTTGCGCACCGCCGCGACCTCGGCCAGCACGTCGCCGATCCGGTCGGTCATATTGTGCATGGCCAGTTGCGCCTTGAACGTGCCCATCATCCCGCCGGGAATCTGGTGCTCGATCGAGAAAATGTCATATTCGGCATATTGGTCGACCAGGAAGCCCGCCGCCTTGCCAACGGCGCGGAAATGATCGGCCACGGGCTGGAACAGGCTCGTATCCAGATTATGGGTATGCCCCTTCAACTCGATATTGCGCACCATCGTCTCGGTCGCGGGCACGGACGGGCCGTTCGCCATCGGCTTGCTGGCGGTGTGGAGGACGGACACGCCCAAGTCCACCGCATCCAGATAGGCCTTGGCGGTCTGGCCCAGCAGATTGTTGGCGTGGAATTCGATCGGCTTGCCATTGGCTGCCGCGACGATGCCAGGCATCAGGGTCTGGAGCCGTTCCTTCTCCAGCACGCCGGCCGTGTCGTACAGCAGGATGCTGTCCACGTCGGGACTCGCGGCCAGCACGCGCACCTTTTCCGCATAATAGGCGTCGGTATGGACGGGCGAGAGCGCAAACATGACGGCGGCCGCCACCCAGGCGTCGCTTTCCTTGGCAACCTTGGCCAGGCGCAGCATATTGTCGAAGCCGAACAACACGTCATAGATCCAGAAGGACCGCACGCCATGCGCGCACAGGCGCCGGACCCACAGGTCCATCAGCGCGCGCGGGCTGACGCTGAAAGTGACATTGGCGTTGGAGCGCAGCCCGGCCCGCAACGGCGTGTTGGGCATGGAAGCGACCAGCAGGTCCAGACCCTCCCAATAATTTTCCTGGCAATAGCGGGTCAGCACGTCGAGCATGCCGCCGCCGGTCAGGTCGATGGTCTTGAAGCCCGTCCTGTCGATCAGCGGCGATACCGGCAGCGCCATGCCCGCGCGCATGCGCAGGCCCCACAGGCTCTGCTGCCCGTCGCGCATCGTTTCGTCGAGAAATTCGATATGAGCCATTCGCTTATACTCTCCCGCGGCCGTCCGGCGCGTCTTTCAGAATGTTGGGGTGCAGACCTAGTCGCACGCGATGTAGAAGAGCGGCTGTCCGCCCTCGACCAGATCGGCGTCGGCCACGGCGACGTGCTGGAGCGTTCCGGCTATCCCCGCCTTGACCGACGTAAAGAGCTTCATCACCTCGATCAGGCAGAGTTCGGTATGCGCCTCTACCCGCTGCCCGACCTCCACGAAGGGCGGGGAGCCGGGCTTGGGCGACCGGTAGAAGGTGCCCAGATTGGGCGCCTTCACCGCGGTCCAGGCGGGATCGATCGGCCCGGCACTGGCGCCCGCTCCGACGGGTTCCGGTGCGGCTGGCGCGGGCGCAACAGGCGGCACCGCAACCGGCATCGCCGCCTGTTGCGCCCCGTCCAGCGACAGCGTCGCCTTGTCCTTCGACAACAGCAGGCTGATTGCGCCGCTTTCGACCCGCAACTCGGTCCAGCCGCCGGCCTTGAACAGGTCGGTCAGTATTTCGATGTCACGCAGCAATTGTTCGCTCATCCGGTCCATACCATGTGATGAAGGGCCTGATCGTCAGGCCGCCTGGGCTTTGTCGCCGACCGCCTGCGCAGCCAGCGTTTCCACCATGATCCGCTCATAATGCCAGACATGATTGCCAAAGCCATGCTCCAGCACCTTTGCCCGGCGTAAAAAGCGGTGCAGTCCCAATTCCCAGGTAAAGCCCATGCCGCCATGGATCTGCACCGTTTCGTTGCAGACATCGCGTGCGACTTCGCCGCAATAGGCTTTGGCCATCGACGCCGCGCGGCTGCGGTCGGGGTCGTTTTCCGCCGCGGTCCAGAAGGCGTAATAGGCAGCCGACCGCCCCGCCTCGACAGCCACGGCCATGTCGGCGCAGCGATGCTTGATCGACTGGAATGCCCCGATCGGCTGGCCGAACTGGACCCGCGTCTTGGCATAGTCCACCGATGCGTCCAGCATCCTTGCGGCCATGCCCATCGCCATGCCGGCATAGACGATCGCCGCGGCATCCATCAGGCGGGGAACGACGTCACCCGATCCCGCATGGCCGACCAGCGCCCCGTCCATCAGTGCGGCGCCGTCCAGCGTCACTTCGCACAGCCCGCTCGACGGATCGATATCGGCATGGCGGCGGATCGACACCCCGCGCGCATCGCGCGCGACCAGGAGAAGGCCAATGCGACCATCGATGCGCGCCAGCACCAGCAGCAGGTCGGCGACATCCGCATCGGGCACCAATATCTTCGATCCGGTCACGCCATTGCCGCCCATCACGGTTTGCACCGCATCGGGGTCATAGCCCTGACCATTCTCCAGCATAGCCAGCGCGATGCGCAACTCGCCCGTGGCGATGCGCGGCAGCAGCGACGCCTGCTGCGCCGCGGTGCCTGCGCGCACGATGATGTCAGTCGCGATCAGGGTGGACGCGGCGATCGGCGGCGCAAGACCCGCGCCCAGCGCCTCGATTGCCAGTGCGACGTCGACCAGCGTCAGCCCCACCCCGCCATGCGCCTCCGGCACCAGCAGGGCGAACAGGCCAAGGTCCGCCAGCGCCTGCCAGACCGCCGGATCGCGTGCTTCGGCCGGGTCGGGGCCGGTCAGTGCCGGGAAGTCGGCCAGCAAGGCGGCGACCGTTTCCCCCAGGCTCTTCTGTTCTTCGTTGAAGCCGAAATTCATGGGCCGTCCCCCTAACGCGGCAGGCCGAGCATACGCTCGCCGATGATGTTACGCTGGATTTCCGACGACCCGGAATAGATGGTGAAGGCCTTGGACTGGAGATAGCTCAGTTGGAACCGCCCGCCGCCCGCGCTCAAAGGATCGGGCGCGGCGATCGGCGCCGTCGGCCCCAATATGTCCATCGCCGCCTCGTACATATTCTGCGCCGCATGACTCCAGTAGAGCTTGATGACCGATGCGTCCGGCCCCCGATCGTCGCCGTTCAGATATTTGCTGAAGGTCCGCACCGCATTCAGGCGCATGATCTCGACCTCCGTGACGGAACGCGCCAGCTTCTGCCGCACGATCGGATCGTCGATCAGCATGGCGTCGCCCCGCGGCGTCGCGGCGACCGTGCCGACCAGCTTTTCCAGTTCCTGGCTGAAGCGGATCTGGCGACCCAGCGCATCTTCCGGCCCCCGCTCATAGGCCAGCGTCGTCATCGCGATCCGCCACCCGTCGTTGATGTCGCCGACGATATTGTCCACCGGCACCTCGACATCGTCGAAGAAGGTCTCGTTGAATTCGCACTCGCCCGATATCTGCCGCAGCGGACGGATCGAGATGCCGGGGCTCTTCATGTCGATCAACAGGAAGCTGAGGCCCTTATGCTTGGGCGCGTCGGGGTCCGTCCGCACCAGCGCGAAGCACCATTGCGAATATTGTGCGAAGCTGGTCCAGATTTTCTGCCCGTTGACGATGAACTTGTCGCCCCGCCGCTCGGCGCGCGTGCGCACCGACGCCAGGTCGGACCCGGCATTGGGCTCCGAAAAGCCCTGGCACCACACATCCTCCGACGACAGGATGCGGGGCAGGAAATATTTCTTCTGCGCCTCCGTCCCGTGCCGCAGGATCGTCGACCCGGCCAGGTTATGGCCGATGATGTTCAGCCCCTCGGGCGCCCCCACCCGCGCCATCTCCTCGGCAAAAATCGCCCGCTCGACCAGCGTGGCGCCGCGCCCGCCATATTCGACCGGCCAGTTGATCCCGCTCCAGCCACCCGAATGCAGCTTGCGCTCCCAGGCCAGACGGAACATCGCCCGCTCGTCCTCGTCTTCCGGTTCGAACACCGTCTCGCCCCAGCCCGGCGGCAGGGCGTCCGCCAGCCAGGCGCGCAGGTCTGCGCGAAACCTTTCTTCCTGCGGGCTGTAGCTGAAGTCCATGATTTCAGCCCCTTGCTGCGGCTGCGGCGAAATCGGGCGCGCGCTTTTCGCGGAATGCCTGCACGCCCTCCTCATATTCCGGGGTCAGATAGGCGACGGTCTGCGCATAGCTTTCATATTCCAGCATCTGGTCGAGCGTGGAATTGCTGGCCTTGTTGAGCAGCGTCTTGGTCATGCCGATCGCGGTTGGCGATCCTGCGGTGATCTTGGCCGCAATGGCGCGGGCGCGCTCCAGCAGTTCGTCATGCGGCACCACATGATTGACGATGCCCAGGTCTGCCGCTTCCTGCGCCGACACCTTGCGGGCGGTATAGCAAAGCTCCTTGGCCTTGTTGATGCCGATCACCCTGCCGAGCAGGTAGAGGCCGCCCAGGTCCGGGACCAGCCCAACGCGCGCGAAGGCCTGGATGAAGCTCGCATTCTCGCTCGCCACGATGAAGTCGCAGGCGAGCGCGATGTTGAACCCCGCCCCGGCCGCTGCGCCATTGACCGCCGCGATCACCGGCTTTTCGATGCGGAACAACGGCTCCAATATATCCTTCAAGATCCAGCGATGCCGCGCGCGGCGTTGCAGCGGCGTCATGTCGTCCTTGCGCGCCTTGAGGTCCGCGCCGGCGCAGAAACCGCGCCCCGCGCCGGTCAGGATGATGCAGCCAACGTCCCGGTCGGCCGCGACCTTGCCCAGCAAATCCTGCAATTCCTGATAGAGTTCGTCGGTCGTCGCGTTCATCGCGTCGGGCCGGTTCAGCGTGATCGTCGCGATCCGGTCGCTGACATCGTAGAGCAGATTATTATAGGCCATGGGGCATCCTCATGCGGAAGCGGCCGGCTCGGGCGGTTCATGCGCCAGGTCGCCGTCGGTGGAATCGGGGATCGCGAACCATTCGTCGGGAATGTTGCGCGGAATGCGGAAGTCGTGGGCGGGGATGACGATGTCGCTATTATCCTGCACGCGGCGCATAGCGCGCTGCCAGTCGCGCTCACTCTCGCTGCGGATATTGCCCGTCAGATAGGCGCCGGTCAGTGACCGTTGCGGATGACTGGTCGCCCGCGCGTCGGCCGGGAACCAGTAGCGATAATGGTCGCCCAGGTCCGACACGATCGCCGCCTTGCCCTTGGCGGTATCGACGATGACGACCTGCATCCCCTCGGTATGGCTTGGCACCGACAGCAGGCGGATACCGGGAAAAAGCTGATGGTCGCCATCCAGCAGCATCAATTGCGCCGGCCGCTTGCGCGCCATCAGATTGTCGAGCGTAGAGCGCCAGTAGAAGACCCGTTGAGAGGGCACCGGATCGACCGCCGCAAGCATCTCGGCCCGCTGCACCACGATGCAGGCGTCGGGGAACAGGTCCAGATTGTCGGCATGATCGAAATGCATGTGGGTCAGCACGACATGGCTGATGTCGGCCGGGGTCAGCCCTTCGCCGGCCAGCGCGGCGACCAGCGCCGGATGCCCGCCGCCCGTGCCGCCCACCCGCAGCCGCTTGTGGATGGTCGGGATGTCAGCCATCCCGCTGTCCACCAGGATCGTGCGCCCATCCCCCCGGACCAGCCAGCAATGCACCGGATCGCGCATCACCGATCCGCCATGCGGCAGATACAGCTCGCCCAGCCGGAGGGAGGTGATGCGATAATGGCTCACCCCTCGATGACCTCGAAGCGTTCGATGTCGGACACGCGTCCCTTGCGCTCGCCCTGCGTCCATACGGCACGAACGCGGGTGCCTGGCTTGATCTTCTCCTTGGCCTCTTCCAGGCTGTCGATCTCGATCACGTGGATCATGCGGGTCGACGCACCGTCCAGCACGATCTCCGCATAGACATAGGGCACCTTGCGGGTCTGGCCATAGACTTCCATGTTGATGATGGAACAGCCCCGGATGGTCCCGGTGTCGGCGCACGCCTTCCAGGTGCCGGTGCGGCTGTGGGTGACGTCGTCAATCTCGCGCGGGGGCAGCAAAGCGACGTCGCTGCCGGGCGAGCGCACGCCCATGAAGCGACCATTTTCCCGGATCTCGTCGAACATGCGGCCATAATAGGGGCCATAGGCATGTTCATAATCGAGCTTCATCGCATAGGGGATGACGCCCAGCGGCTCTTCCGTCCCGGCCAGCGCCTTGACCGCGCCGACCGGCGCGTCGGGCGCGATCCGGAAGCCCTTGATAGCCAGAACGGACTGTTCGACGCTGTCGTCCCATTCCGCCTCGACCCGCTGGCCTATCGCAATATCATCCAGTTCGGCCAGGATGCGGTGCGGAAAATCATTGTCGCAGCCGTCGAGGCGGATGAAGCCGATCACCTGCCCGTCGACACGGGTGAAGGCAGTCAGCACACCGGTGTGCGGCGCCTCGACAAAGGCTTCGGGCTCCTCGCCGCCTGTGGAGGAGAAATCCTGCGCGGGCGCGACCACCTGTCCGGAGGCGAAGCGCGAGGCGATGATCCGGCGGTTCTTCACCTCCGCCAGGAACGTCCCCGCCGCCCGGCCGGGAGTCAGCGTATAGGGCAGGTTGATCTCGCTGTGGAAAGTCGGCAGGTCGATCGGATAGCTGTCCGGTGCGGAAAACATCGTGTCTCTCCTTATGCGCTCAGAACGGCGCAACCGCGCAGATTGGCCCAACCGCCACCCGACTGCACGAGGGCGGTCTTGGCGTCCTTGATCTGGTGGCTTTCATTTTTGCCCATGACCTGCGTCGCCGCTTCGATCAGGCGGATCACGCCGACCGCGCCGATGGGGTTGGCCCCCATGCAACCGCCCGACGGGTTTACCGGAATATCGCCATCCAACTGGGTCGCGCCGGACGCGATCAGCTCGGCCGCCTGTCCCGGCGGGCAAAGCCCCAGGCTCTCATAATAGTTCAGCTCGAAGCAGCTATAGGGCTCCTGCACCTCCACCACGTCGAACTGCCGTCGCGGATTGGTGATACCGGCGGCGCGGTAGACCTGGCGACTGGCGATCGCCAGCGGCTCCGACAGCATCAGCGACCGTTCGGGCGCATTGTCCGCTTCGCAGCAATAGGCCATCCCCCGAATCCAGGCGGGACGGCTGGTCGAATGGTGCGCCATCTTCTCGGAAGACAGCACGATCGCAGCGGCGCCATCCGAAATGGGCGGCACGTCGAGCAGTTTGATCGGCCAGCAGAGCGGCTTGGAATTGAGGACGTCGTCGACCGACACTTCCTTCTTCACATGCGCATAGGGGTTGGCGATCGCATTCTTGCGGTTCTTCGCCGCGACCATCGCCGCCGCTTCCTCGGTATGGCCCAGCACGTCCATGCGCGCGCGCCAGTAGGCGGCGGAAAAGCCCATGATGCCGACCGCGAACTCCCGGCCCCAGAAGGGATCGTAGAGGGTGGAGATCGAATATTGCAGCTGCCCTTCGGACAGCTTGTCATAGGCGACGACCAACGTGCGTTCGGAAAAGCCACCCGCAACCTGATAATAGCCGGCCAGCGCCCCGGCGAAGCCCGCGCCGCCGCCGCTGGTCAGGCGGACCACCGACTTGCCCTGCGCGCCGATCGCGTCGACCACCCATTTTTCCGGCTGGTTCACCGCGGCGAACAGCACCGGGCCGGTGGCGACGACGACGGTGTCGATATCCTCCATGCTCAGCTTGGCGTCCGCAAGCGCGCGGTCCACCGCTTCGCGCACCAGTCCCGCCTGGCTGACGTCGGTCCGGCGGCGTGCATGATGGGTCTGCCCGACCCCTACTATTCCTACATGACGGCCCATGATCAAACCTCGAGAGTGAAGACGCAGTTATTCTGCATACCGACGCCGCCGGCGCCGTGGACGATGGCGCGGCGCGGAGTGCCGCCGCTGGACGTTTCAGGCTGGCTCAGTTGCCGGCTGGCTTCCGCCAATCGGACGAGGCCGGTCGCCATGATCGGATCCGCCGGCAAGGCGCCGCCCGACCGGTTGATCGCGACCTTGCCGTCGCGCGCGGCCGACAGGCCCTTGCCCGCTTCCGCCAGTCCCAGCGCCTCGATCGCCAGCAATTCGCCGATCACCGACGATCCGCTGATTTCGGCAATGTCCGCATCCGCCGACGCCCAGCCGGCATTGCGGTAAGCCATGGCGGCGGCCGTGGCGGCGGACGACAGTCGGCCGACCTCGCGCGCGGCGACGCTATGCGTATCCATCGATGTGCCCATGCCGGTGATGAAGGCCGGATTGCGGCTGACCCGCCGGGCAATGTCTTCCCGTGCGATCAGTACGGCGACGGCGCCGTCGACCGGCCGGGCGAACATCAGTTCGGTCAGCGGAGCCGCCCCCTCCTTCGCAGCCAATATGGCGTCGGCGTCGGGCAGGTCATCGATCGACACCTTGCCCGACGCCGCAGCGGCCGCCCAGCGGTCTGCGACCAGATCGGCCAGATCGCGGCTCGAAAGGCCGCTGTCGGCCAGATAACGCTGCGCCATGATGCCGTTCGCGGCACGCTGGCCGAAGCCGACCGGACGCTGGTAGAAAGGCTCCACCTGCGCATTCCAGTGCAGATCGACATTGGATTCCGACGGCTTGGAGTAAGCGACGATCAGGCCGACCGAGGACGAGCCGGAGCGGATCTTGTTCACGCCGTAAAGCGCCGCCCACAGCCCGTCTTCCTCGACCCGCGCCTCTTCCTTGTGATGCGCGCCGAGCGCACCGAGGAAACCACAGTTGGAAATGGACCGGCCGTCGAGCACGTCGCTGCCGGAATCGATGATGAAATCCACATCATCGATCGTCAGGCCTGAACCCTTGAATACCGACGTGACCACCGAAGAGATCAGATCGATATGCTGGGCATTGTTCCAGGCAGGTCGAAATTCTGTCTGGGCGGTCGCAACGACCCCCACCTTGCTTAGTGCCATCAGTGCATTCCTCATCCCAGCACCATTCCCATGCTTGAAGCGGTGAACGGCGTTGTAGCCTTGGTTATGCCGCCATCAACGCCCTAGTCAAGATAATTCGACGATTAGTCGGATTTTGACGATGGGAAGGAGAATGCCCTATTCCGGGCGAAATTGTAGATTATGAGGATGGAATAAGGAGATTGCTTTTTGCTTTTATCCGAAACATTATCGGGCAAAGCAAGAATGGAGAGGCAGGATATGGGTTTGGACGTGACGGGCCGCTATCGCTATCCGACGCCAAATCCGGCGTGGCTGGCCCGCGCCCGCGAAGAGGCGATCGATCCCGACCTGCCGATCATAGACCCGCATCATCACCTGTGGGTGGAATCGGGCGTCCCTTATCTGCTCGATGAGCTGCTGGCCGATCTGGGCGAAGGCCACCGGATCGACGCGACCGTCTTCGTCCAGGCCCATTATGCCTATCGCACCAAGGGGGAGGCCGATCTCGCGCCTGTTGGCGAAACAGAAGCGGTCGCCGCCATCGCCGCAGAAGCCTCGCGGCGCGGCGCGTCAACCATGATCGCCGCGGGCATCGTCGCTCATGCCGACCTGATGCTGGGCGACGCGGTGGAGGAGGTGCTGGCCGCCCATGCTGACGCCGCCGACGGCCGGCTGCGCGGTATCCGCCACTCCGTTTCCCGCGACGAACTGTTTCCCAACGGCATCGTGCTGCGCCCTTCCCCCGCAGGGATGCTGGCCGACCCGGCCTATCGCGCCGGGCTCGCGCGGGTGCAGGCGGCGGGCATTGCCTATGACGCGATGCTCTATCATCGGCAGATCCCCGAACTGACGGCGCTTGCGCGAGCCATGCCCGACCTGCCCATCATCCTCGACCATATTGGCTGCATCATCGGCGTCGGCCCCTATGAAGGGCGCGCAGAGGAGAATTTCCAGCATTGGTCGCAGGACATGGCCGACCTTGCCCGCTGTCCCAATGTTCGCGTCAAGATCGGCGGCTTCGGCATGATCATCTGCGGCGCGCGCTGGCACGAACGCGACGCGCCGCCATCCTCGATCGAACTGGCCGACGCATGGCGGCCCACTGTCGAACGCTGCATCGACTTGTTCGGCGCGGATCGCTGCATGTTCGAAAGCAATTTCCCGGTCGACAAGGCGATGTATTCCTACGCTACGCTCTGGAACGCCTTCAAGCGGCTGGCCGCCGGCGCCAGCGACACGGAAAAACACGCCCTGTTCGCCGGCACGGCGACCGCCAGCTACGGACTGTCCCTGCCCGCCCTGGCCGAGGCGAGCCATGGCTAATCGCGCCGCCCGCCTCTTTCACCTCGCCGCGGAATCGCCCGACCGGACAGCGCTGCTCTTCGAAGGCGCGACGCACAGCTTCGCCAGGCTGGCGCAGGGCGTGCAGGCGATGGCCGGCGGCCTTGCCGCGCTGGGTATCGGCCATGGCGACCATGTCGGGCTGCTGCTGCGCGCCTCGCCCGACTTCATTCTGGTCCAGCAGGCATTGTTCGCACTCGGCGCGGTGGTGACGCCGATCAACATCCTCTATCGCGCGGGCGAAATCCGTCATGCCGTCGCCTGCTGCGCGCTCGATCATATCGTCACTGCCCGCGACCTCGCCGATGCGCTGGACGCGGACATGGGTTGCCCGCTGATCTTGCTGGATGCGCCGACAGATGGCGCGAACAGCCGGTCGCTGCCGCTCGCGATCGAGCAGGCCTCGCCCCTTCCCGCGCCCGTCCCGCTCCAGCCGGAGGACATGGCCATGCTCCTCCTCACCAGCGCCACCACCGGCAAGGCCAAGGGCGTCATGCTGTCCGTCGGCAATCTCGCCGCCAATTATGACAGCACGCCGGGCTGGCTGGGGCTGGACGGCGACAGCGTCATCCTGTGCGCCCTGCCGCTCTACAACACGTTCGGCCTCAACCAGTGCATCAACGCGATGCTGGTGACCGGCTGCACGCTGGTCCTCCACGCGCGCTTCGACGCAGGCGTCTGCATCGACGCCATCGCCGCGCATCGCTGCACCTTCCTGCCCGCCGTGCCGACGATGCTGCAGAAAATCCTCGATCATCCTTCCGCCAACCGTGATTCGCTCGGTTCGCTCCGCACGATCATGACCGGCGGCGCGCCAGTGCCCTCCGCCCTCCTCCAGCGGCTGCTCGCCGTGGCCCCGGACGTCCGGCTGCTCACCGGATACGGCCTCACCGAAGCGACGGCACTCGTCACCCTGACGCAGGTCCGGCTCGGCGATCATGGCGGGATGGAGCGGGAACGCACCATCGGCCGCGTGCTGGACGGCATGGACCTCGCCATCGTCGACGATACTGGCGCGCCTTGCCCGGTCGGCGTCAGCGGAGAAATCATCGTGCGCGGACCGAACATCATGGCGGGCTATTATCGCGCGCCGCTCGACAGTGCGATGGCGCTGCGCGACGGCTGGCTGCGGACCGGCGACATCGGCCATCTCGACGCGGACGGCTATGCCTATATCGTCGATCGCAAGAAGGACGTCATCATCCGCGGCGGCCAGAATATCTACCCCGCCGACATAGAGGAAATTCTCTACCAGATACCCGGCGTGGCGGAAGCCGCGGTGATCGCCCGCGAAGACACGATGCTGGGCGAAGTTCCGGTCGCCTTCGTCGCGCTCCAGCCCGGCCGTCGACCTACCCCCGATCAGATACTTGCGCATTGCCGCACGCATCTGGCCGCTTACAAGGTGCCCGCCGCGATCACCCTGTTGGACGAGCTGCCCAAGGGGCCGACCGGCAAGATCCTGCGTCGCGCGTTGCGCGCCCAGCCGGTCGCCGACTGACCCATGATCGCGCCGAATTCCACCTTCGTCGACATTTGCGGATCGCGCCGCCATGTCCTGACATGGGGCGATCCGGCTAATCCCGCCGCGCTCATGGTCCACGGCCTGCTCGACCACGCCCATAATTGGGACTGGATCGCCAGCGCCCTTGCCGATCGCTATCATGTCGTGGCCATCGACCTGCGCGGCCATGGCGACAGCGACTGGACCGGGCGCGGCTCCTACGCCCTGTCCAACCATGTCATCGACATTGCCGATTGCGTCCATGCGCTCGGCCTGTCCGACATCCATCTCGTCGGCCATTCCATGGGCGGCCACATCGCCCTGCGTTTCGCTGCCACCTTCCCCGAACGGGTGCGATCGCTCTGCAGCATCGAGGGAGTCGAGCTGCCGATCATCCGCGATCAGGCGAAAGCGTCCAAACCCTATCCCACCCGCCTGCGCCAATGGATCGACGGGCAGCGTCGCGACCGGCAGCGCACGCCCCGTATCTATGCCGACGTTGCGGAGGCGGCGGCGCGGATGGCCGCGCATAATCCCGGGATGGACGCAGAAACCATCGCCCACCTCGCTTATCATGGCGTCACCCGGACCGCCGACGGCGGCTGGCGCTGGAAATATGACGACGCCTGTCGCGATCGTGCCCCCTACGATGCCCATGGCGTCGATCTGGACGAGATATTGGCGGCTATCGCCTGCCCCACCTTGCTTGCCTATGGCGGGGAAAGCTGGATTCCCGAACCCGCAGCCGACCGGCTCGACCGCATCGCCGACCATCGCCTGGTCCGCTTCCCCGGCGCCAGCCACTGGCTGCACCATCAGTCTCGCGCCGCCTTTCTGGCCGCGCTCACCGATTTCCTCGAAACCATCCGCTGAAAAGAGAATGTCCATGCGTGAAGCTGCCATTGTTTCCACCGCTCGCACCCCCGTCGCCAAGGCGACGCGCGGCGCCTTCAACGATACCGACGCCCCGGCGCTGGCGGGCCATGCCGTCAACGCCGCCATCGCCCGCGCGGGCATCGACCCCGCCCGGATCGACGACGTCATCTTCGGCGCGGGCTCGCAATGGGGCGATCAGGGCTTCAACATCGGCCGCACCACCGTGTTCGCCGCCGGCCTGCCCGATTCGATCCCCGGCGCGTCGGTCGACCGCAAATGCGCCGGCGGCCTCACCGCGCTCGCTTTCGCGGCGCGCGGCATCATCGCCGGCGACATGGACGTTGCCGTTGCGGGCGGCGTCGAATCGATCACCCACACGCGCGACTATGCCCCCACCCATCGCGCCCGCCCGGCGGCCGTGCTGGACCGCAAGCCCCACGCCTATATGGCGATGATCGAGACGGCGGAGATCGTCGCGGACCGGTACGGCATCAGCCGGGAGGCGCAGGACGAGATCGCCGCCATCAGCCACCAGCGCGCCGCCGCCGCCGTCGCGGCCGGCCGCTTCACGGACGAGATCGCGCCGATCACCGTCACCAAGAATATCGTCGAGAAGGACGGCAGCATGTCGGGCACCGAAACGCTGATGCTGTCGGTGGACGAAGGCATCCGCGCCGACACCACGGCGGAGGGTCTTGCCCGGCTGAAGCCGGTCTGGCGCGACGGCCAGATCGTGAAGGAAGGCAAGTTCGTGACCGCCGGCAATGCCAGCCAGCTATCGGACGGCGCCTCCGCCCAGATAGTGATGGACCATGCGACGGCGAAGGCGGAGGGGCGCGAGATACTGGGCCTCTATCGCGGCTTCCAGTCGGCTGGCTGTCCCCCGGAAGAGATGGGCATTGGTCCGATCTTCGCCATTCCCAAGTTGCTGGATCGCGCCGGCCTGAAGGTCGAGGATATCGGCCTGTGGGAAATCAACGAGGCTTTCGCCAGCCAATATCTCTATTGCCGCGATTTTCTGGGCATCGATCCGGAAAAGATCAACGTCAATGGCGGCGGCATCGCGCTCGGCCATCCCTTCGGCATGACCGGCAGCCGCATCGCCGGCCATGCACTGATCGAGGCGCGTCGGCGAGGCGTGCGCTGGGCGGTGGTCTCCATGTGCGTGGCGGGCGGCATGGGGTCGGCCGGCCTGTTCGAAATTCCGGGCTGAGGCGGCACATGAACCAGATGCGCTTCGACCACGATGTCGTCATCATCACCGGTGCCGGTCGGGGCCTCGGTCGCGAACATGCGCTCGCCTTCGCGGCGCGGGGCGCAGCGGTCGTGGTCAACGACATCGGCGTCGAACCCGATGGCCTAGGTGGATCGACCCAGGTCGCCCAATCGGTGGTGGATGAGATTGTCGCCATCGGTGGCCGGGCCGTAGCCGACAGTCACAGCGTCACTACCGCGGAGGGCGCCGCCGCCGTCGTGCGGACCGCGCTCGATGCCTTCGGCTCGGTCAGCATACTCGTCAACAATGCCGGCATAATCGACTTCGCGACGCTGGAGCATATTAGCGACGACGGCTGGCGACGAATGATCGCCGTGACGCTGGACGGCACCTTCCAAATGTCGAAGGCGGTCTGGCCCCATTTCGTCGCGCAGCGCCATGGCCGCATCGTCAACACCACATCCAACGCCGGCTTCGCGGGCAATGAGCAACTCGTCCATTACGGCGCCGCGAAGCTCGGCGTAGCGGGCTTCACCAAGGCGCTGGCGAACGAGGTCGGCGACAGCGGCATCACCATCAACGCCATCGCCCCGATGGCAGTCACCCGCATGAATCGCGACGCCTTTTTCGGCGGCGCGGACGCAGGCGGCGACGATTGGCAGGCGGACATTCGCGCGGGCAAAGTACCGATGGGACCGCCCGCCATCGTCTCGCCGGCGGTGCTATGGCTCGCCCATCGCTCGACTACACTCAACGGTGACATCTTCAGCGTCTCGTCGGGCAAGGTCGCACGCGTCGGCTTCGTCGTAGGCGAAGGCTATTTCAATCCCGACCATGGCCCGGAAGATCTGCGCGACAATGTGGATACCCTCCGCTCGCTCGACGGGGCGCTCGACCCGCGCAGCACGCTGGACGAACTCCTTCTTATCCCGAAACTGTTCGGCGTTCCCGCCGCGAACGCTGCATCATGAGTGAACCATCGAACGATTCGTTCGTTATGCCCGGCTGGGCGCATCATGCCGGTATGCTCGCGCTGGGCGAGGCGCGTGCGCCTGAAGGACCGAACGGCGTGACGGATAGGCAAGTGATCTGCGAGCGCATCGCACGCTACTGCTGGGCCTATGACGAGCGCCGCGCCGATGCGTTGGCCGACTGCTTCACGCAGGACGCAATATGGGAAGGCGATGTGTTGGGGCGCATTCCGATCGGCCCCTTTGTCGGCCGCGATCAAGTCGTGCGCTGGCTGACCGAATTCTGGCCGCACCAGCACGACCAGCGTCGCCACATGATCCTCAACACCATCGTGGAACGACAGACCTCCGATCAGGCGACGACGCTCAGCTATCTGCTGCTGATGTCGTCGGATGGCCGGGCGGCGAAGCTGGAAACGACCGGCTTCTACCGCACCGACTATCGGGCGGAAGATGGCGCATGGCGCATCGAACGGCTGACCGCCGGCTTCGATGCGCCTTTCTGGCCCGGCGATATCGACCGGATGAGCGAACGGGGCCGCGCCCGCCATGGCGTTGCCCCGCGTGAAGGTCTCTAGAAGGAGGTGATGACGCTGCGTGCGATCGCCCCGCCCTTCAATTCCTTGTAGGCGTCGTTGATATCGGACAGGCTGATCTCGCGCGAAATCAGGTCGTCCAGATTGAGTTTACCCTCCAGGTACAGCCGGGCGTACATCGGGATGTCGTGCTTGATATTGGACGACCCCATATAGACGCCCCGCAGGTCGACCTGGTTGGTCAGCAGGTCGATCGTGACGTTGACGTCGATCGTATTGGCCGGCGAATGCACCCCGATCAGATAGGCGCCGCCGCCCTTGCGGACCATCTTGATCGCCTGTTCCGACGTCGCCTTGATGCCCACCACCTCGAATGCATGGTCGACGCCGCCCTCGATCAACGCTTGCACCGCTGCCACGCTGTCGCCTGCGGATGCGTCGATGAAGTCGGTAGCACCAAATTTGCGCGCCAGCTCTTCTTTCTTCGGCTGCATATCGATCGCGACGATCCGGGCCGCGCCCGCCAGTTGCGCCCCGGAAATCACATTCAGCCCGACCCCGCCGATGCCGATCACCGCGACCGTATCGCCCGGCCGGACCGACGCCGTGTTGATGGCCGCGCCAGCGCCGGTGATCGTCCCGCAACCCAGCAGCGATGCCTGGGCGAAGGGCAATTCCTTGGGCACCTTGGCAAGCTGGTTTTCATGCACCAGCGCGCGCTCGGCAAAAGCGCCCGTGCCGAAGACCTGCGCGACCCCCTCGCCATTGCGGGTCAGGCGATGCGCATGGTCAGGATCGTCGCGCAGCGTCTCTTCCGGATGAGTGCATTGATAGGTCCGCCCACCAATGCAGGCGCGGCAATGACCACAAAACTGGATCAGCGATCCCACCACATGATCGCCGACCACGAACTCGCGCACTTCCGGGCCGATCGCCAGGACGACGCCCGCCAGCTCATGTCCCAGAACAGCCGGCAAGGGTACGCCGAAATCCTGCTCGGCAAAATGCAGGTCGGAATGACACAGTCCCGACGCCTTCACCTCTACCAGCACCTCGCGGCCGCGCGGCGCATCGATGTCGATCTCCTCGATCTGGAATGTGCCGTCGAGGCTGTTGAGAATGGCGGCCTTCATGATGTTCTCCAATGTTGCGGAAAGGTCGGAATGTCAGGCGGTCATCAAGGTCAGGACGTCGCGCATATCCTCCACCTCTTCCATGGCGCGGCAGAGCGCGACCAACTTGTCGAGCTTCGCCTGCGGCAGCGCGACGGCGGCAAAGGGCGCGCACCGACCCAGCTTGTCGGCCAGATCGTCCCAGTCCATGGGATTGCGGCTATGGCCCTTCACATAAGGGGTGACATGGGTGAAGCGCCGTCCATCCGTCAGCGTGATCGTGACGGGAAAGCCCTCGAACTGGTCGGCATGGGCGGGATCGGCCATGATGTGGACGCGTTGCATCAGTGCGCGCCGCTCCTCGTCCATGATCCGGTCGACATGCAGGTCCTGCAGGAAAAAGCCGCCGCTGATCGCCGCCGTCGCGATCGTATAGGGCGCGCTGAACATGGCTTCTGGGACGCTGCGCGGGTTCCATTTCGCCGCAGCCGGCTCGAATGTCATGCGCGCGCTGTTGCTGCCCACGCAGTCGATCCGGTCGATGTCGCGCCAGTCCAGCCTCTGGCCCTGTATGATGGCGACTGTGCTGGCAATGAAGCTGTGGGTGAATTTGCACGCTGAATAGGGCTTCATCGACAGCCCTTCCGCCAGTTGCCAGCGGGTGCCCAGATCGTCGGTCAGCAATTCGGGCCGCACATCGTCCCAGGCGACATGGCGCAATATGCCGCTCGGCACGCCCTGGAATATACCGCGCGGCGCCGTCACCCCGCGCCGCGTCAACAGCGCCGCCTTGACCGCCGTATCGCCGGCAAAGCTGTGCTGCACGCGCGCCATCTGCGTGCCTTCCGAATATTTATTATATTCCGACATGCCATGGACCGTATAGGCCATGCCCATCGCATTCCATGTCTCGTCGGCGTTCAGGCCCAGGATGCGCGCGACCGATGCGGCCGCGCAGAGCGGCCCGTTCCACTCGCCCGGCATACCCCAGGTCGTATGATAGCGCACCAGATTGAGCGCCGCGCTGGCGCGCACGCCCACTTCTGCCCCGGTGACATAGGCAGTCAGGAAATCCCGGCCGCTGACCGGCCCTGCGGCGATCCCCAGCACGGACAGCATGGCCGGCACATTCCATTCGGTGACATGACCGCCCGTCTCATGCACGTCGCCCATGTCGATGGCGCGGGCCATCACCCCGTTCGCGAACGCGGCCATGGGCGCTGGCACCTTGTGCCCGTGGACCAGCACGGTCGCCTGCGGCGCCCCGCCCCATTCCGCGACCTGCGCGGCGATGGCGGGGCTGACCTCCCAGCCTGACCCCGCGATCGTCACCGCCAGCGTGTCCAGGATCGCTCGCTTGGCGAGATCGATCACGCCAGCGGGCAAGTCCTCGTAGCGTGTGTCCGCGACCATCCGCGCCAGCGCGCCGGCGGGATCATGCTCGGGCAGGACGGGGTTCTCGTGCTTCATTCCGCCATCATCGCCGCGATGCTCGGCAGTTCCCGTCGATCGGGGTCCAGGCCAGTGGCGGCGAACCATGTCCGTTCGCGCAACGCCTGCTTCTCGCCATAGCCCAGCACCGCCTCCCAGACGGCGGGCGCCAGCACCACCTTGCCATCCTCGCCCAGGATGATGCGGTCGATCAGGCCGCCCAGCGCGACGATGGCATGTTCCACGGCCGCCAGATCCTGCCCGTCCACCGCCTTCGCCGACGCGATCGCCTGCGTCAGTTCCTCGGCATAGCTGCTATCGACGGAAGGCTCCATCTCCTCCGCCAACGCGATCATGGCTTGAAAGGAACCGGCCTCGAATGCCGCCGCCCATCGCCATTGCTGCGCGATCATCTGCAAATGACCGATGCACAGATTGACCTGGTCCTTGGCGAGCCGCTCGCGCCCGGCCAGCGCCGGCAGGACCACCTGTTCCAGCGCCTTGATGACGTTCGCGATGCGCAGATCGATACTCGGCAGCATGGGTCAGCCCTTCCGGATCAGTTGGACGATATGGCTCAGGAAGACGGCCCCGGCAGAGCCCAGCCAGGTCAACACGACCTCCTGATGGTTGTTGCTGGCGATCGCGGCGCGCATGGCCTGCCCCAGATCCATGACCGCGCATTTATAGGCGTTCAGCACTTCATAATAATGCAGCCTGACCGGGTCGATCCGATTCCCCGAAGCGGCCTGATATTGCGCAATGAAGTCGTCGCGGGGCAAAAGTCCGCTGACCAGGAAAACGCCATCGTCGCCCCAGGCCCCGAACAGTTTCTGCATGGTCCAGGCGATATCCTCGTGGAAATCGCCGATATGCGCGAGTTCCCAGTCGAGGACGGCCGTGAACGTCCCGCTCGGTTCCTCGAACATGAAATTGCCCATGCGCAGGTCGCCATGCACCAGCATCGGCCGGTCGCACAGCGGGGCGTTCTCGCGCAGCCATCGCTCCGCAAGGGCCACGACCGGCACCGGCTCCACCAGGCAATCCCACCAGACCTGCGACCACCAGTTGACCTGCCAGATCGCCGCCTGATTGCTGTCGGCGCGTGGCGCATCGAAAAAGCGCAGATGCGCGCGCGACCAGTCGAAGCGATGGGTGGTGGCAAGCGCGTCGATATATTGCGGCGCCAGCCGGTCGATCAGGCTGCCCAGCCGTCCCCCCATACCGGAAACGCCGCCACTCCCGCCCTCGCTCGGCTGCGTCACGCCGCGCACGAAACCCAGGATGACCGCAGGCTGTCCCAGCAGGTCGCCATCGGCATCGAACCACCGTACCGGCGCGACCGGCATGTGGTTTCCCATGATCGACTGGATTTCCCCTTCCCGGCCGCGACAGGTCTGGGCGATCGCCTCCAGCGGGTCCATCCGCAGCACCAGCCGTTCGCCCTGCGGGGTTTCGCGATGGGTCAGCGTGAAGGCGAACTGTTCCTTCGATGCGCCGCCCGACATGCGCTCGACGTCGGTGATCGCAATCCCCTCCAGGCCCTTCGCCGCGAAGAAGCCCGTGAGCATCGCCGTCACCTCGGCGTCGGACTTTGGCCGGTAGGGACCGGTATCGCGCAAGCGGACCGTCCGTTCCAGAATATGGCGGATGCGCGGCTCCATCTCGGACCGGTCCCAGACGTCCACGTCCCCGCTGCGGGCAGGCGTCACCTGCATGGCGATATCCTCCATCACCAGGCGAAGCGCCGGACATAGGGCTTGGCG
The DNA here is from genome assembly GCF_020166615.1 of Sphingobium sp. 3R8. Lineage (NCBI taxonomy): Bacteria > Pseudomonadati > Pseudomonadota > Alphaproteobacteria > Sphingomonadales > Sphingobiaceae > Sphingobium > Sphingobium sp. 3R8. The sequence goes on along the minus strand of NZ_JAIQXR010000001.1, from coordinate 116,484 downwards.
AATTTAAGATAGTCGCGATTCCAGCAGAATTCGCACCAGCCGGTGCCCTGTTCGCCGTCGATCGTGGCCGTCACCACGGCTTCGTTCAGCAGGACGATCGGGTCCAGGTCGAGCTGATATGTCGCGAAAGCCCGGCAATCGACGAAGACCGACCGCCCGTCGCTGTCAGTGACAGTGACGCGGAAGCGCTCCTGCATCATGTCTTCGTCATAATCGATGTCATAGTCGATGCTCTGGACATGCTGCATGAGGCCGTCCTTGAAGAGATAGCCGCGCGTTTCGACCTTGCCGAACGACATCATCTCGAAGAAATGCACCGACACGCTCGGGGTGGTCGCGTGGAACCATTTATAATGCTGGTTGAGGCCCCAGACGCGCGGCCCCCAGCTATGATCGCGGATCATGAAGTCGTTGAGCGCGAAATCCTTGCCGTCGATACGCAGATTGCCCTTGATCCTGCCATGCTGCTCGGTGCGGTCGTCGCCATAATAGGGCGGATTACCCTTGGGGTGCATGCTGAAGGCATAGGGCGGATGGATCGCGCTCCATTGTCCTTCGAACTGGATGCGATCGCCGACCCAGCCCAGATCGATCGTCTTGAACGGCTCGCGCACGGCCATCAGCAGGGGGCCGAAGCGCCAGTCGTCAAAGTCCATGTCCTCCGACACCATCTGCTCGACCTCCTCTTCGATCGGCGCACTCAGGCCGGGTCCGAAGAGGTGGAGGCGTCCCTTGGCATGGCCGTTGGCGCGCACGGTAGGATAATAGAAGCCGGCAATGCCATATTGCGGCAGGACGAACTGATGGGTCGCCGATTCCCGGCCGTCTTCCGCCAGTTTGTGGCGATAGGCATTTTGCACGGGATAGTCGGCGAACGGCTCGGCGGTCTCAGGCATCTTCGACGTCTCCTTCTATTTTCTGTTCTTCGGCTGGGGTCGTCAGTCGGCTTCAGCCAGCATCGTCTCCAGGTCAGGCAGGTCATGCTGGTCGGGATCGAGCCGGTTGGCCTTGAACCAGCTTCGCTCCCGCCGGGCATGACGCAGCGCATAGTCGAGCAGTGCCTCGATCGAATCCGGCGGCAGCGGCGCATGATCCTTTCCGCCAAGGATGACCGCATCGACGGCGTGGCCAAGGTCGATATTGGCCCGCTCGATCGCGGTCACGCTGACGCGATCGCACGCCTGCGCCATGGCCAGCGCGGCTTTCAGATCGTCCGCCAGCAAGGCCGGCGCATCGGGCAGCAGATGCCGGGCCAGTGCCTGCAAATCGTCGAGCGCCACCTGCTCGTAACGGAGCGCGGACTTCCACTGTTCGCCCATCATGCGCAAATGGCCGGCCACCAGCATGGCCTGATCGCGGGCCAGGCGCTGGTCGCGCGGCAGCGCGGGCAGGACCACCTGCTCCAGCGCCTTGATCATATTCGCGATGCGCAGGTCGATATTGGGCAGCATGGGTCAGGCCTCCCGAATGAGCATGACGAGTTGTTCCAGGAACACGGCGCCGGCGGAGCCAAGCCAAGTCAGGATGATATCCTGGTGATTATTGCTCTGCGTCGCGGCGCGCATCGCCTGGCCCAGGTCGATCACCGCGCATTTATAGGCGTTGAGTACCTCATAATAGCGCAGTTTCACCGGATCGATGCGGTTGCCGGACGCGGCTTCATAGGCGCACAGGAACTCGTCCCGCGCGATCAGCCCGCACACCAAGAAGGTGCCGTCGTCCGTCCAGGTGCCAAAAAGGCGCTGGATGGCCCAGGCGATATCCTCGTGGAAATCGCCGATATGCGCCAGTTCCCAGTCCAGTACAGCGGTGAACTTGCCGCTTGGTTCCTCGAACATGAAATTGCCCAGCCGCAGATCGCTGTGGCACATGACGGGCGCGTCGCAGACCGGCGCATGTTCGCGCAGCCAGCGTTCGGCATAGGTCACCATCGCGACCGGCTGGACGACGCCGTCCCACCAGACCTGCGACCACCAGTTGACCTGCCAGATCGCGGCCTGTCGCGTCCCCGCTTCGGGCGCCGCATAATAGGACAGGTCGGCGGAGCGCCAGTCGAACCGATGCACCTGCGCCAGCGCGTCGATAAATTGGGGGGCCAGTTTGTCCGCCCAATCGTCATAGCGCGTGCCAATGCCCGACACGCCATGTCCCGTGCCTTCGCTCGGCTCGGTCACGCCGTTCACGAAGCCCAGGATGATCGCCGGCTGGCCCATTATCTCGCCGTCCGCATCGATGCTGCGGACCGATGCGACCGGCAATATGTCGGCAAAGGCGACATGCACCTGCGCCTCGCGGCCACGACAGGTCTGCGAAATCGCCTCCAGCGGGTCCATGCGCAGCACCAGCCGCTCCCCCGCCGCGTCCTCCCTGTGCCGCAAGGTGAAGGCGAACTGCTCCTTCGAAGCGCCGCCCGCCATGCGCGATACATCGGAAATGCCGATGGCTTCCAGCCCTTCGGTCCTGGCGAAATAATCCTCCAGCATGGCGATGACCTCGCCATCGGTCTTCGCTGCATAGGGGCCTTTCGCCCGGTCCCGCACGGTCCTGTCGAGTATCTCCCGGATGCGCGGCTCCATGTCGTCGCGGTTCCAGATATCGATCCTGTCGATCGACGGCGCGTCGATGATCTCGCTCATGTCAATTGCCATTGCCTTCCCAGGGAAAGCGGAAGCCGCCTTCGCCCATGCCGTAGCCAACCGTCCCGTCGCTCAGCCGATATTCCATCATCTGTTCGACCATCACGAAACTGTCGAAGGGAAATTGCCAGCGGAACAACGGCTTGGCGGTGAACTCCCACAGCCGTTTATCCTCGTCCCACACCTTCCAGTGGACATGTTTGAAGCCCATCTCGTCGGGCTCGTATTCGATCACTTCCTCGACCCGGCCGATATGATGCCAGCGCTGCCCGTCGTGCAGAATCTTCTGATAACCCTCGCCCTGCTCGGTGATGGCGTGGACCGCAACGCAGGACATGCCATTGTCGAAGATCGGCCATGCCAGCCGGTAATGCTGCACTCCCGCCCAATTGCGCGGGCCGCAGCTGACGTCGCGAAAGCCCGCATCCTTGATCGTGATGGTCTGCCCGGTGCGCAGGCGCACCGTGCCCGTGACGTCGCACACGCCTTCCAGATGGATATAGGCCAGTTCGCGTGCGATCGCATCGTCCTCGTTCCCCGGAACGATACTGTCGCCCATCGGGAAGCGCTGATCCCAGCTCAGGTCGACGCCGAAATCCTCGGTGTCGATCGTGATCCGGCAGGTTTGCAACGGCTTTATCGCCTCAAGGCGCACGCCCGCCACGGTCACCCCACCATCTGGACGGTCCCTGGTGTAGGGAAGATTCATGTTGATGCGGGTGAACAGCGGCTTTCCGTCCATGAAGAAAATTGCGAAGCCATTGGTTTCGCCCATATTCTCCATGAACCCGAAGCGGATGAAGCCACCCAGTTTCGCCTGCCGGTCGTAGAAGTTAAAATAGTAGCTCTGGTTCCATTTGTAGATGGCCGGATTGGGAATATGACGCTCACAATTTTCGGTCATGTAAACGTTGGTGAGTGCCGTCATGCTCATCCTTTCCATTGCCATCCTCCCGCCGCGATTTTTGTTTTGATTGGCCTCAATCGTCCAGCAGCGCCGTCACCGTCTTGGTTTCGGTATAATGAAGCACGCCCTCCTCACCGACCTCGCGACCCCAGCCGGATTCCTTGACGCCGCCAAAGGGCGCGGACGGATCATTCATGCCATGGGTGTTGATCCACACCGTCCCGGCCTGCAGCTTGCGCGCGGTCAGGTGGGCGCGCGACAGATCGCGGGTCCAGATATTGGCGGCCAGGCCATAGCGGGTGTCATTGGCTTGGCGGACGACATCGTCCACATCGTCAAACGGGGTCGCCACCAGCACCGGGCCGAAAATCTCCTCCCGCACGATGCTGGCGTCAGCGTCGGGATTGGCGAAGATCGTCGGCTCGACGAAATAGCCGTCCCGATCGCCCGTCCCGCCGCCGGTGACGAGGTCCGCGCCACTCGCCTTGCCCTGCGCGATATAGTCCAGTACCCGGCCCTGCTGCACCTTCGACACCAGCGGCCCCAGCATTGTGTCGGGATCGCGGCCATGGCCCAGCTTGAAGGTCTTGGCGACCTGTGCGACACCATCCACCACCTTGTCGAACACCGATCGCTCGACATAGAGGCGTGAGGCCGCGAGGCAGACCTGCCCCGAATTGAAGAAGATGGCGAGCGCAGCGCCGATGCTGGCCTTCTCGATATCCGCATCGGCGAAGATCAGCGAGGGCGACTTGCCGCCCAGTTCCAGCGTGACGCGCTTCAGATCCTTCGCCGCCGTCTGGACGATCTGCTTGCCGACGCGGGTCGATCCGGTGAAGGCGATCTTGTCGATGCCGGGATGCTCGACCAGCGCCTGCCCCGCCTCATGGCCATAGCCGGTGACGATGTTGAGCACGCCTTCGGGCAGCCCGGCCTCCAGCGCCAGTTCGGCCAGGCGCAGCGCAGTCAGCGGCGTCACTTCGGAGGGTTTCAGCACGATGGTGCAACCCGCCGCCAGCGCCGAGGCGATCTTCCACGCCGCCATGGCGAGCGGATAGTTCCACGGCACGATCTGGCCGACGACGCCGATCGGCTCACGCACCGAATAGCTGTGATATTGGCGGCCATCGCCCGAAATCGGATTCACCTGGCCGTAGATTTTCGAACACCAGCCCGCCATATAGCGGAAGATGTCGACGGCTGCCGGCACATCCACCGCCAGCGCATGATGCACCGCCTTGCCATTGTCATAGCTTTCCAGCAGCGCCAGTTCCTGCGCATGATCCTCGATCTTGCGGGCGATCGCCTCGATGATCTTGCCGCGATCGAGCGGCCGCATCCGCGCCCAGGCGGCGGACTCGAACGCAGTGCGCGCCTTTGTCACGGCCCGGTCCACATCCGCAGCGCTACCCGCCGGAACGCTTGCGAACACCTGTCCCGTCGCCGGGTCTTCCACGTCGATGGTGCGACCATCCCCGGCCGCGTCCCATGATCCGCCGATCAGCATCTTCTGCTGCGGCAGGCGGACTTCATGCCCCTTCTCGCCGTGCAGTCCGGCGGCGATCGTTGAGGGTGCATTCATGGGCCATGTCTCCAGTTGATAAGAAGGAGCCGCGCCCGCCTTGCAGGGCGCGGCCCAGGGGGAGAGGGTTCAGCTTTTCTTGAAGCGGATCGGCAGCGCCTTGTAGCCGCCGACGAAATTGGTCTCGACCAGCCGCGGATCGCCCGCCAGTTCGACCGATTCCAGATGCGGCAACAATTCCTCGAACAATATGCGCATCTCCAGCTTGGCGAGATGCTGGCCCAGGCACATATGCGGGCCGAAACCGAAGGCGATGTGCGGATTGGGCGAACGCGTGATGTCGAACCGGTCGGCATCGGCGAACACCGCCTCGTCGCGATTGCCCGATGGGTAGCAGATCATCAGCCGGTCCATCGCGCGGATGTCCATGCCGCGCACCTGCGTATCGGCGGTGGCGTTGCGCATGAAATGCTTGACCGGGCTGGTCCAGCGGATCGCCTCGTCCACCAGGCCGGGGATCAGCGACGGGTCCGCCTTCACCTTCGCCCAATTCTCCGGATAGACCATCATCCCGTGCAGCCCGCCTGCGGTGGACGACGATGTCGTGTCATGCCCGGCGGTGGCGATCGCGACATAATAGCCGTTCGCCTCGTCGCGCGGGATCGGCGCGCCGTTGATCCGCGAGTTGGCGATCAGCGACAGCAGGTCGTCGGTGGGCTGCTCGCGCCGCGCCGCGCTCAGCTTGTCGAAATAGACGTAGAAATCTTCGATCGAGGCCGCCCATTGCTTCGCCGCCACCACCGGATCGGCCGCCATTTCGGGCCGCTGTTCCTCGGGATCATGCACGCCGAAAAATTCCTGCGTCAGCTTGAGCATCCGCGGCTCGTCCTCTGGCGGCACGCCGAACAGGGTCATGATGACGCGCAGCGGATAATGGAGCGCGAAGTCGCGGACGAAATCGCATTCTCCGTCGAAGCTCAGCAGATTGTCGACCGACTGGCGCGCCAGCACGCGGATCTGTTCCTCCAGCTTGCTGATCTTGCCCGGCATGAACCAGTTGGAAGTCAGCGTGCGGTAAGACGCATGTTCGGGCGGGTCCATATAGGTGAGGGACGACAATATGCGCAGCGACCCGCCATTGATCTCCCGCGTAAAAGCGTCGGACGCCTGATCGACCAGGATCGGGTTGTGATCGGCATTGTGGAACAGCTTGCCGTTGCGCTCCACTTCCTTGATGTCGGCATGTTTGGTGACGACCCAGATCGGATCATAGCCCGGAACCTGCGCGATCCCCAGCGGCATATGCTCCCGCAGCCACCGGAACGCACCATAGATGGTGGCGTCGTCCGTATAGCTTTTCGGTGCGATCACGACGCGGGCGATGTCATCGGGAATGATCGGACGCACATCGGCATCCAGCGAAGTCGCCATGGAACTACCCTCTCCTGCTACGCCGCCCTAAAGGATCTCTGCGTATTGCGTATGCCATTTACGTAACTATGGATGGAGAGAGTCGTCAATCACAAAAATCGTTCGGACTATTTGGCAATCCTGAAATAAAAAGCATTTTATTATAGTATTTTATCACTGAGAATGGCATCGCCATGTCCCAAAAACTGAATGCTCGTCCACAGATTGAATGAGCCGAAGGGCCTGAAAATGGACGGCGACAAGCAACCTGCCCATCAGCGACCAAGCCATCGCCGGGGAACTAACGATTAACGATACGCAATCCATCGAGGGGCAAAACCGCCCCCGCGGCTGACGTCAATGCTGAGCGGCGGACGGTTTGACCGTCTCGTCGGGACGCTCCGTTTCCCTGCCAGCACGGATTGCGTCGACATGGCGGAAGAAGGCGCGCTGACGCATCAGGCCGAAGAAATCGAGCATCAGCGGCAACGCATGTTCCACCATGGTCGCGGCCTGTCCGACATCGATATGGCCCTCGACCCGTTCCATGAAGGTGACGGCTTCCCAACGGCCGACAAAATCGGCAGCTTCGGTATAGAAGCCGAGGATGTCTGGCGTATAGTCCAGCCGCTGGTCGAACCCGGCCTTGCGCATGTCGCCCCAGATACGGACCAACTGCGCACAGGTAATGCTCAGCGCCTTGCCCTGCTCCGTTTCGATGACGTCAAGAATGCCGATCTTCGCCAGCGTCCGGGCGTCTTCCACCGCATGGGGATAGCGTTCCAGCAGCGAGGCGATGGTGACAGGCGGCCCGTCCACGCCCACGCGATGCGCGACCAGTTGCTCGAGTTGATCGAAGGCGCTGGCCTCGACCCGCCCCTCGGTCCCCTCGCCACCGATGATCGCCTTGATCTGCGCCAGCGTCAGCCGGTTTTCGCGCTGCAACCGCCGCACCGCCAGGATCGCCTGCACATGTTCCTCACCATAGTCGGCGACGGTTTTGCGGGGGCGAGCCGGCTCTGGAATCAATCCTTCGCGCAGATAGACGCGGATCGTCTCGCGATGGACTCCGGTCCGCTCTTCCAGTTCGCGCATCTTCATGAAGACGCTACAGCATGGCGGATCGAACGGAGCAAGCCGCTATGTGCAGGCCATACGCAATGGAAACGCCCTCCATTCGTTGCGAACGGAGGGCATAAGACCGTCAGGCCGCGACCTTCGCGCCTTCCTCCGCTTCCTGCATCGCGCTCAGCAGGCGGCGCGCCTGGTTGACCGCGCCGTCGCTGGCGATGCCGACAAAGGGCCGCTCCGGTTCGTCATCGATGCGCGCCTGCTGCGCCTGCAGCGTTTCCTCATCCTCGGTGATAGTATCGAAAAACTGGTCGAACAGCACGTCCGGAACGCCGCTTTCCTTGGGCGCGGTGGTGCAGATGGTCCAGAGATAATGGCTGGTCGTTTCCGTCTCCGGCGTGATGAAATGATTGTTCGCCAGCATGAAGCCATTGTCGCGCTTGCCCTCATAGGCGCCGGTATCCACCTCGCAGCCACCGGCATTGACACGGCAGGTCATGCCGATGCCCGGCTCGAACCGCACCTCCTGCCAGCGATCGACCCGGCCCTTGAAGCCGCCAGCATCGATATAGGATTTGGGCGGCACCGAATTGGGCATTTTGCGCAACAGCGTCACCTTGCGGCCGTCAAACTCGACCTTGGTGTCGGCATTATAATGCTGCTCCGGGTTCCCGCCGATCGTGCGCGCATGGATATAGGGCACATGGGTCAGGTCCATGATATTGTCGATAATGAGCTGCCAGTTGGCCTTCACCGGAAAATTATAGGGGCGCCAGGTCCAGGCCGGATCATTATGTTCGGGGCTATCGACGATGATCGAAGGATCGGCCAGCGCCGGTTCGCCCATCCATATCCAGATCAGATGATCCTTCTCCACCACGGGATAATGGCGGACATTGGCGGACGCGGGGATGCGCGCCTGGTTGGGGATACGGGTACAGGCGCCTTTCCCGTTGAACTCGACGCCATGATAGCAGCAACGGATGACGTCGCCGTCGACATGGCCGGCGGACAACGGCATGGCGCGATGGCTGCACCGGTCCTCCAGCGCGGCGATTTCCCCGCTTTCGGTGCGGAACAGCACGACCGCCTTGTTCAGATATTTGCGCCCCAGCGTCTTGCCCGGTTCGATATCGGCGGCGAAGGCGGCCACATACCATGCGTTGTAGATGAACATGCTGCTCTCCATTGTCCGGCCGGGCGGTGCATCGCTCCGGCGCTACCCTATTGTTGGGCATGATTATGGATGCCCGGTACCGAACCGCCAATCGCAATCCCATAAAGCCATAAGAAAAGCGGGAAATGAATATGGCAAAGCGGGATCACCGCAAATACAGCCCCCCGTTCATGTCCAGCGTCGCGCCGACGAAGAACCCGCCCCGGTCCGACGCCAGCAGCGCCGTCGCGGCCGCGATCTCGCCCACTGCCATGAAGCGGCCGACCGGCACTTCGCCCTCGACCCGCGCGATCTGTTCGGCCGACAGGCGCGCCTTGGCGGTGTCGATCGGTCCCGGCGCGATGGCGTTCACGGTCACGCCGGTCCCGGCCAGATAGCGCGCGAAATATTTGGTCAGCATGATCGCCCCGGCCTTCGACGCGGCATAATGGGGGGAGGCGACCGTCCCGCCATTCTGCCCGGCGAGCGAAGTGATGTTGACGATCCGGCCATAGCCATTTTCGCGCATATGTTCGGAGAATATCTGGCAGCTCAGGAACACGCTGCGCATGTTGATCTGGACGATCGCGTCAAATTCTTCGGGTGATATATCCTGCGTCGGCGTGCGCTTGGCGAAGCCCGCATTGTTCACCACAATATCGACCTTGCCCCAAAGGGCCGCCATCTTGTCCCGCGCGGCCAGGAAATGATCCTTTTCCCGCACGTCCAGCGTCAGGGCGATCGCCGTTTCGCCCGACGGATCCAGCGAAGCCGCCACCGCCTGCGCGACATCGATATCGACGTCGCTCACCGCCACGCGCCCGCCACCGGCATGGATTTCGCGCGCCACCGCCTCTCCCACGCCCCGGCCGCCGCCGGTCACCAAGGCGGCGCGCCCTGCGAAGGAAAAGCTGCCATTGGCGGGAAGGGTGAATTGATCGGTCATAGGTCCGTCCTGAAACTGGCAAAAGAAAAAGCGGGGAAGGCATCGCCCTCCCCGCCCATATCATTAGTGACGGAACGACAGCGTCAGGCCGTAGGTCCGCGGCGTGTTGGTGAAAATCTTCCAATAGGTCGTGCCGTTGCCGGGCACCGCGAGGAAGGCGGTGATGTCGTCCGCATTGACGATCTGATAGTTGTTGGTGAGGTTCTTGCCCCACAAGCCGATCTGGAACCGCCCGTCCGCCGTCTCGTAATTGAGCCGTGCATTGAGCGTCCGCCCGCGGGTATCCTCGTGCAGATTGTCGTAGAGGCGCAGCGTGTTCGCATCATCGGTCGAGATGCGGGTGGAGAAATTGAAGTCCGCCTGCGGCGTCAGCGTCGCGCCATTGCCCAGGCGCCCGGTATAGGCCGCACCCACGGTGAAGCTGTCGCGCGGCGCGAACTTGGCCGGGTTGCCCGAATAATCGAGGTTCACCAGCGGATCACGCAGCGACGTATATTTGCCGACCAGATGCGTGTAGTTGGCGGTCAGGCGCAGATCCTCGACCGGACGGATCACGGATTCGACCTCCAGCCCCTTCATCTTGAGCGTGCCGTTATAGGTATGCGCGATACCGCCCGCGCCGGAGAAATTCTGGAGATTCTTGGTCGTTTGCCGGAACAGCGCGACGTTCAGGTCCAGCTTGTTGTCGAACAGCCGCGACTTGGCGCCGATCTCGTAATTCTCGGCCTTTTCCGGTTCCAGCGGGATGGTCGGGTTGCGATAGGCATTGTCGACGAAGCCGCCCGACTTGAAGCCCTTGGCATAGGTCGCATACATGTTGACCTTGTCCATCGGCTCGAACTTCAGCGTGAAGCGCGGGGTGAAGGCGTCCCAGGTCTTGCCGCCCGACGCGAACACCTCGCCGGGGAAGCCGAAGCCCGGGATCGCGCCGGCGTCGGTGGTGGAGAAGGCGTGATAGTCGATCTTCTTGCGGTCCGACGTGTAGCGGCCGCCGGCCACGACCGCCAGCTTGTCGGTGATCTCGAAGGTCGCTTCGCCGAACACGGCCAGGCTGCGGACATTGCCTTCCTGGACGCGGGTGATGTTGGTCACGTCCGGATTGCGCCGGACGCCGGCATTGACCGCCGAACCCGGCAGCGGGCTGTAGAAGAAGATGTTGGTGGTCGAAACATCGGCCGACAGGAAATAGGCCCCGACCACATAGGAGAAGCGGCCCGGCGCCGAGGCGAAGCGGACTTCCTGCGTGAAGCTGCGGTTTTTCACCACCTGGCGGCGGTCGAACACGGGAACTTCGGTGCCAACCGGCACGTCGTCGTTGATCGCGCGGCTGTCATTCATGCGATAGCCGGTGATCGACGTCAGCGTGCCGCCCAGCAGGTCGAGGTCGCCGCGCAAATAGCCGCCGCGCAGACGCTGGCGATAGGGCGAGGACACGAAGTCGTTATTCGTCCACTTGTCGTCGCTGAAATCGCCGAACGTATCGGGAATGACTTGATTGCCGCCGATGCCGAGCTGGATCGCGCCGCCATTGCCCTTGGTATAGCTATAATCGCCCGACAGGACGATCTTGAGCGTGTCCGTCGGCTGGAACAGCAATTTACCACGGGCCGAATAGCTGTCCGACTTGCCATAGCTGCCCGACTGGTTCGGCGTGTCGATCAGTCCGTCATTATGTTCGGTGCTGAACGCGAAGCGGCCGGCGATCTTGTCGTCGACCAGCGTGCCGTTGACCATGCCTTCGGTGCGCACATAGCCGCCATTGCCGCCGGTGATCTGGGCGTAATAATCATCCTTGAAGTCGGGATTCTTAGTGATAACGGCGATCGCACCGCCCACAACATTGCGTCCGAACAAGGTGCCCTGCGGCCCGCGCAGCACTTCGACGCGATCGGTGTCGTAGAAGTTCGCGTTCAGATCGTTGTTGAACACATAATAGACGTCGTCCATGAAATAGGCGACCGGCGTATCCAGCGTGGCGGTACGGAAGGTCGACACATTGCCGCGGATCGCGACGATCGACAGCGACTTGTCGGCCGTATTGACGGTGATGCCGGGCATCTGCTGTGTCAGGGCCGCCGGGCTGTAGACCTGCGCCTCGCGCAGCAGTTCGCCGCCAAAGGCTGCAATCGAAAAGGGCACTTCACGCACCGTCGATTCGCGACGCTCGGCAGTGACGACGATATCTTCCGGGAACAGAGCATCTTGTTGTGCGGCCTGTTGCGGGGCTGGCTGATCGGCCTGCGCAAAGGCGGGGGCAGCCGCCATCACGGCGATGATCGCGCCCAGCGCGGAGGATGTTTTAAAGCTGAAAATCATTACCCGGACTCTCCCTTAACGACACGGCTTGACGCCGCCTGGGGAGCGTGAAGCAGCAAAAAGGAAATGGGTGCAATAGTATCGTCCCGATTATTGAATGGTCCGACCACATTCCGATTGGGGCAGGCGGCTGCGACCCTCTAGTCAGGGATCAGGGAATGGCACTGGCTTCGATTCAAGCCGCGCCGATAACGAAAAGCAAGGAAGAGGCTGAAAACTCATGCAGTCCACTGATAGCGCCGACATGACCAGGGTTGGACCGGGCACGGTCATGGGCACGATGATGCGCCAATATTGGCTGCCCGCCGTCCTGTCCTCCGAGGTGAAGGCCGATGGCGACCCGGTGCGCCTGATGATTCTGTGCGAAAAGCTGATCGCCTTCCGCGACAGCAGCGGCCGGGTCGGCATCATGGACCACCGCTGCCCCCATCGCTGCGCGTCGCTGTTTATCGGCCGCAACGAGGAAAACGGCATACGCTGCGTCTATCATGGCTGGAAGTTCGACGTCGACGGCAAGTGCGTCGACATGCCGTCGGTCCCCGCGCGCATGGACTTCAAGGAAAAGGTCCATGCCAAGGCGTACAAGACCCACGAGGCGAACGGCCTGATCTGGGTCTATATGGGCGAGAACCAGTCCGCCCCGCCGCCGCTGCCCGAAATCGAGGCGACGATGCACCCGGACGCCGAAATCTGGTGCCTGCAACGCGACTGCAACTGGCTCCAGGCGCTGGAAGGCGACATCGACACCAGCCATGTCGGCTTCCTGCATGTCGGTTCGATCGAGGCGGACGATCTGGATGAAGACCATCCTATGCGCCCGACCGTCCTCAACCGCGCGCCCGACTATGAAGTCGCGCAGGCCGACTGGGGTGTCATGTATGGCGGCTATCGCCCGAACGACGACGGCCAGATGAGCTGGCGCGTCGCCCATTATATGTTCCCCTTCTGGACACAGACGCCGAACAATCGTTTCGCGACCCGCGCCATCGCCCGCGCCTGGGTGCCGATGGACGACGAGCATTCGATGCTGTTCGACATCACCTGCGGCGTCGATGCGGGCAACCCCGCTTATACCTCGACGCTCAAGGACGGCACGCCGCTGTTCGCGCCGCTCGAATATGCGCCTAACACGACCGACTGGTACGGCCGCTGGCGCTCGCCCGACAGCGAGAAGAACGACTGGGCGATCGACCGCGAAACCCAGCGCAACGGCACCCAGTTCACCGGCATCGCCAATATCACGATGCAGGATCAGGCGGTGACCGAAAGCATGGGGCCGATCACCGACCACAGCTTTGAAAATCTGGCGCCGACCGACCAGATGATCGCCCGCGTTCGCCGCCGCGTGCTGCTTGCCGCCCGCGCGCTCGCCAACAAGGGCACGCTGCCGCCGGGCATCGAAGATCCCAGCATCTTCTACCGGGCGCGCGCAGGCTCCTTCCTGCACGATCCCAGCGACACGCTCGCCAATGCCTATGAATCGGCGCTGGCCAAGGCGGTGCGCTGGCCCGACAAGGTCGAAGCGGCTGAGTGACATGACGACAAGGACCGGGGCGATCCATGCCCCGGCTCCCCGGACAAGGACTATACAGGTGACGAAACGCATTGCGGTTTGTCCGGTTCGCCGATCCATGGCGCCCCGGCCCTGCCATGAGACGCATCGCACCGGACGGAGAGGGTGATGCGCGCAAGACTGAAGAATATCCGCTGGGAAGCCGAGGGCATCAACAGCTACATCCTCGAACCCGTCGATGGCGGGCTGATGCCCGCGTTCGATCCGGGCGCCCATGTCGATGTGCAGTTGTCGCCCGGCCTGGCGCGCAGCTATTCGCTGGTGAACGACCCCGCGATCCGCGGCTATTATGAGATCGCCGTCCATCATGCGATCGACGGCCGGGGCGGATCGCGCCACATCCATGAAAAATGGCAGGTCGGCCAGATCCTCGACATCTCCGAACCGAAAAACAACTTCCCGATGGTGGAAGATGCCAGCCACACCGTCATGATCGGCGGCGGGATCGGTATCACGCCGATGCTGCCGATGATCGCGCGGCTGGAGAAGCTCGGCAAAAGCTGGGAACTCCATTATGTAGCCGCATCGCCTGAGCGCGCCGCCTATGTCGATCGCCTGTCCGATCACGACCGGGTAGAAATCGCCTATGACGGCATCCCCGGCGGTCGTCGCCTGGACTTGAAGGCCATCTGCGCCGCCGCGCCCGCCGATGCGCATCTCTATTGCTGCGGTCCGGGCGGGATGCTCGACGCCTTCGTCGCGATCAATGCCGACCGGCCCAAAGGCCACGCCCATATCGAATATTTCTCGGCCGAAACCGAAATGGCGACCGAGGGTGGCTACACGCTGGAACTCGCCAGGAGCGGCAAGACCATCGCGGTCGAGGAAGGCGAAACGATGCTCGACGCGCTGCTGAGCGCCGGGGTCAATGTCGGCTTCGCCTGCTCGGAAGGGATTTGCGGCACGTGCGAGGTCAAGGTGCTGGACGGCATCCCCGACCATCGCGACCATTTCCTCAGCGATGATGACAAGGCCGCCAACAAGTCGATCATGGTCTGCTGCTCGGGATCGAAAACGGCAAACCTCGTCCTCGACATCTGATTGCGATATTCCGGTTTCTCAATGTTACACCGGCAAATGAATGAAGCGGTCGCAAACGGCCCAAAGGCTCAAGGAGACGATCTTGGCGGTCGCCACGATAGAAGGCAGCAGCACTAGAGGCATGTTGGACGACATACCCATGTCGTCCTACCAGATCTGGTCGGTGCTGATGATCGCCGCGACCGTCGTCCTCGACGGCCTCGACAACCAGATGCTCGGCCTCGCCGCACCGTCGCTGCTCAGGGAATGGGGCATCGGGCGCGAAGCGCTCGGCTCCGTCTTCGCGCTCGGCTTCGTCGGCATGGCCATCGGCACGCTGACGTCGGGCTGGGTCGGCGATCGTTTCGGCCGCCGCGGCGCACTCATCATCGGCGTCGCCATATTCGGCATCGCAACGCTGGCCACCGGCTTCACCGACGCGCTGTGGCAGGTCGCCGCCTTGAAGACGCTGGCGGGCGTCGGCCTGGGCGGCGTCCCAGGCACCGCCAGCGCCATGATCGCGGAGTTCACCCCGGTCCGCTGGCGCAGCGTCGCCGTCACCTTCGGCGTCGTCTGCGTTTCGATCGGCGGCATATTGGGCGGCGTGGCGGCAGCCCTGATCTTGCCGGGCCTCGGATGGCGCTGGCTCTTCTATATTGGCGGGGTCGTGACAATGATCTTCGTCACCTGGCTGTGGTTCATCCTGCCGGAATCCCCGCGCTATCTCGCCGAACGGCCAGACCGCGCCGCCGAACTCGACCGCATCCTGCGCCGCATCGGCCATCCCGATCCCGCCGCGGCCGCCCATGTCCCGCTCGCCCCGGGGGAGGCGCCCCGCTACGAACCGATGCGCAACCTGTTCGGCGCCGCATTGCTGCGCGACACGCTGGCGCTGGCGGTCGCGATGTTCTCGGGCATGTTCATGATCTACCTCATGTTCAACTGGGCGCCCACGATGCTGAACAGCGCGGGCTTCGGCCTCCAGACCGCGAGCCTGGGCCTCACCAGCTTCAACATGGGCGGCACCATAGGCGCGATGATCGCCAGCCTCGCCATCATCCGCTTCGGATCGCGCCCGGTGCTGATCCTGATGGCGATCGTCGGCGCGGCCGTCTGCGCCACGCTCGCCCTCCTTCCCATCAGCGGCGGCCGCAACGAAGCGGCCGTCCTCGCCTGCCTCGGCGCGCTCGGCCTGTTCGCCAGCGCCGCCCAGTCCGCCATGTTCGCGGTCGGCGCCCACGCCTTCCCCACTGGCCTGCGCGCCCGCGGCCTCGGCCTCATGGGCGCGGCCGGCCGTGTCGGTGCGATCGTCAGCGCGGTGGCCGGTGCCCTCCTCATCGACTGGGGCAATCTCGGCTTCTTCGGCGCGCTCGCCGCCCTGATGCTGGTCAACGCCCTGGGTTTCATCGCCGTGCGGGGCCATGTGCCCGCGCTCGGCCGCAAGGACGCGCATATATGAGCGACAGTTTCGACTATATCGTGATCGGCTCCGGCTCGGCCGGCAGCCTGATGGCCAACCGCCTGTCCGCCGACCCGGCCAACCGCGTCGTCCTGATCGAGGCCGGACCGTCCGACAGGAAATGGCCCGTCAACCTCAAGACCGCCATGCCCGTCGGCAACATCTTCCTGCTGCCGCACGAAAAATATAACTGGAAACAGTCGCTCTCCGGCAACGCGGCCGTCAACAACCGCCAAATCAATTTTCCCCGCGGCAAGCTGTTCGGCGGCTGCAGCGCCATCAATGGCGGCGTCTATATTCGCGGGCAGAAGGCGGATTACGAAGCCTGGGCGGCGGAGGGCAACACAGGCTGGTCCTATGACGACGTCCTTCCCGCCTTCAAGGCGGTCGAAAATTATGCCGGCCCCGACAAGCCCTGGCATGGCAAGGGCGGCGAACTGGACGTGCAGAAGCCCAAAAGCTGGAACCCGGTCAGCGCCGCCATCGTGGACGCCGCCACGCAGGCGGGCCATCACCGCAATGACGATTTCGCGGGCGATCGGCAGGACGGCTTTGGCCGCTACGACCTCAACCAGCGCAACGGCACCCGCCTGTCGAGCGCCCGCGCCTTCCTCCATCCCGCAATCAAGCGCCCGAACCTCACCATCCTCGACGAAACCCTGGTTCGCCGCATCCTGTTCGATCGCGGCCGCGCAATCGGGCTGGAGATCGAGAAGGACGGCGCGCGCCACACGATCGGCGCGAAGCGGGAGATCATCCTGTGCGCCGGCGCGACCAATTCGCCGCAACTGCTGATGCTGTCGGGCATCGGTCCGCAGGCCCATCTGCGCGAGATGGGGATCAATGTCGTCCATCACCTCCCCGGCGTCGGCCAGCATTTGCAGGATCATCCGACCGTCCATGTCGCGATGGAAAACCCTACGGCCGAATCCTACGCCGTCTCGGCCAGGGTGCTGCCCCGCATCCTGTTCAGCCCGATCAAATATCTGTTGAAGCGCGAAGGGATGCTGGCCTCCAACGTCGCGGAAGCCGGCGGCTTCCTCTGCACCGACGGCAGCGGCCGCCCCGATATCCAGATCACCTTCCTTGCGGGTCTGAAGCTCGACGCCCGCTCGGTTCCCCGCCCCCACGGCTATATGGGCCTGATCCAGTTGCTGCGCCCCAAAAGCGCCGGCTCGGTGCGCCTGGCGAGCAACCGGCCGGAGGACAAGCCGGTGATCGATCCCAATTTCTTCGCCGATCCCTATGACATGAAGACGCTGATCGCCGGTTTCCGCGAAGCCCGCCGCATCTTCGCCCAGCCCGCGCTGGCTGCCATGACCGGCGCGGAGATCGAACCGGGCATCCAGCACCAGAGCGACGCGGAGATCGACGCCGCCCTGCGCAAGATCGTCAACACCGCCTATCACCCGACCGGCACCTGCAAAATGGGACCGGACAGCGACCCGATGGCGGTCGTGGACGCCCGCCTGCGCGTGCGCGGCGTATCCGGCCTGCGCGTCGTCGACGCGTCTGTCATGCCGGCGATCATCAGCGGCAACACCTCCGCCCCCACCATGATGATCGCGCAGCGCGCCGCCCGCTTCATCCTGGAAGATGCCATTACCTCGAATATCGCCGCCTGATCGCGGCCCGGAGAGACTAGCCATGACCCTGATGACCATTCCCCCCCGCCCCGCTCTGCTCGACACGCTTGAACAGGACATGCTGATCGGCGGCCAGCGCGTCCCGGCCCTGTCGGGCAAGCGCTTCGAAACCCGCAACCCCGCCACCGGCGAGCTGCTCGCCACGATCGCGCAGGGCGGCGCCGAAGATGTGGACCGCGCGGTCAAGGCCGCCCGCGCCGCGTTCGAAGGGCCATGGCGCCGCATGAAGCCGGTCGAGCGCCAGCGCATCATGCTGCGCCTCGCCGATCTGGTCGAAGCGCATTATGAAGAGCTGGCGATGCTCGACACGCTCGACCTCGGCGCGCCCTACAGCCGCACCATCATGGGCAAGGCCCGCGCCGGCGCGCTGCTGCGCTATTATGCGGGCCAGGCGATGCTCATCACTGGCGACACGATCGACAATAATGCCCCCGGCGATGTCCTGTCCCACACGCTCAAGGAACCGATCGGCGTGGTTGCGGCGATCAATCCCTGGAACGGCCCGATCGGCATGTCGGTGTGGAAGGCCGGCCCGGTCCTCGCCACGGGCTGCACCCTGGTCATGAAGCCCGCCGAACAGACGCCCCTGTCCGCACTCCGTTTCGGCGAGCTTTGCCTGGAAGCCGGCGTGCCCGAAGGCGTCATCAACGTCGTCACCGGGCTGGGCGACGCGGGCGCGGCGCTCTCCAGCCACCCGGACGTCGACAAGATCGCCTTCACCGGCTCCACAGGCGTCGGCGAGAAAATCCTCCACGCCGCCGCCCCGACGATGAAGCGCGTCACCGTCGAACTGGGCGGCAAATCGCCCAACATCGTCTTCGCCGACGCCGATCTCGACAAGGCGGTCCCCGCCGCCGCCATGGCGGTCTTCGCCAATGCCGGCCAGATTTGCAGCGCGGGCACCCGCCTATTCGTGCAAAGCCCGATCCATGACGAATTCATGGAGCGCCTCGCCGCCTTCACCAGGACGATCAAGGTCGGCGATCCGCTTGACCCTACCACCCAGATGGGACCGGTCGTCTCCGCGCCCCAGATGGACAAGATCCTCGCCTTCATCGACGGCGCCAGCACGGAGGGCGCCCGCCCCCTGACCGGCGGCGGCCGCATGAGCGGCGCGGACTATGACGCGGGCTATTTCATCGAGCCCACCATCTTCACCCATGTCGCCGACGACATGACGATCGCGCGCGAGGAGATTTTCGGCCCCGTCCTCTCCGCCTTCACCTTCGACACGGTGGAAGAGGTGCTGGCCCGCGCCAACGCCACCGAATTCGGTCTCGGCAGCGGCGTGTGGACCCGCGACCTCGGCACCGCCCATCGCATGGCGCGTGGCATCCGCGCGGGATCGGTCTGGGTCAATTGCTACCAGATGCTCGACCCCGCCGTCCCCTTTGGCGGCTACAAGATGAGCGGCTTCGGCCGGGAATCCGGGCCTCACCATATCGAGGATTATCTGGAGACCAAGGCGGTCTGGATCAACCTGGACTAGGGCGCGCACCGTGCAGCAGAACAGCAATAGCAATGGGGTGCATCTGGGGGAGGACATGATCCTCCAGATGCAGAGGCTGGCCACCGGCCGCACCGACGAAGCGCTCAACGCCCGCTTCGGCATCAGCTACAACACATGGCGCAAATTGCTCGCCGGACAGCCGATCCGGCCTTCGCTCGCCGATCGGCTCAAGGGCCGGATCGCCGCGCTTCAGGCCACCGACCCGCAATAACCGTCAGGCGACGGCGTCATACCCAGCCCGATTCTCGCAAATCGGGCGGCGCGCCTTCGACCCGTTCACCCCTGGCGGCCTCGCTCAGCATTTCCAGAAACCGCCGCTGCGTCGCGGTCGGCCGCCAGCTCCGGCGCGTCGTAATCCCCACTACGCGCTTGCTGCCCTCGAGCGGCGGACCGATCTGGGTCAGCAACCCGCTGCGGATCTGCAACGCGACCTGATCGGGCGACAACAGGGTCAGGAAATCCCCCTCCGTCAGCAAGCGTCCGATAATCATCACCGACCCGCATTCGATCGGGGTAGCGGGCGCTGTCCCCTCACCGAACAATTTCTCCCACTGTTCGCGTAGCGGCGAATTGGCCGGCGCCACGATCCAGGGATAGCGCGCCAATTGCGCCATCGTCGGCTTCGCTACCGCGGCGAGCGGATGCTGGCTCCCCGCCGCAATCACCAGCCGATCCTCCGACAACGGCAATTGATACAGATCGGCGATCTCATAGGGCCGCAGCGCTCCGACGATCATGTCGATCACGCCATCGCGTAACGGCTCGACCAGTTCGCGCCAGCTCCCCTCCAGCACCTTGAACGCCGCACGCGGATCGCTCCGCGCCATCCGCGCCATCGCTGCCGGCACCAGATAGGGCCGCGCCAATGGCAGCGCGCCAAAGGAAATCACCTCGCTGCCGCTGCCGCTGTCCAGCCCCATGTCGGCCAGCGCCGCGACGATCTCCGCCACCGCCAGCCTGGTGCCGCGCGCCAGACGCTTGCCCGCCGGATTGAGCCACACTGCCCGCCCGCGCCGCTCGACCAGCTTGCCGCCGATCATCTGCTCCAGATCGCCGACTGCGCGATGCACCGCCGTCTGCGACAGGCTGCTGCCATGCGCCGCCGCGGCGAAACTCCCCGCTTCCGCCAGCGCCAGAAAGGCACGCAGTTGCGTCATCGTCATCAGTCGTTCGGGATATTGGAATACGCCCGACAACCCCTTGGCCGCCTGCGACAGATGATCCAGCGCCGCACGCGCACGCTCGATCACGATCTCGCCCATCGGCGTAGGGACCATGCCCCCCGATCTTCGCTCGAAAAACGTATAGCCAAACTGCCGCTCCAGCTTCGCCAGCCCCTGGGTCAGCGCTGGTTGCGACAGGCTCACAACATCGGCCGCAGCAGTGATGCTGCCATGTTCGCGGATCGCCAGCAGCGCGCGCAGGTGGCGCAGATTGAGGTCGAACGGATCGGTCGCCATGCCGGTTACTCTTGTTACCCTGCGCCCACGCGCTTTTGCGTCATCGGACGGTGCCTCCGTCCCTAGAGAATAACGTCCCCGAAGGACAGGTATCCCCGCCCGATAGCGCATAAAATTTAATGGACTGACCATTGTCATAATGGTAGGACCATTAATGAACAACGCGGTCATCCGCGCATCAGAGTCGAACCATAAGGAGGCTGCCCCGTGGACTTTGAACTGCCAGACGACATCAAGGAATTTTGTGACGTCACCCGCGACATCGTGCGCGACCTGCTGCCGCACGAAATCGAATTTCAGGAAACCGGCGTGGTTCCGCCGATCGTGCGCCAGACGTTGGTCGACAATGGCTATTTCGGCATGGCGCTGCCCGAACAATATGGCGGCCTGGGGCTGGGCGCTCTCGCGCAAGCCGCGGTACAGATCGAGCTTGCCCGCCTCCCCCCCCAATTCTGGACCGAATTGCGCCCGCTAATGGGGCCGGGCGCCAAGAACATCATGTATCATGCGTCCGAAGCCCAGCGCGAGGCGCTGCTACCCGGCATGGCGACCGGCGAAATCCCGATCGCCTTCGCGCTCACCGAACCCAATAGCGGCTCCGATCCGGGCTCCATGCGCACCACCGCGGTTCGCAACGCCGACGGCTGGGTCATCAATGGCAGCAAGACGTTCATCTCGAACGGCAAGAAGGCCAAATATGTCATCGTCTACGCCTATACCGACAAATCGGCGGGCGCGCGCGGCGGCATCTCCGCCTTCCTGATGCCGGCCGATACGCCTGGTTTCAGCGTCACCGGCACGATCGAACTGATGGGCACGGCAACGCCGGGCGTCTTCGAACTCAGCTTCGACGAATGCCAGGTCGGTCCTGACGCGCTGATCGGCGAACTGGGCCGCGGCTTCCATTATGCGCTCGAAGGACTGAACGAGGGCCGCATGAATGTCGGCGCGACCGCGGTCGGCATGGGCGAATATGCGCTGGAACTGGCGATCGAGGAATCCAAGCAGCGCCCCGCCTTCGGCGGCGTCATCTCCGACTTCCAGGCGATCCGCCACTATATCGCGACGATGGCGACCGACATGCGCGCCGCCCGCCTGATCCTGCTCGACGCCTGCTGGCGCTATGACCAGGGCGAAAAGCGCCGCGACCTCGCCTCTATGGCCAAGCTCTTCGCCACCGAAGCGGGCAGCCGCACGGTCGACACAGCGGTCCAGATCTTCGGCGGCACCGGCTATTGCCGCGGGTTCGCGGTCGAGCGCCTCTATCGCGACATTCGCATCACGCGGATTTATGAAGGCTCGTCGGAAATCCAGAAGAACACGATCGCGCGCGAATTGCTGCGATGAAGGGAGACGGGCGGGGTGCGTGCAGGCCTCCCGCCCTTTTCCTGTCACCAAAATTCATTTGCGCAGGGACGGTAATTCCCGAACACTCCCGCCATCGTTCCAACGCCCGGCAAGGAGACAGGCGATGCGCGTGATGGTGCTGGTGAAGGCGACCGAGGACAGCGAGAAAGGCTATCGGCCCTCGCCGGAAACGGACGCGATGATGGCCGCGATGGGCCGCTTTAACGATGAATTGCGCGACGCTGGCATCCTGGTGATGGCCGATGGCCTCACCCCCTCTTCACAAGGCAAGCGCGTCGCCTTCGATGGCGCCGAACGCACCGTCATTAACGGCCCATTCTCCCAACCACGCGAATTGGTCGCGGGTTTCTGGCTCTGGGACGTGAAAGATATGGATGAAGCCGTCGCCTGGGTGAAGCGCTGCCCCAATCCCATGCCGGGGCCGAGCGAAATCGAAATCCGACCCTTCCACGAACTGGAATAGCGCACCACGCCGTGGCGTTTCCTTTTGTTACAGCAGGTCGCCCCGCGCGCGTAGCGCTGCCACCGCGCTTTCGTCCACGCCCAGCTTTGTGAGGATATCCGCGCCCTCCTCACCCAGCTGCGCGACATGGTTGCGCGCCTCGACCCGCGATCCGCTCATGCGGAACGGGGGGTTGGGTACCTTGAAGCTGCCGGCCCCATCGCTGATCTGCGCAAAGGCGCCGCGCGACGCCAGTTGCGGATCGTCCAGCAATTCGTCGATCTCGCGATACCGCCCGCAGGGCACGCCATGGCGCGACAGAATCGCCTCGGCCTCCTCCGCGCTGCGCTCCAGCGTCCATTCTTCGGTCAGCGCCAGCAGCGTCGCCCAATTGGCGTTGCGATCGGCATTGGTCAGGAAGCGCGGATCGTCGCGCCATTCTGGATGACCGACCGCGTCTGTCAATTGCTCGAAATTGCGGGGACTGGTCGGCGCGACCATGATGAAGCCATCATTGGTCTTGAGCGGGGTGTAGAGCGGCCGCCGGGCGTCGCCGGGGAATTGCGCCTCCTGCGTCTCGAACACCAGCATCCCCACCATCGCCTCCAGCATGGACAGGTCGATATGCTGGCCCGCGCCCGTCTTTTCGCGCTGATACAGCGCCGCCTGGATCGCGCCGAAGGCATGGGTGCCGCCCAGCACGTCGGCGATGAAGACGCCGCTGGTCGCGGGCCGGTCCGCGCCGTCCTGATAGCGGAGATTGACCATGTCGAACCCGCTGGCCGCATGGATCACCGGCGCATAGGCCGGGGACAGCGCCTTCGGCCCGGTCTGGCCATAGCCGGAGATCGAACAATAGATGAGCCGCGGATTGGCCTCGCGAAGCGCGGCGAAATCCAGCCCGAATCGCGCCATGACGCCGGGCCGGAAATTCTCGACCAGCACATCGCAGGTCGCGACCAGTTGCTTGATAAGGGCGATGATCTCAGGCGATTTGAGGTTGCAGGCGATGCTCTGCTTGCCCGCATTGAGATTGCCGAAATAGGCGCTGAAACCATCTCTTTTGGGCGGCCGCGCGCGCACCTGGTCGCCCTCCAGCGACTCCACCTTGATGACGTCGGCCCCGAGGTCGGCGAGCATCCGGGTCGCGAACGGTCCGGCCATGACGCTGGTGAAATCCAGCACCCGCACGCCGTTCAGCGCGCCTACCGTCGCCGCCTTGCTCTCTTCCGCCATATCCTCACCCGCCTGTCGAACCAAATATCTAATGGTCCTACCTATTGCATGGCGGTCATGGGGCGTCAATCGCGTACAACTGTCCAACTCGTTGTTTCAAACGCCCCTGTCAGACGCCCGGTCAGGCGCAAAGGTCAGCCCTTGGCCGCCGCCTTGCTGTTCTTGCGGACATGGCGATGCACTCGCTCCAGATGCTTGCGCATCTCCGCCACCGCCGCCTCGCTGTCCTTCGCCCGCAATTGCCGCACCAGCCGGAAACGGGATTCGATCAGCGACTGCTGCAATGTCTCATAATCCGGCCCCTGCACGAATTCATGCAGGATCGCCGACAGGGAATCGACGAAGATGCCGAAGATGCGGTTCTTGGTCGCCCGCGCCAGCACGCCATAATATTCCGCCGCGCACTGGTATCGCGCCTCGACGCTCGTCTCCCGCTTGGTCCGCTCGGCGATCGCCTCCAGATCGGCGAGATCCGTCTCGGTCGCCCGTTCGCAGGCCAGTCGCACGATGATGTCCTGCAACGCCAACCGCGCCTCGGTCAGTTCATTCAGCGAGATATCGCCCAGATGCACATAATCCTGCATCGCCTGCACGATCCGGTCGGGCTCGGCGGTCTGCACGAATGCGCCGCCCTTCGCCCCCTTCACATTGCGGATGATTCCGGCGACCTCCAGACTGCGCAACGCCTCACGCAGCGCGCTGCGGCTCACCTGGAACTCGACCGCCAGTTCGCGCTCGGCCGGCAGCTTGTCTCCGGCCTTGAGCGTGCCCGCCGCCAGTTGCGCGCGGATCTGCTCGCAGATGATCTCGAACGCCCGCCGCGTCTTGATGGGCGCGAAGCTGGGCTTTGCAGAAGAGATAGATGCCATGGGGTGCGCTCCGGAACAGACCGACAAATCTATAGCCGCCGCCACCAAAGGTGCAATGGCCAGACCGAAAAGACGCGCGACGTATCAGCCGATCATCATCAGGCTGGCATTGCCCCCCGCCGCCGTCGTGTTGATGGAGGTCGACTGCTCCTCCAGCAGCCGGTCGAGGCAATAGCCATGGCCATGATCGTCGGCATGGACCGACACGATCGGGCCGGGCAGATCGGCGACGCACTGGGCGGTAGCGGCGACCTTGGCGGCGTCCCCTTCCACCAGCGCGGCCGCATAATGGCCGGTGGCGTCGGTGCTGAAGCAGGCGGCGACATCGGCGGGCATTCCCTGCGGAATCGTCATCCCCTGCACCACCCCATGATTGCCGGTGGCCAGCACGGCGGCCATCTGGCGGAACAGCCCCTGCCGCGTCGCCGGGCGCAACAGGATGCGGCCGCGCGGATGCAGGGCGTAGATGTTACGTTCGCCCACCGGCCCCGGCAACGCCTGTTCGACGCCCAGCGCGGACGCATCGCCGGCGCGGCGCGCCTGAAGCGCTGCCTTCTCCTCGCACTGCTGCTCAAGCCAGTCGGCGAAGGCGTGGAGCGGCGATCGCAAATGGCTGACCCGCGCCGCGAACACCGGCGGCGTCGTGACCAGTCGCCCCAGATAAAGCGGCCCGCCAGCCTTGGGACCGGTGCCCGACAGCCCGCAACCGCCAAAGGGCTGCACGCCCACGATCGCACCGATGACGTTGCGGTTCACGTAGATATTGCCGACCTTCACCCGCGCCGTGATCCGCGCTACCGTCTCGTCCAACCGGG
The DNA here is from genome assembly GCF_020166615.1 of Sphingobium sp. 3R8. NCBI lineage: Bacteria > Pseudomonadati > Pseudomonadota > Alphaproteobacteria > Sphingomonadales > Sphingobiaceae > Sphingobium > Sphingobium sp. 3R8. The sequence continues at coordinate 91,122 of NZ_JAIQXR010000001.1, read as the reverse complement.
TATGCAGGCCGAAGGTCAGGCCGTAGCCGGTGGCGTTGATCTGGTCGACCAGCGCGTCCAGCCGGTCGCGCCGGAACCGCAGGACGTGCAGAACGGGGCCGAAGACTTCGCGGTTGAGATCGGGGATGGACTCTATCTCGATAATCGTCGGCGGAACGAAGGTGCCGTGCGTGGCTTCGGGTGGCAGCGGACTATGTTCGACCTTGCGGCCCAGCGCCTGCATCGCGTCGATATGGGCGTTGATGCCGTCGCGCGCCTCCGCGCTGATGACCGGGCCGATGTCGACCTTCAGCGCGTCGGTGCGACCTATCCGCAATTCGGCGAGCGCTCCCTTGAGCATCGTCAACGTCCGGTCGGCGACGTCTTCCTGCAGGCACAGGATACGCAACGCCGAACAGCGCTGGCCCGCGCTGTCGAAGGCGGAGGCGATGACATCGGCCACCACCTGTTCGGCGAGCGCCGAAGAATCCACGATCATCGCATTCTGGCCGCCGGTCTCTGCAATGAGCGGGATGGGCTTGCCATCCGCGGACAGGCGCGTGGAAAGCTGGCGCTGGATGAGGCGGGCGACCTCGGTCGATCCGGTGAACATGACCGCGGCAGTTTCAGGTGCCGCGACCAGCGCCGCGCCGATGCGGCCGTCGCCGGGCAGCAGTTGCAGCGCATCGGCAGGGACGCCCGCCTCATGCAGCAGGCGGACCGCTTCGGCCGCAATCAGCGGGGTTTCCTCGGCCGGCTTGGCCAGCACCGGATTGCCCGCGACCAGAGCCGCGGCGACTTGGCCCGTGAAGATGGCCAGCGGGAAGTTCCACGGGCTGATGCAGGTGACCGGCCCCAAGGCGGCCTGCGCCGGACCGAAGGTCGTGCGCGCCTGCGCGGCATAATAGCGAAGAAAGTCGATCGCTTCGCGCACTTCGGCGATGGCGTTGGGCAGCGACTTGCCGGCTTCGCGCACGATCAGGCCCAGCAGGATCGGCATCCGCGCCTGCATCGCGTCGGCGGCGCGGTCCAGCGCCGCGGCGCGATCGGCGACCGGGCTATCGGGCCAGCGCGACGCGGCTGCGCGGATGGCGGCGGCGCGGGCCTCGTCCAGCGATGCTTCGGTGACGCGCCCCACCACATCGCGATGATCGGCCGGATTGAACACCGTGCGCGAAAGACCGGACGCACCTTCAGCCATGGCTGTCCAGCCGATCGCCGCACTATGACGCAGCGCCTCCCCCAGGCTGGCGAGCGTCGCCTCATTGCTGAGGTCGAGCCCATCCGAATTGCGGCGATCGGGATAGAGATCGGCCGGCAGCGCGATCTGGTCGTGGTGATGGCCCGGATGCGCCATCGCGCGCACGACATCGGCCGGATCGGCGATCATTTCCTCGATCGAGACATTGGGATCGGCGATGCGATTGACGAAGCTGCTGTTCGCGCCGTTTTCCAGCAGACGGCGGACGAGATAAGCGAGCAACGTCTCATGCGTGCCCACCGGCGCATAGATGCGGCAGGGGCGGTTCAGTTTTCCGGCGCCGACCACCTGTTCGTAGAGCGGTTCGCCCATGCCGTGAAGGCACTGGAACTCATATTGGCCGATCGCAAAGTCCGGCCCCGCCAGTTGATAGATGGTCGCGAGCGTCTGGGCATTATGGGTCGCGAATTGGGGGAAGACCGCATCGGGCGCGGCCAGCAGCTTCTGCGCGCAGGCGACATAGGCGACATCGGTATGGACCTTGCGGGTATAGACCGGAAAGTCGGGCAGACCGTCGACCTGCGCCCGCTTGATCTCCGCATCCCAATAGGCGCCCTTGACCAGCCGCACCATGATCCGGCGGTCGGCCCGACGGGCCAGATCGACGATCCAGTCGATGACGAACGGGCAGCGTTTGCCATAGCCCTGCACCACGAAGCCAAGCCCGTTCCAGCCGGCCAGGTCCGGGTCGATCGCCAGGCTTTCCAGCAGGTCGAGCGACAGTTCGAGCCGATCGGCCTCCTCCGCGTCGATGTTGAGGCCGATGTCGTAGCTCTTCGACAGCAGCGCCAGCTTCTTCACCGCCGGCAGCAATTCGCCCATCACGCGATCGGCCTGCGCCCGGACATAGCGCGGGTGCAAGGCCGACAGTTTGATCGATATGCCGGGGCCGGCATAGATTCCGCGCCCGGCCGACGCCTTGCCGATGGCGTGGATCGCCTGTTCATAATCGGCATAGTAACGTCTGGCGTCGGCGACGGTCGTGGCAGCCTCACCCAGCATGTCGTAGCTATAGGCGAAGCCCTTCACCTCCAGTTCCTTCGCCCGCTTGAGCGCTTCCTTGATCGTCTCGCCGGTGACGAACTGTTCGCCCATCATCCGCATCGCCAGATCCACGCCGCGGCGGATGACCGGCTCGCCGGCGCGGGCGACAAGGCGGGTCAGCGCCGCGCCGAGACCACGGTCATCGACGCTGCCCACCAGCTTGCCGGTGACGACCAGGCCCCAGGTGGCGGCGTTGACGAACAGCGACTTGTCGCCGCCCAGATGCGCGCCCCAGTCGCCATCGGCGATCTTGTCGCGGATCAGCGCATCGCGGGTGGCGGTGTCGGGAATACGGAGCAGCGCTTCGGCCAGGCACATCAGCGCCACGCCTTCCTGGCTGGACAGCGCATATTCCTGCACCAGCCCTTCGACGCCGGTGCCTTTGTGGTTGGCGCGCAGCGCGGTGACGAGAGTGCGGGCGGTATTTGCGATGGCCGCGCGCATGTCGTCGGGCAATGTCGCCGATGCGATCAGCGGCGCCAGCGCTTCCGCCTCGTCGCGGCGGTAGGCGGCGGTGATAGCCTGCCGCAGCGGGGTGGGCTGGCGGATGGCGGGGGCGAAAGCGGCGAAGGGGCTCTGGTCGGTCATGAGACTGAGAATAACCCAAGTCGAATTTTCGTTCCGCCTTATCAACGGCCCTCCAGAAGCCGGAGTGACTTATTAAAGTGGCTTTGTTAGGCAGATGTTATGGAGAATATACCCAAAGCGGTCGATCTGGACGATTTCGACCGGCGGATCATCGCCGCCCTGGTCGAAGATGGGCGGATGACCGTCACCGATCTTGCCGCGCAGGTCGGCCTGTCCAAGACGCCGTGCCAGGTACGGCTGAAACGTTTGCAGGAAGCGGGCGTCATCCGCGGCTTTCGGGCGATCGTCGATCCGGCGAAACTGGGCATGGACCATATCGCCTTTACCGAGGTGAAGCTGTCCGACACACGGGAAGCGGCGCTGCGCGAATTCAACGCGGCGGTGCGGCGCATCCCGGAGGTCGAGGAATGCCATATGCTGGCGAGCAATTTCGACTATCTGCTCAAGGTGCGCACCGCGGACATCCGGCGATACCGCATGGTGCTGGGCGAAAAGATCAGCGCCCTGCCCCATGTCGCCAGCACTTCGACCTTCGTCGCGATGGAGACGGTGCTGGAGGCGGGGCACAAGCGGATCAGTCGAAAAGGCTGAGCGGGATCGCCTCCCCCATCGCCCTGTACCCCTTGGGCGAGGGATGGAGCGCGTCGCCGTCGTCAAAGGCGGGCAGTAACTGGTCGGGATGCGCAGGGTCGCGGATGACGCGATCGAAATCGATCATCGCATCGAAATTGCCCGGTTGCCTGATCCAGGCGTTCACCGCCTGCCGATCCGCCTCATTCTGCGCATCGGCATGATAATAGGCGTTGCCGACGAAGGGCATGATTGTTGCCCCGATCACCTTCACGCCCTTGGAATGGGCGCGGGCGACGATCTGGCGATAGGCGCCGATGATGCGGGCGACATGGGCCCGGTGCGCGTCGACGCTCACCGGCGCATCGCGGGTCAGCGTGCCGAGATCGTTGATCCCCTCCAGCAGGATCAGATGGGTGACGCCGGGCTGGGCCAGCACGTCGCGGTCCAGCCGGGCCAACGCATTGGGGCCAAGGCCGTCATGCAACAGGCGGTTGCCGCCTATCCCCTGATTGACGACGGCGATGGCTCGGCGCTTCCGGTCGGCCTGCAGCCGTTCCGCCAGCCGATCGGTCCAGCGATCGTTGCCGTTGGTGGTGGAACCCTTGCCATCGGTGATCGAGTCGCCCAGCGCGACGATCAGCTTGGCGGGCGCACAGCGTTCGACCTCCAGCGCGGCCAGATTGAACCAGTGATCGAAGCTGGCTGCACCGGCCATGGCTGCATCAGTGAGGTGGTCACCGGGCAGATGCCATGACGTCGCGCGTGATCCGGGATGCGATGTCTGTTCCGGCTCGCCGACATAGCGGATCGATATGGCGATGGTATCCAGCGCCTTTGTCGGCAACGACACCGGGTCGGACAGATAGTCCGCGCCGGCCGGAATGACGATGTCGGGTTGCCCATCGAAGCGGAGCGCCATCAGCGTGCGGGGTTCGATTGCGGCAGAGGCGGGCCCCCGCGCGCGGGCGATGCTGGCGCCGGCCAGCACAAGCGGCCGGGTTCCGGCAAGGTTGGAGAGGCGCACGCGCACGCGGTCGCCGGATAGGGAAGGGCGGACGATCTGGCGCAAAGTCCGGTCCGCCAGCGTGCCGACGGGCAGCGCCGCGTCGCCGGTCGGCCGGAACTGAGAGGAGGCCCAGCCCGCCACCCATGTCGGGGCGCAGATTTTCGCATCGACGGGAGCGGCTGCGAACAGGGCGGGAAGCAGACAGGACCAGAAACGGAGGGACATTTGATCAACTTCCTTTCGATCATGGTCCCCTGCCGGGCGGACCGCGATAATGGCATGGTTCTTCGGGTCGGCGCCGAAGTTCACACCGTTGTCGGGCTTTTCAGCCCGATTGCGCCTGCAAAGCCACCCCGAAGCGCCCGATAGGTCACGCCAAAGTAACGCCGAAGCCACCGGAAATTTGTCCCGTCCGTAACGGAGGACAGAGCGCCGACCGCGACGGCAAGGGAAGACGGATCGAACGGCCCATCACCTTGGTAGATCAAAGAAAATGCTACATTGAAAGGGCAAAGCCGAAATGGCCGGACCTTTCGTTCGCCGATCCGATGTCGATCGGCCGTGTCAGAACAGCGGAAGAAAAAGGGCCGGCGTTGCCGCCGACCCTGCGAGGTGTCCTTGGGGGAGGATCAGAAATTCGCGCGGATGCCGGCCAGGACCGAACGGCCGGGATAGTAAACGGAGTAGGCCGCATTATCATATTCGAAGGTCGTACGGATCGGCTCGTCGGTGATGTTGAGCACATCGACCGTCAGGCGCAGCGCCTTGTTGAAGAAGGGCAGCTGATAGCCGGCCGACATATCGAGCTGGCCACGCGCATCATTGCGCAGCGATGCGTTGCTGATGCCGTTTTGCGGCTTGTTCACGGCGATCGACTTGTCGTTCCAGACATAGTTGACGCTGATCGACAGACCGTCATTTTCGTAGAAGCCCTGAAGGTTATACGAATATTTCGATACGCCGGTCGCGACCAGACCGGACGAAGACGATTGTTTGAGATAGGTGCCGTTGGCGGAGAAGCCGAGGCCCTTCACCAGGAAGTCGAGCGGCTGCACCCAGGTCGCTTCCAGGCCCTTGATCTTCAGGTCGGACAGGTTGACCGGGCGATTGACGGTAATCGGCAGGTCGCTGACGGCAACGCCGGTGGCAGCGGCGCGATCGGTCAGCGCATTCTGCTGGGTCGACAGCAGGCTGCTGAACGGAATATTGAGCGATCCGAACGTGACTTGGTTGGAGGTGGTGACGGTAAAGCCCTGAATATTCTTCATGAAGGCCGACACGCCGATATAGCCGATGCCGCCGGTATAGAATTCGCCGCCGAGATCATAATTGTCCGACGTGTAGGGCTGCAGTTCCGGATTACCCGCCGTCGCCAGCAGCGCCGACGGGTCGGAGAATGTGACGCCCGGCAGGATCTGCCCCGCATCCGGACGAGTCATCGTCCGCGAAGCCGATGCACGCAGCTTCAGATTGGCCGCGACATCGTAGGTGAGGTTGATCGACGGCAGGAAATTTTCATATTTCGACCGCGACGTGATGTCGATGATCGCGGTGCCGACCTGGCTGGGGCCGACCACCTCCTGATCGGTATGGGCATAGCGCATGCCTGCATTGATGTGCAGATCACGGTCGGCAATGGTCGTGACCCCATTCAGTTCGAAATAGGCCCCAATGACCTTTTCGTCCATGTCGCCGGTCGCACCGCCCGTGACGGCGCCGCGTGTTTCAGGTGCGCTATCGCGATAGCTGGCATAGTTGGTCGCCTGCATGATCGCATTGAAATCAGGCACGATGAAGCCGGCAGTAGACGAACTATTGAGATATTGCGCGATCTGGCTGGTCGTGATCGATCCCGTGGCGCCGGTACAGCCCGTGCCACAGACCGATAGTTGATAAGCCGTGCTATTGTCATAGGCGCGGATCGAACGGGTCGCCTGGTCGAACGCTGCGCCGACCTTTACGTTGAACATGTCATCGCCATAGGCGACGTCGAGATGCGCGCCCTTCGTTTCGGTCTTGCGGCGGACCAGTGCGATATTCTGGCGATACCATTGCCAGCTGCCATTGTTCGGATCGTTCAGGTCGAGATTGCTGGTGATCGACGGGTAATCGCCGCCGTTATTGTCATAATAGACATCGACACCGGAGTTTGGCGTGGTCTGGAAGGCCCAGGTCGGCTGCTCGCGGAAGAAACTGCTCTTCGAATAGTTGGCGGACAGGTCGATCTTCAGGTCTTCGGTCGGCTGCCAGGTCACGCTGGGGTTGATGTTCCAGAATTTCGTGGTCTGCTTGAACAGGCTGGCTTCCAGGAAGAAGGACGAGTTGGCGAAGGTGCCGCTGGTCACGACTCCGTTGTCGTCCACCGTCAGATCGATCGGGATCATGCCGCCGGTCGATTGCGCCGTGCTGCCCGGCCCCGAATTGCGGACCTGCCAGTTCATATTGACCTTGCTGTAGTCGCGCTTCGACTTGGCCCACAAACCGTCGATCGCGAAATGCAGTTCGTCGCTGGGGCGCCATTCGAGCGAGGCCAGCGCCGAAATGCGAGACCGCGTGCCGTCGGTCAGGCTCTGGCGACCCAGACGCGGTATCAGCGCGGTGCTGAGCTGATCGCGGGTCAGGCCCGACGTAGCGACCACATCGACCGGCTGGCCGGCGACCAGGCCATGGCCGGCATTGGCCGGCACGACAGACGCCCAGGAGAAATTGTTGCCGCCCGCATCGCCAGCGCCAAGATTGCCATCGGTCCAGCCGACCGATTCAAAGCCCTTGACCCGGGTCTTCGTCTTGACCCCCGCGACGCCAACCAGAATGCCGAACGTGTCGGTGGTGTGGCTGGCGACGATCGCACCGCGCGGGCTGAGACGATCATTGCTGTCGGTATATTGGCCCTGCGCCACCACGGTGATGTGGGTGCCCGGCTTGTCGAAGGGACGCGCGTTGCGCAGGTTGACGGTGCCGGCGATGCCGCCTTCCAGCGTCGAGGGCGACGGGCTCTTGGCGAGGTCGAGGCGGGTGAAGAGTTCGGAGGGGAAGAAGTCCAGGTCGACTTCGCGGTTGGCGCTGCCGCCATTCGTGCCGCCATCGGACGCGACCTGAATCTGCGAGCCATTCAGCAGAACGCGGGTGAAGCTGGGGCCAAGGCCGCGGATCGCCACTTGGGTGCCTTCGCCGTTGGTGTCACGGTTCAGGCGCACGCCGGGCATGCGGTTGAGCGTTTCGGCCAGGTTGGTGGCGGGCAGCTTGCCGATATCCTCGGCGAAGATCGAGTCACCGAAGGCGACGGCGTCCTTCTTGGCGTTGGTAGCGCTCTGCAGCGACCCGCGAATACCGGTGACGACGATGTCGGCGACATCATCATGCGGCGCTGTCGTGGCGGCCGGATCGGCCTGCGGCGCGGCATCCTGCGCCAGCGCGGCTTGCGCCAGGCTCAGCGAACCGACCGCTGAAGCCGCGAACAGGGCGATGCGAAACATATGGGTGCGTGAAGACATGAACAAACCCCTCTCCTGAGCGCAGCCCCCGACTCTCCGGTGGGCTTAAACTGGTAGCGCTATCACTAATGCTTCAATAAAGCGGCCGTCGACTTTGTCAAGACGCTGAAAGACGCTGGGTGGTAACGATATAGGTCGCTATGTCATCACCCGCAAAATGCCGCCAAGGCGCCGCGCGCGCCCTGCGTTTCCAGCAGGACGAGCCAGCGGGTCAGGACCGCGCGCAGACGATCGTCCGTGGCGAGCGCAGGCGCAATCACCGCGTCGCAAGCGAGAATGGCGGCGATGCGTTCCTGCGCGGTCTGCGCCCCGGCCAGCGCGGCGGCGATGGGCGCCGCAAGCGGATCATCCACCTGATGGGTGATACCCCTGTCATCGCACCCCGCCTGCCAGCGAATCCAGGCTGCGACGGCGAGCGACAGGGCGTCGATCCCCTGCCCTGCCTTGAGCCGCGCGGCGATGGGCGCCAGCAGGCGCTGGGGCAGCTTTTGCGATCCGTCCATGGCGATCTGGCGCGTGCGGTGGCGCAGCGTCGGATTGTCGAAGCGCGCCATCAGCTCGCGGCGATAGGCTGCGACGTCCAGCTCGGCCGGCGGCGACAGCGTCGTTTCCGCCTCGTCCCAGAGCCTTTCCACGAAATGGCGGGCTTCGGGCAGGGCCAGCACCTCATGGACATGGTCGATACCGGCCAGACCGCCCAGATAGGCGATGCCGCTATGCGCGCCGTTCAACAGGCGCAGCTTCGCCTCTTCCCATGGCGCAACGGCTGCGGTCAATTGGACCCCTGCCCCGAAATCCGGGCGCAGACTGCAGAAACGATCCTCGATCACCCATTGCAGGAAGGGTTCGGTCTTGACCATCGCCCGGTCTTCGACGCCGAGCCGTTCGGTCAGCATGGCGATGTCTTCGGGCGTGGTCGCCGGCACGATGCGATCGACCATGGTTTCAGGGAAAGCGCCATGCTCTGCGATCCAGTCGGCCAGACCGGCGTCGTGCCGCCGTGCCAGTTCCAGCACGGCATTGCGCAGGCGCGCGCCATTATGCGGGAGGTTGTCGCAGCTGATCGCGGTGAAGGGCGCAAGGCCGGCGGCGCGGCGCAAGGCCAACGCGGCGACCAGATAGCCGGGCGCGGTCTGCGGACTATCGAGCGAGATGAGGTCGGCGGCGAGTTGCGGATCGTCCGCGATCAGGGCGCCGGTCGACGGATCGAGCTTATAGCCCTTTTCCGTGATGGTGAGCGTGACGATATGCGTATCGGGCGACGCCAGCGCCGCGAGCAGCGCCTGCGGCTCTTCCGGCGCGACGATGACATGCCGGACCGCGCCGATCAGGCGCGCTCGTTCCGTCGCGCCATCGCGTACAAGCATGGTGTAGAGGCCATCCTGTGGCTGCATCTGGTCGCGCACGCCGGGTGACCGCAGCGAAGCGGCGATGACGCCCCAACGCAGGTCGCCGGCATTGAGGGCATCGTCGAAGACCACCGCCTGGTGGGCACGATGGAAGGCACCGATGCCGATATGGACGACGCCGCAGGTCACGGCGGCGCGGTCATAGGCCGGCGGGGTGATGTCGGCGGGCAGTTGCGCGAGGGTGGTGATGGACAGGCGGCTCATAGCTTGTATGCCGCCTTGGCAAGGTCATAGGCCAGCGCACGCGCCAATTCGAACGCCTCATCCTCCTCCAGCCGATGTTCGGCGACCAACTGGGCGAGCCAGGCGCAATCCATGCGACGGGCGACGTCATGACGAGCCGGGATCGACAGGAAGGCGCGCGTGTCGTCGTTGAAGCCGACCGTATTGTAGAAGCCTGCCGTTTCCGTCATCCGCTCGCGGAAACGGCGCATCCCTTCCGGGCTGTCATGGAACCACCAGGGCGGCCCCAGCCTGAGCGCTGGATAGTGGCCGGCCAGCGGCGCCAGCTCGCGCGCATAGACATCCTCGTCCAGGGTGAAGAGGATCAGCGTCAGGCGCGGATCATTGCCATAAACGTCGAGCAGCGGCTTCAACGCCTGCACGAATTCGCCTGCGGTGGGGATGTCCCCACCCTTATCCTTGCCGAAACGCGCCAGCACGGCGGCATTGTGGCTGCGATGGACGCCGGGATGCAACTGCATCACCATGCCGTCGTCGATCGACATCCGCGCCATTTCGGTCAGCATATGGCCGCGGAACAGCTCCGCGTCCCGCGCGGTGACCGGGCCGGTCATGACCCTGGCGTACAGAGACTCGATCTCTTCGCGCGGCAGGTTGGCGGTGAAGGCGGACGGATGGCCATGGTCGGTCGATGTCGCGCCCGCCGCGCGGAAATCAGCGCGGCGCTTTTCATGCGCGCGCAGATAGCCGGCAAAACTGTCCACATCCTCGCCCGCCATGGCGCAGAAGCGCCGGACGTTGGCGATGAAGCGCGGATCGTCAGGGTCGAGCACCGGGTCGGGGCGATAGGCGGTGATGACCTTGCCATCCCAGCCGGACGCCCGGATCGCGCGATGATGGTCGAGCGGATCGAGCGGCCCTTCGGTCGTGGCGATCACTTCGATATTATAGCGTTCGAACAAGGCGCGCGGGCGGAAGGCATCGGTCTTCAGCGCGGCGTCGATGATGTCGTAATAATGATCGGCGGTGTCCGCGTTCAACTGCACGTCGATGCCGAAGGCTTCGGCGAAGACCCAGTCCATCCACATGCGCGTGGGCGTGCCCCGGAACAGATGATAACGCTCGGCAAAGAGGCGCCAGATGGCGCGCGGATCGCTGGCCGTGGCGCTGCCGTCCACGGTCGGGATGCCCAGATCCTCCAGCTTGACGCCCTGGCTCATCAACATGCGGAAAGCATAATGGTCCGGCACGATCAGCAATTCCGCCGGATTGGCGAACGGCTCGTCATAGGCGAACCAGCGCGGATCGGTATGGCCGTGCGGCGACACGATCGGCAGATCCTTCACGCTCGCATAGAGGCGGCGGGCGATGTCGCGGGTCGCGGGATCGGACGGGAAAAGGCGATCGGGATGAAGGCTGAGCGTCTTGGTCATGCGGGATTTCCGGGAACAGAGGCGACCACCGGCTGATAGCGGGGCAGCAGGAAGTGGATGACCGCCAGCGCGATCAGATAAGCGACGGAGGCGACCGCAAAGATCGGGCCGAAGCTACCGATCCTCTCCAGGATCACGCCGGCGAACTTGGCCATCAACATGCCGCCGACCGCACCCGACAGGCCGCCCAGGCCGACGACCGACCCGGCCATCCAGCGGGGAAACACGTCACCGGGCAGCGCGTAGAGATTGGCGGAAAAGCCCTGATGCCCGGCGCAGGCGAGGCCGATCAGGCCAACGGCGATCCACATGGACGGCGCGCTGGCGGCGAAGGCGATCGGCACGGCGCAGAGCGCGGCCAGGAACATGGCGCTCTTGCGCGAGCGGTTGAGGCTCCAGCCCCGCCCCATGAAGCGCGAGGAAGCCCAGCCGCCCGCGACCGACCCGACATCCGCCATCAGATAGACAGCGATCAGCGGTGGCCCGAAATCGAGCATCTTCACGCCATATTGCTTGTTGAAGAAATCGGGCAGCCAGAAGAGGAAAGTCCACCAGACTGGATCGATCAGGAAGCGACCCGACATATAGGCCCAGGTCTGGCGATGGCGGAACAGGGTCGACCATTTGACTGGGCGCTTTTCTTCAACCGGATCGGTTTCGATCCAGGCCAGCTCCTGCGGACTGAGGCTCTTCTTTTCGCGCGGGCGGCGATAGAAGCTCAGCCATGCCGCGAGCCACAGGACCGTCAGCAGGCCGGTCAGGATGAAGGCCCAGCGCCAGCCCAGCGTCACCGCGATGATCGGGACGAACAACGGCGTCAGGATCGCCCCGACATTGGACCCGGCATTGAAGATGCCGATGGCCAGCGCCCGTTCCTTCTTGGGGAACCATTCATTGGTCGCGGCGATGGCGGCGGGGAATGTTCCCGCCTCCCCGATCGCGAGCGGGATGCGGGCGATCAGCATTCCCGCCGTCGAGGTGAAAAAGATATGCGCGACATGGCCGATCGTCCACAGCGACACGGCCAGCGCATAGCCTGCCCGCGCGCCGATCCTGTCGATCAGGCGACCGAAAAAGACATAGGCGATGCCGTAGCCCGCCTGGAACCAGATGGCCAGATCGGCATAGCCGCTCTCGCTCCAGCCATAACGGGCCTGAAGATCGGGCTTGAGCGTCGGCAGGACGAGCCGGTCGATATAGCTGAGCACAACAGCCGCGAAGAGCAGGCCGCAGACGATCCAGCGGACTTTGCCTGACGGCTTGGGTGGGCCGGAGGGTTTGGGAATGGCAGTGCTCATCGGCTCATCCTCTCGCCTGACACTACCCACATCCGTTCGTGCTGAGCCTGTCGAAGGGCGCGCACGCGTGCTTCGACAGGCTCAGCACGAACGGAAGTAAGTGGCGTGAAAGTCCGAGGCTGAAAAGATGAGCCGATCATGTCGATCACCAGTTGAACATGGTGCCGTCTTCCAGCCGGTTCACCGGCAGGAAGGCGCGATTATATTCATATTTGGCGGCCAGGTCCTCGTCGATGTCGACGCCCAGACCCGGCGCCTCGCCCGGATGCATCGCGCCGTCCGCAAAGCTGTAGGCATGGGGGAATACGGCATCGGTTTCGGGCGTATGGCGCATATATTCCTGCACGCCGAAGTTGGGAACGCTGAGGTCGAAATGCAGCGCCGCAGCCATGCAGACCGGCGACAGGTCGGTCGCGCCATGGCAGCCGGTGCGGACCTGATAAAGATCGGCCAGATTGGCGATCTTGCGCAGGTGGCTGATGCCGCCTGCATGGACCACGGTGGCGCGGATATAATCGATAAGCTGGTTTTCGATCAGTTCGCGGCAATCATGGATCGAGTTGAAGATTTCGCCCACGGCCAGAGGCGTCGTGGTGTGCTGGCGGATCAGCTTGAAGGCTTCCTGATTTTCCGCCGGGGTCGCGTCTTCCAGCCAGAAGGGGCGATATTGCTCCAGATCCTTGCCAAGGCGACCGGCTTCGATCGGGGTCAGGCGGTGATGGATGTCGTGGAGCAGGTGGACGTCCCAGCCCAGCGCTTCACGCGCCGCTTTAAACAGTTCTGGAACAATGCGGAGATACTTGCTGGTATTCCACACATTTTCGGTCGGTAAGTCGGCGTCTGCCGGTTCGTAGAAATATTTGTCCTTCGACACGCCATAGGTGGACGCCATGCCCGGCACGCCGCACTGGATGCGGATCGCCTTGTACCCCTGCGCCTGATATTCCAACGCGGTCTTGACCGTATCCTCGATCGTGGTGCCATTGGCATGGCCATAGACCATGACGCTTTCGCGGCTGGCGCCGCCCAGCAGTTGATAGACCGGCAGGCCCGCGATCTTGCCCTTGATATCCCAGAGCGCGGTATCGACGGCGGCGATGACCGACATGGTGACGGGACCGCGACGCCAATAGGCACCCTTGTACAGATACTGCCAGATATCCTCGATCCGGTGCGCGTCACGACCGATCAGGCAAGGGATGACATGGTCCTGAAGATAGGAAGCAACCGAAAGTTCACGGCCATTCAGCGTCGCGTCGCCGAGGCCGTAGACGCCTTCGTCCGTAATGATCTTCAGCGTGACGAAGTTGCGGCCGGGGCAGGTGACGATGACCTTGGCATCAATTATCTTAGGCATTTGAGCGGTCCTGTTCAGATGATTTCGAGCGTGATGGTCTGGAGATTCTGGCTGTCGGGTCCGACCATGATGTCGAAGAGGCCGGGTTCGACGACCTCCTCCATGTCGAGATTCCATAAGCTGAAGGCGTCGGGGCCAAGCGGAATGCGCACGGTCGTCGTTTCGCCGGGCGCAAGAGTGACGCGCTCGAAGCCCTTCAATTCTTTGATCGGGCGAGTGACACTGGCAACCTGATCATGGACGTAGAGCTGGACGACCTCGTCCCCTGTCCTGTCTCCCATATTGCGCACATCGACTTCGACCGTGACGCTGCCCCCCACACCGATGCGCGGTGAAGAAAGTCGTGGTTTTCCAAACTCGAACTTCGTGTAGCTAAGGCCATATCCGAATGGGAAGAGCGGGCTGATATCCTCGAACACATAGCCACGCCGGGCGCTGGGCTTGCGGTTGTAGAAGATCGGGATTTGCCCCGCGTCGCGCGCAACGGTGACAGGCAGCTTCGCCCCTGGGTTGACGTCGCCGAACAGGATATCCGCCATGGCGGTGCCGCCCTCCTGCCCCGGATACCAGCATTCCAGCAGCGCATTGGCCCCGTCTACCACGGTCGGATAGCTGGGCGGACGGCCATTGATCGCGCAGACCACGACGGGCTTGCCGGTCGCCTTGATCGCCGCGAACAATTCATTCTGTTCGCCGACCAGGTCGAGGCTGGTGCGATCGCCCAGATGGTTCCTGGCAAAGCCTTCGCGGCTGGTCTGTTCGGTGTCGCCGATGGCGAGCAGGATGATATCAGCGCCCTTAGCGACTTCGACCGCCTCTGCGATCAACTGGCGGTTCTTGGCGGGATCGGCCAGATAGACTTCATCGACCGAGCGATCCTCGCTCTGGGTGATGAAGACGCCCTGCGCATGGACGACCTCCGCCTTGCCCTTGAGCTTGGCCTTCACCCCTTCCAGCAAAGACACGTCCTGCCGGGGAATGGAAGAATAGCCGCCCAATCGCGCGATGGCGGCATTGGGGCCGATCACCGCGACCCGCTTGTGCGCGCCGGCAGCGAGCGGCAGCGTGCCGTCATTCTTGAGCAGCGCGATCGACTTGTGCGCGGCCTTGAGCGCGAGCGCGCGCGCCTCCGCATTGCCGGTCAGCGTGTCATAGTCGCGGCGCGGCCAGGGATTTTCGAACAGGCCCGCGCGGAACTTGAGCGTCAACATGCGCTTGGCTGCGATGTCGACCGCTTCGAGGGGCACTTTGCCCGCGCGGACCTGTTCCACGAGCGTCCGATAGGTCTGGCCATCGGGCAACTCGCAATCGACGCCGGCGCGGAGGGCGGCGCGGGCCGATGCCTCCGGGTCGGGCTGAACATGGTGGATGGTGTCGAGTTCGTGGACCGCGCCATAGTCGCTGACCACCGCACCGTCGAAATGCCATTCGCCGCGCAAAATGTCGCCGAGCAGCCCTTTGTTCTGGTGCGACGGGACGCCGTCGATTTCATTATATGACGGCATGACGGCAGCGATGCCGGTGCGCTTCACGACCTGACGGAAGGGCGGGAAGAAATTCTCGCGCAGTTCGCGCTGGCTGATCGGCGCTGGCGCGACATTCTCGCCACTCTGAGGCTGGCCATGACCGGTCATATGTTTGAGCGTCGCCATGACCTTGTCCGGGCCAAGCTGTTTGCTCTCGCCTTGCAGACCCAGCACCGCCGCGACGCCCATTTCGCCGCAGAGATAAGGGTCTTCGCCGAAGGTTTCCTCGATCCGGCCCCAGCGCGGATCGCGGGCGATGTCCACCACCGGCGACAGCGCCAGATGAACGCCGCGGGCGCGGACTTCGCGGGCGATGACGGACTGGACATCCTGCATCAACTGGCGGTCGAAACTGCCCGCCATGCCGATCGCCATCGGGAACATGGTCGCGTCGGTTGCCATATAGCCGTGCAGCGATTCCTCATGGAAGAGGACCGGGATGCCGAGACGCGTCTCCTTGATCGCCCATGTCTGGACGGCGGTGATGAAGGCGACGGTGTCGGCCGGGGTGCGCCAGCGGGCGCCGACGCCACCGGCCTGCTGCGACCCGTCGGGCGCACCGCGCCGATCGGACGGGCGCGTAATCTGGCCGAAGCTGTTCGGATAGGCCCTGCTCGCCTTGGTCGGCGAGAAGGTCAGGTCGTCCATGATATCCGCCTTGGTCGCCCAGAGCGCGATGATCTGGCCGACCTTCTCCTCCAGTGTCATGCGGTCCAGCAGATCCCGGACGCGCAGGTCGATGGGCGCGGAGGCATCCTTGTAGAGCGGCCCCTTCCCCTTTGCGGCCACGGCCGGGGCCGCCGCGAACAGCGAGGTCGAAGCGAGCAGGCCGAGCGCCTGGCGACGCGCGAGGCTCACGGCGTCACCGTCAGCGTCGCGGACTGGAGCGCGACCGAACTGTTGCCGATCATGATCTCGAAATCGCCCGGTTCGACGACACGCTCCATATGATCGTTCCACATCTGGAGGCTCTCGGGGCTGATGGTGAAGGTGACGGTGCGGGTTTCGCCGGGCTTCAGGGTGATGCGCTGAAAGCCCTTCAATTCCTTGATCGGGCGCGTGACGGAGCTGACCTTGTCATGGATGTAGAGCTGGACGACTTCGTCGCCCTCCCGCCCGCCGCTGTTGCGGACATCGACCGAGACAGTTGTTTTGCCGCCCGTGCCGATGCGGGCCGCGGCCAGACGCGGGGGCGACAGGTCGAATGTTGTGTAGCTGAGGCCAAAACCGAAGGGATAGAGCGGGTCGGTGGTGTCGAACAAATAGCCGCGCCGCGCCGAGGGCTTGGCATTGTAGAACATAGGCAGCTGCCCGACCGAGCGGGGTACGGTGACGGGCAGCTTCGCGCCGGGGTTCACATCGCCGAACAGCACGTCCGCGACAGCGTTGCCGCCCTGCTCACCCAGATACCAGCCTTCGAGAATAGCGTTGGCCTGCTCGCTGATCGTCACGGTGGAGGCCGGGCGACCGTTGATGAGGACGACGGTGATCGGCTTGCCCAGCGCCTCCAAGGCATCGAACAGCGCCTGCTGCTCGCCAACCAGATCGAGGCTGGGACGGTCGCCCAGATGATTATCGGCCCAGCCTTCGCGGCTCGACTGTTCGGTGTCGCCCAGCGTCAGGACGATATGGTCCACGCCTCTGGCAGCCTCGACCGCCTGCGCGATCAGCTTGCGATTCTCCGCGGGATCGGACTTTGTGACGCTGTCCTCCCACCAGTCGTCATTTTCGGTGATCTTCACGCCCTGCGCGAAGACGATGTTGGCCTTGCCACCGACCTTGGCCTTGATTCCTTCGAGGATCGAGACGCTGTGCGGCGGCTGGCCATAATAGCCGCCAAGCCGCGCCACGGCCGCGCTCGGGCCGATGACCGCGATCGTGCCTTCGGGCTTAAGCGGCAGCATGCCGTCATTCTTGAGCAGGGTGATGGAGCGTTGCGCGGCCTTGAGCGCCAGCGCGCGGGCTTCGGCGTTGTTGGTGATTTTTTCCGATGCGGCGGCATCGGCATAGGGATGCTCGAACAGCCCGGCGCGGAATTTAAGGTCCAGCATCCGGCGGACGGCCAGGTCGACCTGCGCCTCGCTCACCTTGCCTTCGCGCACGAGCTTGCCCAGCGTCGCATAGGACAGGCCATCGGGCAGGTCCGCGTCGACGCCTGCGTCGAGCGCGCGGATCGCGGCCTCCTCCAGATTGGCGGCGATGTGATGGATGCTCATCAACTGGTCGATCGCCGAATAGTCCGACACGACCGCCCCCTTGAAGCCCCATTCCTCACGCAGCACATTTTCCAGCAGCCAGCGATTGGCATGGCTGGGGACGCCGTCGATCTCGTTATAGCTGGCCATGACGGCTTCGATGCCGGTGCGCTTCACCACCTGTTCGAAGGGCGGGAAGAAATTCTCGCGCAGTTCGCGCTCCGATACCGGCGCCGGGCCGACATTGATGCCGCTTTCGGGCTGGCCATGGCCGGTCAGATGCTTGAGCGTGGCGAACACCTTGCCATCACGCAGATTGCGCTCCCGGCCGACGCCCTGAAGCCCTTCGACTGCGGCGACACCCATTTCGCTGACGAGATAGGGGTCTTCGCCATAGGTTTCCTCGATCCGGCCCCAGCGCGGGTCGCGGGCGATGTCCACCACCGGAGACAGGATCATCGGCACGCCGCGCGAGCGGATCTCCCGCGCGATCACGCTGTTGACGTCGCGCAGCATGTCCGTGTCGAAGGAGGACGCCATGGCGATCGACTGGGGGAAGCTGGTCGCGCCGACGGCCGCATAGCCATGCAGCCCCTCTTCATGAAAGAGGATCGGGATGCCCAGCCGAGTCTGCGTCGTCGCCCATTTTTGCAGGGCGTTGACGAGTGCGACCGTCTGGCGCGGATTGCGTCCTGGTGCGACCCGAGGACTAACGGCCCCCTTCGCATCGGAAGGACGGGTGAAATGGCCCAGGCCATGGGGATATTGCGCGGCCAGCTTCGCGGGATCGAGCTGGAGCCGGTCATCGAAAATCTTGACCTTGTCGAGCCAGACGGTGGTGATCTGGGCAATCTTCTCGTCCAGTGTCATGCGCGCCAGGAGATCGTCGACGCGCGCCTCGATCTGCGCGCCGGCATCCTTGTACACAGCCTTGGCCGATGCCGTTGCGGGCGCCGCATGAATAGGCGCCATCGGCAAGGCGACACTCAACGCCAGCGCCGACGCGGCACACCATATTTTGCGGTTACGGATCACGACGCCCTCTCCATTTTATTTCCCCGACAATCTTTCCGCTTGCCGTGGCTGAACTGATAGCGTTACCATTGCTTCGACAAGAGAGACTTGTCAATGCCCGATCAATGGGCTTTGACGTTCGGGACAAGGGAGAGGATCTTCGTGAAAGCGCGCCTGTTTTGCTGGATGATTGCCGTGACCGGAACGGCGTTGACGCCGGTTCTGGCGCCCATGGCGCAGGCCGAGGACGGCTATGATCTGTGGCTGCGCTATGCGCGCGTAGAACCGTCGCGCGCTGGCGTTTTGGCGGCCCATGCGAACGCTATCGTGGCAAGCGGAAGCAGCCCGACGCTGGCCATCGCGACCCAGGAATTGCAACGCGGTATCGCCGGCATGACCGGGACGACGCCGGCGCTGTCAGCAACGGTCCAGCAAGGCGCGCTGCTGCTGGCGACGCCGGCGTCCACCCCTTCCCTGCCGGTGAAGACGGACGGGCTGGGCGAGGAAGGCTATGCGATTCGCACCATCATGATGGACGGCAAGGCGGTCACGCTGATCGCCGCGAACAGCGACATCGGCCTGCTCCATGGCGCCTATCATTGGCTGCGCCTCGCCCAGAGCGGCGAGAAGCTGGACAATCTGGACATACGCAGCGCGCCGAAAATCGGCCTGCGCCTGCTCAACCATTGGGACAATCTGAACGGCACGGTCGAGCGCGGCTATGCCGGCCAGTCGATCTGGGACTGGTGGCGCCTGCCCGACTGGAAAGGGCCGCGCTATAGCGACTATGCCCGGGCCAATGCCTCGATCGGCATCAACGGCACTGTCCTCAACAATGTGAACGCCAAGGCGGATAGCCTGACCGCGCCCTATATCGCCAAGGCGGCAGCACTGGCGGATGTCTTCCGTCCCTATGGCATCAAGGTCTATCTGTCGGTCAAATGGACCGCGCCGATGGAACTGGATGGCCTCAAGACCGCCGATCCGCTCGACCCGGCCGTCGCCGCATGGTGGAAGGCGAAGGCGGACGAAATCTACAAGGCGATTCCAGACTTCGGCGGCTTTCTGGTCAAGGCGAACAGCGAGGGCCAGCCGGGACCGCAGGATTACAACCGCACCCATGCCGATGGCGCGAACATGCTGGCCGCTGCGGTAAAGGCGCATGGCGGCATCGTGATGTGGCGCGCCTTCGTCTATGCCCATGACAATCCCGACGACCGCGCCAAACAGGCCTATAGTGATTTCAAGCCGCTGGACGGCAAGTTTGCCGACAATGTGATCGTGCAGGTGAAGAATGGCGCGATCGACTTCCAGCCGCGCGAGCCCTTCCATCCCCTGTTCGGCGCGATGCCCAGGACGCCGCTGATGATGGAATTCCAGATCACCAAGGAATATCTGGGCCAGTCGACGCACCTCACTTACCTTGGACCGTTGTTCGAGGAAGTGCTGGACGCCGATACCTACGCCAAGGGCAAGGGATCGACGGTGGCCAAGGTGATCGACGGATCGCTGGAGGGCCATAAGCTGACCGGCATTGCCGGCGTCGCCAATATCGGCGTCGATCGCGACTGGAGCGGGTCGATCTTCAATCAGGCGGATTGGTATGCCTTCGGCCGTCTGGCCTGGGATACCAGCCTGTCGGCGGAGACGATCGCGAAGGAATGGGCGGAGATGACCTTTTCGCCCGATCCCAAGGTCGTGCAGCCCGTGGTCAGGATGATGATGGGATCGCGCGAGGCGGCGGTGGATTATATGACGCCGCTGGGTCTGGCGCATGTCATGGACACGGGCCATCATTATGGTCCGGGGCCGTGGGTATCGGAACTGGCGCGGCCCGAATGGAACCCGGTCTATTATCACAAGGCGGACGCCAACGGCATCGGCTTTGACCGGACGAAGAGCGGCAGTGACGCGGCGGGCCAATATGCCCCGCCGGTGGCGAAGATGTGGAACAATGTAAAGAGCACGCCGGAACGCGACCTGTTGTGGTTCCATCATGTGCCATGGGATTATCGCCTGCAATCCGGCGAGACGCTGTGGGACGGGCTGATCCATCGCTATGATCGGGGCGTAAACTATGTCGCGACCATGCAGACGACATGGGCATCGCTGAAACCCTATGTCGATGCAGAGCGGTTCGCGGAGACGGACGCCTTCCTGACCATCCAGCATCGCGAAGCCCAGTGGTGGCGCGACGCCAGCATCGCCTATTTCCAGTCGATCTCCAAACGTCCGTTGCCCGCCGGGTCCGCCGAACCCGGCCATGATCTGAACTGGTACAAAGCGCTGAAATTCCCCTATGCGCCCGGCCATAACTGATTTTTCGCTTTAATTATTACGAATGATGTCGCACCCATTTCGGCAGCGACATCATTCCAACGAAAGCATAACCGCCTTGAGCGATACACGATCATCGCGCCGCCAGCGCAACGCGCCCACCATCAACGATGTCGCCACCCATGCCGGCGTGTCGCCGATGACGGTTTCGCGCGTCATCAATGGCGAGCAGGTGGTGCGGGCAGCCACGCGCGAGAAGGTGGAGGCGGCGATCGCTGCGCTCAATTATGCACCCAGTGCCGCCGCGCGGACGCTGGCCGGGGGTGATGAAACCCGTATCGGCCTGCTCTACTCCAACCCCTCTTCCTCCTATCTCAGCGAATTTCTGGTCGGCAGCCTGGACCAGGCCAGCCGCAGCAGCGTCGACCTTGTCGTGGAGAAATGGGACGAGGAGACATCGATCGCATCTGTCGTCGCCCATCTGCAACGCGGGCGGATAGACGGCGTGATCCTGCCGCCACCGCTCTGCGACCTCGATGAGATGGTGGACGCGCTGGCCAAGGCCGGCATTCCCGCCGTGGCGGTGGCGACGGGGCGCGCGCCGTCAGACCTGGCCGCGGTCAGCATCGACGATCGGCAGGCCGCCTATGAAATGACCCGGCACCTGATCGCCCTGGGCCATGGCCGCATCGGCTTCATCAAGGGCAACCCGAACCAGAGCGCCAGCGCCCGGCGGTTCGAGGGCTATGTGGCGGCGCTTACCGAAGCGGGCCTGCCGGTGCAGGACGAACTGATCGCACAGGGCTATTTTACATATCGGTCGGGCCTCGATGCGGCCGAACATATATTGGCGCTGGCCGATCCGCCGACCGCCATCTTCGCCAGCAATGACGACATGGCCGCCGCCACCGTCGCGATCGCGCATCGCAGCGGGCTGGATGTACCGGGCGACCTGACGGTCTGCGGCTTCGACGACACCTCGCTCGCCACCACCATCTGGCCGGAACTGACGACCATCCGCCAGCCGATCAGCGCGATGGCGCGGGCGGCGGTGGAGGTGCTGGTGCGGCAGTTGAAGGGGCGGCGCAGCAACGGCGCGGAGGCAGCCGAGCATCTGGTGCTGGACCATGCGCTGATCCGCCGGCAATCGGACGCCGCGCCGCGGATGCGCCCGCGGCTGGGCGGGCGATGACGACAACATAGGTTCGTTTCGAGCGTGTCGAGAGAAGGGAAGCGCAGCGCTGGCCGCTTCTCTCGACTTCGCTCGAAGCGAACGGAGGTGGTCAGGCCTCGCCGAACACCCGGCGGAAGATCGTGTCGACCTGCTTGAAATGATAATCGAGGTTGAACTTGTCCTCGATCTCCTGGACCGGCAGCGCAGCGGTGACGTCTGGGTCGGACTTGAGCAGTTCCAGCAACGATAGCTGGCCGTCCGATTCCCACACCTTCATCGCGTTGCGCTGGACGTAGCGGTAGCTGTCCTCGCGGCTGACGCCCGCCTGGGTCAGGGCCAGCAGCACGCGCTGCGAGTGAACGAGGCCGCCCATCTTGTCGAGATTCTTGATCATCCGCTCGGGATAGATGAGCAGCTTGTCGATGACGCCGGTCAGGCGGGCGAGCGCGAAGTCGAGGGTGATGGTCGCATCGGGACCAAAGAAGCGCTCGACCGACGAGTGGCTGATATCGCGCTCATGCCACAGGGCGACATTTTCCAGCGCGGGCACCACGGCGGCGCGCACCACGCGGGCGAGGCCGGTCAGGTTTTCGGTCAGCACCGGGTTGCGCTTGTGCGGCATGGCGCTGCTACCCTTTTGCCCCGGCGAGAAATATTCCTCCGCTTCCAGAACTTCGGTGCGCTGGAGGTGGCGAACCTCGACGGCGAGGCGCTCGATCGAGCTGGCGATCACGCCCAGCGTCGCGAAGAACATCGCATGGCGATCGCGCGGGATGACCTGGGTCGATACCGGCTCGATGGCGAGGCCCAGCTTTTCCGCGACATGCTCTTCGACCGCAGGGTCGATATTGGCGAAGGTGCCGACCGCGCCGGAAATGGCGCAGGTCGCGACTTCCGCGCGCGCGGCGATCAGGCGGGTCTTGCAGCGCGAAAATTCGGCATAGGCTTCGGCCATCTTGAGGCCGAAGGTCACTGGTTCGGCATGAATGCCATGGCTGCGGCCGATGGTCGGCGTCAGCTTATGTTCGAAGGCGCGACGCTTGATGACGTCGAGCAGCTTGTCCAGATCGTCGATCAGGATGTCGGCGGCGCGGGCCAATTGCACGGCAAGGCAGGTGTCCAACACGTCCGAGGACGTCATGCCCTGATGCATGAAGCGGGCTTCGTCGCCGACCTGTTCGGCCACCCAGGTCAGGAAGGCGATGACGTCATGCTTGGTCACGGCCTCGATCGCGTCGATCGCGGGCACGTCGATGCTGGGGTTCGTGGCCCACCAGTCCCACAGCGCCTTGGCCGCGGACGGCGGGACGACGCCCAGTTCGCCCAGCTTCTCGGTCGCATGCGCCTCGATCTCGAACCAGATCTTGAAACGGGCTTCAGGCTCCCAGAGCGCGGTCATTGCGGGACGGGAATAGCGGGGGACCATGGGCGAATCCTGCGGTTGGAGGAGAAATGTTGCCGCGCGCCTAGCAGCGTCGCTCCGTCGGGGCAAATCGAGAGAGAAGAAAGGGTGATCGACAAGATTCCATGCCGCCCAAAATGATGAAGCCCGACGAGCCGACCATATTTTCAAGACGAATGAAGAGACATGAATGGATGTTCAGGAACATTCACCAGTCGTCATCCATTATCTCCGCAGCAAATCGACATCGCCGGAACAATTATTTCCCGGCACATTCGAAGGTGACAGGAGATTACCATGGTCCGCATATTTCTTTTCTCGACCGCCCTCGCGATAGCGGCACCCGCCATGGCGCAACAGGGCATGGCGCCCGACCAGGGCGCCAGCCCTGCCGCGCCCCAGCCTGCGACTCCGGCCGCACCCGCCACACCGCAGGCAGCGACGCCCGCTGCTCCGGCCAACACCGCCGCAACGGTCGCGTCGATCGTCGACAGTGAATTCCCCGCCTATGACGCGAACAGCGACGGGCAACTCGACCAGTCGGAATTTTCGCGCTGGATGGTGGCGCTGAAGGGCCAGGAAATGAAGGCGACGGGGTCGACCCTGCCTGCCGAGCAGGTCACGGCTTGGGCCAACGGCGCATTTACGACCGCCGACAAAGATAAGAGCATTTCCGTCAGCAAGCCTGAACTTGTCAGCTACCTGAGTGGCGGCGCAGGCTAAAGGCTGATTCCCCCCTGTCACGAAGGCGGGGATATAGAGCCTGAGGGGTCGCACCCGGAGGCGGCATGGAACGAAGGCCATGCCGCCTCTTTTTTAAGTCCGAATATTGAGAAGAAGTGCGCCGCCAATGCGCCGCGCGATCAACCTTTTTTGCGGGTGTAGAGCAGCGCCGCAATGATCGCGGCAGAACCGATGCCCACCGCCGCGCCCGCCCATACGCCCTTTCCGGCCGATTTGATCGCCGCGGTAGCGAGATCGACCTTATCCTTTTCCTTCGCCTTTGCGGCGGCGGGGGGCGTGGGCTTTGCGGCGTCTGCACCGACCGGCGGCGCGCTGTCTTCAGGCTTGCTCATGGTTCGCAATGCTATGCCCCAAAGCGGCGGCCACGAAAAGCCGGAACTGCTTCCCCCTCCCACCTTTTGCATTTTGCGCGCACCCTCTTGACTTCACCCCCCGATCCATGTTGGTAGCGCTATCAATTAACAACCGTCCCATTAGGAGTTGATGATGTCGGGGGCCGCCTCCTTGTCCACCTTGGTAGATTGCCTGCCCGCCGACTGGCGCGCCGGCCTGTTTCTTGGCCGTGTCCTGACCGCTGATGGCCCCAGCCCCATATTGGTCCGCGACGGCATCGCTCATAATATGAGCCGCGTCGCACCGACCGTGGCGCAACTGATCGAAAAGCTGCCGCTGGCGGCCGATGCCGGCGAAGCCCTTGGCCCGGTCGATGCGCTCGATCTGCCGCTGCTCAGCCCGGTCGATCTGCAATGCGTCAAGGCGTGCGGCGTAACCTTCGCCCTCTCTGCGATCGAACGGGTGATCGAGGAACGGGCGCGCGGCGATGCCAGCGCGGCTGCGGAGATTCGCGGCCGGCTGGAAGAGCGCGTCGGCGGCTCGATCCGCGCCGTGGTGCCCGGTTCGCCCGAAGCCGCCGCGCTCAAGGCCGCACTGATCGAGGACGGGCTGTGGTCGCAATATCTGGAGGTCGCGATCGGCCCGGATGCGGAGGTGTTCACCAAGGCGCCGGTGCTGTCGACCGTGGGCGCGGGCGCGCAGATCGGCATCCGGTCCGATTCCACCTGGAACAACCCCGAACCCGAAATAGTGCTGATCGCCAATGCCGCTGGGAGCGCTATCGGCGCGACTCTGGGCAATGACGTCAATCTGCGCGATTTCGAAGGACGCTCGGCGCTCCTGCTGGGCAAGGCGAAGGACAATAATGCGTCCTGCTCGCTTGGTCCGCTGATCCGCCTGTTCGATGGCGACTTCACGATCGACGATGTGCGCAATGCCGAAGTCGAACTGATGATCGACGGTCCCGAAGGCTATCGCCTCGAAGGCGTAAGCAGCATGAACCAGATCAGCCGCGATCCGCTGGAACTGGTGCGCCAGACGCTGTCGGAACATCAATATCCCGATGGTTTCGCGCTGTTCCTGGGCACGCTCTTCGCCCCGGTGCAGGATCGCGACGATCCGGGCTGCGGCTTTACCCACAAGGTCGGCGACGTCGTCGCCATCTCCACCCCGCGCCTCGGCAAGCTGGTCAACATGGTCGTGACATCGAAGGACGCCGCGCCCTGGACCTATGGCCTCACCGCACTGATGACCAATCTCGCCGCGCGCGGCCTGCTGAAAGACACCGCCGCATGAGCGCCATCTATCCCAGTCTGAAGGGCAAGCGGGTTTTCATTTCCGGCGGCGGCAGCGGCATCGGCGCGGGGCTGGTCGAGGCGTTCGTCGGCCAGAGCGCGCATGTCGCCTTTTGCGACATCGCCGTGGCGGAGAGCGACGCGCTGGTCGCCCGCCTCACTGGCGCCAACGTCACCCCGATCTTTCACGCCGTCGACCTGCGCGACATCGAAGCGGTGCAGGCGATGATCGGGACGGTCGAGCAGCAGCTTGGCGGGATCGACATTCTCATCAACAATGCCGCCAATGACGACCGCCACACGATCGAGGAAGTGACCCCCGCCTATTGGGACGAGCGGATGGCGGTGAACCTGCGCCACCTCTTTTTCGCGGCGCAGGCGGCGGTGCCCGCGATGAAGCGCGCGGGCGGCGGCGTGATCCTGAATTTCGGATCGATAAGCTGGCACCTCGCCCTGCCCGAGCTGACCCTCTACCAGACCGCCAAGGCGGCCATCGAGGGCCTGACCCGCAGCCTGGCGCGCGACCTGGGCCGCGACAATATCCGCGTCAACACGATCATTCCGGGCAATGTGAAGACCCCGCGCCAGGAAAAATGGTACACGCCCGAAGGCGAGGCGGAGATCGTCGCGGCGCAATGCCTGGACGGCCGCATCCTGCCCGTCGATGTCGCTGCGCTGGCCATGTTCCTGGCGTCCGACGATGCGCGTTACTGCACCGCCCATGATTATTTCATCGATGCCGGCTGGCGCTGAGATGTTGACCGCCGATCCGCAAAGCGTGCTGTCGGTCGGCGCGACGCTGGGCGAAGGCCCGGTCTGGGTGGCGCGCGACGCGGCTTTGTGGTTCGTCGATATCAAGGGACATCGGATTCATCGTTACGATCCGGCGCTGGACGTCGGGCGCAGTTGGGGGACGCCAGGCCAGGTCGGCTGGATATTGCCGACCGATGATGGCTTGTTCGCCGTGGGCCTGCAATCAGGCGTCCACAGCTTCGACCCCGCCACCGCCAGCTTCACCCTGCGTCATGCCCCCGAAGCCCATCTGCCGGGCAACCGCCAGAACGACGCCTGCGTTGCGCCCGACGGGGCGATCTGGTTCGGGTCGATGGACGATGCGGAGGAGGCCCAAAGCGGCCATTTCTATCGTCTCCACGAGGGCGCGTGCATCGAAAGCGGCCTGCCTGCCGTGTCGATCACCAACGGCCCTGCCCTCTCGCCTGATGGGCGTATCCTGTACCACACCGATACGCTGGACAAGCGCATCTGGCGCACCGCGTTGGCGCCAGACGGCACGGTCGGCAATACAAGCCTGTTCGCCCGGATCGAGGATGGCGCCGGCTATCCCGATGGTCCCACCATCGATGCCGAAGGCTGCCTGTGGACCGGCCTGTTCGGCGGCTGGGCGGTGCGCCGCTACGACCCGACCGGCACGCTGATGCGGGAGGTGCGCTTCCCGGTCGCCAACATCACCAAGATCGCCTTTGGCGGCGACGACCTGACCACCGCCTACGCCACGACCGCGCGCAAGGGGCTGGACATGACAGCGCTGGCACAGCAACCTCTGGCGGGCGATCTCTTCGCCTTCGATCCCGGCGTGGCCGGGCTGCCGGGGCATGTCGCAACGATATAAGAACAGGAAGGACGGTAGAGAGATGAATGAGGGGAGCGCCGAAAAGGTCAATATGGCCTTTATCGCCGCAATCGTCGCCGTGGCGACGATCGGCGGATTCATGTTCGGCTATGATTCGGGCGTCATCAACGGGACGCAGAAGGGGCTGGAAGCGGCCTTCGACCTGGGCAAGCTGGGCATCGGCATCAATGTCGGCGCGATTTTGGTCGGCTCTTCGATCGGCGCATTCATGGCAGGGCGCATGGCGGACCTGATCGGCCGACGCGGCGTGATGATGCTGGCGGCCGTCCTTTTCCTGGGCAGCGCGTTGCTGGCGGGCGCCGCCGGGTCTTCGGCCATCTTCATCTTCGCCCGCATCATCGGTGGCCTGGGCGTCGGCGCGGCGAGCGTCATTTCACCCGTCTATATCTCCGAAGTCACCCCCGCCGCCGTGCGCGGACGCCTGTCGAGCGTGCAGCAGGTGATGATCATTTCCGGCCTGACCGGCGCCTTCGTCGCCAATTTCGTGCTGGCCCGCTATGCCGGTGGCTCCACCGCGCCGCTATGGCTGGACTTCCCGGCCTGGCGCTGGATGTTCTGGTTGCAGGCGATCCCGGCGGCCATCTACCTGATCGCGCTGCTCTTCATCCCCGAAAGCCCTCGCTATCTGGTGGCGCGCGGCCGCGATGCCGATGCCGAAGTGGTGCTGACGCGCCTGTTCGGTCCGCTGGAAGCCGCGCGCAAGGTTGCGGAAATCCGCGCCAGCCTGGCCGCCGATCATCACCGGCCCAAGCTGTCGGACCTGATCAGCAAGACCACCGGCAAGATTCGCCCGATCGTGTGGACCGGTATTGGTCTGGCCGTCTTCCAGCAGTTGGTCGGCATCAATGTCGTCTTCTATTATGGCGCGACGCTATGGGAAGCGGTCGGCTTTTCCGAAGATAATGCGTTGCAGATCAACATTCTATCGGGCGTGCTGTCGATCGGCGCGTGCCTGGGCGCCATCGCCCTGGTCGACAGGATCGGGCGCAAGCCGCTGCTGCTGATCGGCTCGGCCGGCATGGCGGTGACGCTCGCGATCGTCGCCTATGCCTTTTCCACCGCCGTCACCGGCGCGGATGGCGCGGTGTCGCTGCCCGGCCATAACGGCCTCATGGCGCTGATCTCCGCCAATCTCTACGTGATCTTCTTCAACCTTAGCTGGGGTCCGATCATGTGGGTCATGCTGGGCGAGATGTTCCCGAACCAGATTCGCGGATCGGGGCTGGCGATTGCGGGCTTCGCCCAGTGGATCGCCAATGCCGCCATCTCGGTCAGCTTCCCGGCGCTGGCCGTGTCGCCGGGGCTGGTCGTGACCTATACCGGCTATGCCCTGTTCGCGGCGATCAGCTTCTTCTTCGTGCGCAAGATGGTGCATGAGACGAAGGGGCGCGAGCTTGAGGATATGGAAGGCTGAGCACGGACACGATCCTGTTGCGGGCGGGAGGGCTGGAAGCGGCCCTTTCGCCCGCTGTCGGCGGATCGCTGCTGGGCCTCGCGCTGGACGGCGTGGATCTGCTGCGCCGTGCGCCGGACGGTGCCAGCGATCCACTTGCGATGGCGAGCTTTCCGCTGGTGCCTTACGCCAATCGCATAGCGAACGGGCGCTTTGCCTTTGACGGACGAAACTATCGGCTTCCCCTCAATTTCGGCGACCATCCGCACAGCATCCATGGCTTTGGCTGGCAGACGGCATGGACGGCGAGCGAGACACTTGCAGCGGCTACGCGCCTGACCCACGATCATGGCGGCGGTGACGGATGGCCATGGCCCTATAGGGCGGAGCAGCAGGTCGCGCTGACCCCTTCGCTCCTGTCCATGTCGCTGTCCATCACCAATGTCGGCGACTTGCCGATGCCCGCGGGCCTGGGCTTTCACCCCTATTTCCTGGCCGACGCCGCGACCATGATCCAGTTCGACGCGGACGGCCTCTGGCTCTCTACCCCGGACATGCTGCCCGACCGCCACGCCGCCGCCGATATGCTGGGCGACTGGTCGCGGCCTGCCATCGTGCGCGGCGACACGCTGGTCGACAATGTTTATACCGGCTGGAACGGGACCGCGACGATCCGGCGCGGCGACGGCCTGCGCCTGACGCTGCGAGCGACCGGGGCCGGGTTTCTGCACGTCTATCGGCCGCCGGGCAGCGTCGATTTCTGCCTGGAGCCGGTCAGCCATATGCCCGACGCGATCAACCGCGGCGGCATGGCGACGGTGATGCCCGGCGACACCGCGCGCGTCGCCATGACGATCGCCATCGACAAAATCGACCAGACGCTTCCGAAATCCGCCGGGATCGCCTAAGCTACCCCAAAGCAGCAGCGAAGGGTTCAGCCTATGCAATTTTTGCGGACAGCCTTCTGGGTCGTCATCGCCGTGGGACTCGCCTTCTTCTGTATGGCGAACTACGTGCCCGTGACCGTGCGCCTGTGGGGCGACATGGTGATGGAAACCAAGCTGCCCGTATTGTTGATCGGCGCTTTCCTGCTGGGGGCGCTGCCCTTCTGGATCATGGCGCGGGCCACCCGCTGGCGTCTGAAGCGCCGGCTCGACAGCACCGAGCGCGCATTGGTGGTCGCCACCACCGCCTCCGCCCCGCCCCCACCGCCCGCCTTTTCGGATGTGTCAGCCGTTGCCGGCCTCCCCGACCCGCTCGCCCCCACCCCCAGCACCACAGGACCAGCATGAGCAGCCCCATCTATGTCGCCATCGACACTCCCGACCTGAGCAAGGCGCAAACGCTGGCCGGTCAGGTGAAGCATCATGTCGGCGGGCTGAAGCTGGGTCTGGAATTTTTCTGCGCCAATGGCCATCATGGCGTGCATGAGATGATGAAGTTCGGCCTGCCGATCTTCCTCGATCTCAAGCTCCACGACATCCCCAATACGGTGGCCAAGGCGGTGCAGGCGCTGCACCTGCTGGAACCGGCGATCCTGACCGTCCATGCTGCTGGCGGCCGGGCGATGCTGGAAGACGCCAAGGCGGCGGCCGGGGTGAACACCAAGGTCGTCGCCGTCACCGTGCTGACCAGCCTGGACGATGGCGATCTGCTGGATATCGGCGTGGGCGGAAAGGCGGAGGATCAGGTCCGTCGCCTCGCCGACCTGGCCCAGAGCGCGGGGCTGGACGGCATCGTCTGTTCGGGCGAGGAAGTGGCCGCGGTCAAGAAACACTGGTCCGACGGCTATTTCGTGGTGCCGGGCGTGCGGCCGGCCGGCGGCGCGCTGGGCGACCAGAAGCGCGCCGTGACCCCGCGCGAGGCGCTGGACCGGGGCGCGTCGATTCTGGTGGTCGGGCGGCCGATCAGCCTGGCAGAGAATCCGGACATGGCGGCGCGGGAGATTGAGGCGACGCTTTAGGGCGGGGCATGGAAATTTCGGAATTTTGGTTCGTCGTGCTGCTCTCGGTTGCGCTATTCTGCGTGGTGCAGGCAGTGCGTGATATCCGCACCAAAACTATGCCTGGGGTGCGGCCGCGCCCATAGCGGCGGCTCTCATCCTAGCCATGCCGATTAAAACTCATGCGGTGAAGATCGACCTGTCGGCTAACCGTTAGCGCGGGCTTGTCAGCGTTCGGACTCCGCGTCGCCAACGAAGAAATGCTGGATCACCTCGCGCGTCAACCGGGCCGGGCGCAGGCTGCTGGCGTCGATGCAGCACCAGCTTGACTTGACCTCCGCCAGCACTTCCTCGCCGCGTTTGATGATGGTTTCGTAGAAGGCGCGGGCGCCCTGCACCTTTTCCAGCAGGACGGTGGCGATCACGTCGTCGTCCAGGAAGGTGGGCTTGCGATAGGTGATTTCATGCTTGAGCGCGACCCAGAGATGCTGGGCGACCGCTTCGGCCGGGGCCAGCGCGCGCCAATGGTCCAGCACCGCCGCCTGCACCCATTTCAGATAGCTGGCATTGTTGACATGACCCATGAAGTCGATGTCGATCGGATCGATGCCGATCGGGAAGCGGTGGGGAATCGCGTTACTCACACGGATGTCAATAGCAGCCCTGCACGCGGACTGATAGGGGCAATAGCTTGCTCCACGAAAAAGGGGCCGGTCTCGCGACCAGCCCCTTCCCTTGGCCGATATCGGCGATCAGAAACGCCAGCCGACGCTGCCGACGACCTGATGGCGGTCGGTGTCGATGCCGAATTCGTCGCTGGTCGCGCCATTGGCGAAGTTGATATGGGCATCCTCATATTTGGAATAGCGATATTCGATCTTGGCGAAGGTATTGGCGTTGATCGCCCGCTCCACGCCGGCACCGATGCGCCAACCGTCCAGCTTGAACGCGGTGTCGGTTTCCTGATTGGTGTCGCCGGCCAGCACGTCGAGCTTGGTGTTGGTGTAGCCGCCCTTCACATAGACCAGGGTCGCGGGGTTGGCGAGAATACCGGCGCGCGCACCGATATAGAGGTCGCGGCCCTGCTTGACGCGGCCGAAGCCGAACTGGTCGGAAAAGTCGGTGCGGCTGCTCTTGGCGGTGGAGTCGGTATATTCGCCTTCCACGCCTACGACCGCGCTGCCCAGGTTCACGTCATAACCGGCGCCGACGCCGTAGAGCAGGCCGTCGATCTTCTGATCGTCATGGCCATTGTCGTTATCGACATCGCTGCCAGCCCCGGTGCGGTCATAGCCCAGTATCGCTTCGACGCGCGGGCCGGTGAAGGTGGGGCCGACATCCTGCGCGAAAACGGGGGTGGCGACGGTGGCGCCGGCCAGAAGGGTTGCGACCATCAACTTACGCATAACAGATACTCCGTGTGTCATTCTGTCCCCTCTCTCAGGGGGTGAGACGCACAAGCCGGAGCGGCCGCCTTTGTTTCATGAACGGGAGATAAACATTTGAATATGTGGCCTTAATGTCACAAAATCAGCTCCGTTCGCCGTGCGAGCGTGCCGATCTGGCGGTGAACCGCCGGAACGATTTTCAACATTCCACGACATTGACGGCCAGACCGCCGAGCGAAGTTTCCTTGTAGCGGCTCGCCATGTCCTCGCCGGTCTGGCGCATGGTTTCGATCACCGCGTCCAGGCTGACGATGTGGCGGCCGTCGCCCTGAAGCGCCAGATAGGCGGCGTTGATCGCCTTGACCGCGCCCATCGTGTTGCGCTCGATGCAGGGTATCTGGACCAAGCCGCCGATCGGATCGCAGGTGAGGCCAAGATTATGCTCCATGCCGATCTCTGCGGCATTTTCGATCTGGCCATTGGTGCCGCCCAGTACCGCGGCAAGCCCGGCCGCCGCCATCGAGCAGGCGACGCCGACCTCCCCCTGGCAGCCCATTTCGGCGGCGGAAATGGAGGCCCGCTTCTTGTAGAGGAAGCCCATGGCCGCGGCGGTCAGCAGGAAACGGCGCTCACCATCCCGATCGGCCCCCGGCACGAAGCGGCGATAATAATGCAGCACCGCCGGAATCACCCCTGCCGCGCCGTTGGTCGGCGCGGTGACGACCCGGCCGCCCGCCGCATTTTCCTCATTCACCGCCAGCGCAAACAGGCTGACCCATTCGAAAATCTGCGCCGGGCCCAGCGCATCCTGTTGCAGCCGGAGCCGCTGGTGGATGGCGCGGGCGCGGCGACGGACCTTGAGGCCGCCGGGCAATAGCCCCTCCTGCTCCAGGCCACGGTCGATCGAGGCGCTCATGGCGTCGATCACGCTGTCGAGGAAAGCGTCCGTTTCCGCCTGTACGCGCCACGCCCCTTCATTACGCAGGACCAGGGTCGCGATCGACAGGCCGGTCGCTTCGCCCTGCGCCAGCATCTCCGCGCCGGAGGAGAAGGGATAGGGCTGGACGACATTATGGCCGAGCGGCGCGGCGTCATCGGTCGGGGCGGTGCCGAGCAGGACGGCGCCGCCGCCAATGGAATAATAGTCGCGCACCAGCGGGGCATCGCGCCCGTCCAGCCAGGCGGTGAAGCGCATCCCGTTGCTATGCGCCTCCAGAAATTCGCCCATGCGGAACAGCAGGTCGCGCGCTTCCTCGAACGGGACCATATGATCCACGGCGCTGCCCGCGCGGATGCGGCCGTCCGTGCGAATGGCGGTCAGGATGGCGCTGATCTGGTCGGGATCGACGCTTTCGGGGCGATAGCCAGACAGGCCAAGAAGGATGGCGCTATCGGTCGCATGGCCCCGGCCGGTCAGCGCCAGCGAACCGAACAGTTCGCATTGCACCCGCACCGGCGTCTGCGGCAGGCTATCCATGAACATCAGTGCGGCGCGCATCGGCCCCACCGTATGGGAACTGGAAGGGCCGATGCCGATGGTGAACAGGTCCATCACGCTGATCGCGGTGGCCGCGTCGATCCGGCTTTTGGTCACATCAATAATCCTTGGAAACCCGCACGTTCGCGCTTTCGCGGCCCAGCGTGGAAATGGCGCCGAGCAGAGAGAGCCAGCGCGTGACCTGATATTCGATCCGGGTGGCGCTATAGCCCTGTCCGTCGGTGATGAGTTCGACATAGGTTTTGCGGGTCAGATATTTGCCCGCGGCGATCGAGGTGCCCTGCCCCTGGGTCGGGTCGGCGGCGATGATGCGCAGCCGGTCGAGACCCGCCGCCTTGCGCACGGCATTGATCGGATCCAGCCCGCCATTGCCCTGAAGCGATCCGACGGCGGAGGCAAGTTGCAGCGCTTCGGGCGCGGACAGGTTGGTGATCGACGTGCCGAACAGGATGCGCGAGAGCAGTTCGTCCTGCGGCAGCGCGGGAACGCTGGTGAAGCTGATGTCCGGCTTCAGGCCGGTGCCGCCGACATGGATGGTGGCGCTGAGGTCGCTGACGTCCGCCTCCGCGCTGATGTCGAGCGTCGGGTTGACCGGCGTTCGGCCATCGAACTGGATATGGCCTTCGCGCAATTCGAAGCGGCGGCCGGCAAATTCATAGCCGCCGCGCACCAGTTCCGCCCGGCCCGCAATCGTCGGACTGGTGACGGTGCCGCCGAGGTCCAGGTCCGCCCGCCATTCGCTGTCGAGGCCGAGGCCGGTGACGGTCAGGCGATTGCGCGCCCGTGCCTTGATGGCGAGCGCCCAGGGGACGTTGGAGCGCGGCCGCTCGATCTCGTCGCCACGGCGGTTGACCTCCACCACCTTGAGTTCGGGAATTTGCGCCACGGCGGCGGCGCGGCCCATGGTGAAGCGGCTCTTGTTGAGCAGCAGGTCACCGCCGATCGTGCCGCCCACCCCGTCCGACCGCAGGGTTATGGGGCCGGTCACGGTCGCGGCGATATCGTCACGCTCCAGCAGCGCGGCATTGTCGGCCTGAAGGCTCAGGTCCATGCCCACGCCGGCGATGCCGTTGAAGGTGAAGCGGCCGGTACCATTGACTGTGCCGCCATTCTGCGCGGTGGCGGCGAAGCTGGAAATGACCAGTTGCGCGCCGGAGAAGCGGCCGCGCGCCTTGACGTCCTTCAGGCGCATACCGGTCACCGGGCTGTTGATCGCGGCATTGTCCGTGGCGAAGGTGCCGGTGATGACCGGCTCGCCCAGCGTGCCGCGCATGTCGGCCGACACCCCGACCATGCCGGCGATATCGACGATCTCCACCCCGGTCAGCCGCCAGAGCGTGTCCGCCGTGCCGTTGAAGCGCAACTGGGCGAAGAAGGGCGCGCGGTTGAGGCGCGTCGCCAGACCGCCCTCCGTCCCCAGCGGATTGAGCAGCGCCTGCGCCTGGCCGATCGTCTTGCCGTCGGCGACGAAGACCATGCGAGTGGCGAGCCGTTCGCCGGTCAGCACGGCATTGACGCCGACATCGACCGGGCGGGAGCTGAGCGAGAGGCCGGAGCGGGACAGGCCGCGAATGCGCAGTTCAGCCTTGCCGCTGGGCAGGCCGCCGCGCGGCTGGGCGTAGCTCAACGATCCGGTCGCCATGCCGCCCAGGCCCAGATTGTCATAGGCGATGTCGAGCAGGGCCAGAGGCAGCTTCTGCATCCGCGCTTCGATATGGGTCGCGGCGCCGCCCAGTTCGCCCGCCAGTTGCAGCGATCCGCCGGCATAGGCGATGGTAGCGGGCGACAGGCGCCAGCCACCTTCGGCGCGCGTGAGCACTGCCGGTCGGGTCAGGCGGATCGACCGCTTGTCGATGGTGCCGCCGGCGGTCAGGCGGATGCGGTCGGGCTGAACGTCCGCCTCACCCTGCAGGTCGAACAGGCGGCCGCGCTGGCCCGACAGGCTGCCGCGTATCTTGCCCTTGCCATCGACCAGTTCGGCATTGGCGGCGAAGCGCCCGAGCAGCACGCCGCCGACGCGCAGGCCCCGCGCCTGCGCCGTCGCCGTGACGGTGGTGCCGGTGGGATCGAGCAAGATGGTGCCGTCCAGCGTACCGCGCCGGACTTCGATCACGGTCGGTCCTTCGAAGCTGGCGTCGTTGGCGGTCAGTTTGAGCTGCACCTGCTGATTGTCGTCCACCGGCTTGAAATTGATATAGCCGGTGACCGGTCCCATGACGCTGAGCTGGCCGTCCAGGCCGCCGGCAATGGGCCGGATATCGCCGCTGGCGGTCACGCCCGACACGGCGAGGTTGGCGACCCGCACCACCGCCTGCCCGCCATGCGGCAACAGGATGACGCCCCGCCCGGTGAAGGCGCCGAGCGTCGATCCGCCATTGGCGGTGTAGCTATAGCCATTGGCGTCGGGAATCAGCTTCGCCCGCACGTCGCGCAGGCCCAGAGCATCCATCGGCCGGGCCAGCAGGACGTCGATGGTCGGCCGGTCTATCATGCCGTCCAGCGTCAGCGTCACCGGCCCATAACGGCCATGGCGGCCCACGCCCTCCAGATGCAGCGTCTGGTCGCGATGGCGCACGCCCTGCCCCGTCAGCATCAGCAACGGCGATTCCAGCCGCAGGTCGCGCAGCCCCAGATCGCCGTTGGGCAGCAGGTCCAGCCCGCTGCGCACGGTCGGCAGGCCGCCGCCCAATGTCCGCAGGAAATCATTGTCCAGCCGCCGCACCCGCGCCAGCGCATTGCCGGACAGGCCGAAGCGGCCATCGGCGCGCGGCACGGCGCGCAGCTTGGATGTCAGGTCCACGATGCCAAAACCGGGAATGAAGAGATTGGCGATCTGGCCGTCCAACCCCGCATCATAGCGGCCGGTCTTCAAGTCCGCGATCACCACCAGCTTGCCGCGCAGCTTGTCCGATCGCAGCTGCATGGGATTGCTGACGATCTGCTGCCCCTTGAGCTGCAACACGCCATCGAGCTGGAAATTGCGCAATATGCCCGCGACCAGGTCGCCCTGACCATCGACGCTGCGCGCGCGCAGCCGCAGGGGGATGAGCGCCGGGCCGTTCCGGGGCGCGCGTCCCTTGCCCTCCGCCCGCAGGTCGTTGATGATCGCCCGGTCGATGGTCAACTGGCGCGCAGTGACCAGATATTCATAGCCCAGCCCCGCAAAGGGGCCATCCAGCCGGATCTTTGCTGCAACGTCCCTGCTGCGCACATCCTTGAGCAGCGCTTCGGGCCGGGTCAGTTTCAGGTCGATCCGCATATTGTCGAGCGCGTTGTTGCGCAGGTCGATCGCGCCGTCGGCGGCCAGATCGACCGCCGCGGAGCGGAGCGAGAGCCGTCCGTCGATCACCCGGTCGACCATCGTGCCGCTGGCCCGCAAGGACAGGCGCGGCGCGGCGACGCGGCGGAGCAGTCCGTTGCCGGCGATCGCATTGCCCTCCACCGTGCCGCGTGCCGAATAGGCGCCGCTGCGCGCGGCCAGCACGACATCGGCGGCGGGCGCACCATCCAGCGTGGCGGACAGACGGCCGTCCCACCGGCTCCAGCCGCCCTTGCCGCCGATGCGCAGATTGGCGTCCTGCTGCAACCCGGCCATGGCCGCCAGCAGGCCGGCCTTGGGTGCGTTGACGGTCACGTCCAGCTTGAAGCGATCGTCATCCGGGCGGCTGTCGAGCGCTATGGTCAGGGCATCGCTGCCGTCGAGCGTGCGCGCCGTCAGGTCGATGATGGCGCGCCCGCCGCGAATATCGGCGTCGCCCGCCATGGTCGCGACCTGCGCGCGACCGGTGACGGAGGGCGCGATATCCAGCCGGCCGACCGAAAATTCCATCAGTCGAATGTCGAAACCCGGCAGGATCGGCCCGCGCCGCTGGGTCGGGTTGAGCTTGGGCAGTTTGTGCAAAGTCGCGCGCGGGATCACCAGCCGGTCGATGTCGAGCCGGTTGGACAGCCAGGCGAAGGGCCACCAGTCCAGTTCGACCCGCGGGGCTTCCAGAAACTTGCCCTTCGGATCGGACAGGATGAGGTCGCGCAGCACCGCCTTGCGGTAGATGCTGCCCTCTATCCCGCCGACCTGGATGCGCAGCCCCGACGACGATTTGATCGCCGCGATCCGGGTGGCGAGGAAGCGATGCCCGCCACCGGTATCGAGCCACAGGAGCGCGCCAGCGACGATCACGACCATGGCCGCCAGCAGCCCGGCCAGCCAGCGCTGCCAGCGTCCGTCCCAGGCGCGGCGGGGCCGAGGCGTGGACGACGGCGGGACGACCGGATCGACGGGTGCGTCGTCGGCCATCAGAAAGCTTGCCCCAGCGAGACATAGACGGCCACCTTGGGATCGCCCGATTGCGGGTTGATCGGCGTGCCGACATCGACGCGGATCGGGCCGAAATTGCTGTAGTAGCGCACGCCCATGCCCGCGCCGATGCGCAAGTCGCGAAAGCGCGGCACGAAGCTGGTGGAGATATTGCCGGCATCGACGAAGGGCACGACGCCGAAATTGCCGAAGCGCACCCGCGCCTCCAGCGAAAATTCGGCCAGGCTCTTGCCGCCGACGGGATCGTCATTCTCGCCATAGCGCGGCCCGATCGCCTGATAGCCATAGCCGCGCACAGACGCCCCCCCGCCGGCATAGAAGCGCCGCGACGGCGCGATCTGATCGACGGTCGATCCCAGGATCGTGCCGAAGCGCGCCCGCGCCGCCATCACCAGCTTCGCGCCCATCGGCTGATAGACGCTACCGTCCAGCTGCACCTTGGCATAGCCGAAGGTGGTGTTCTGGAACGACAGTTCGGGACTGATCCGGCCACCCAGCCGGAAACCCTTGCTGGGGTTGAGCAGGTCGTCGCTGCCGTCATAGGTCAGGCTCAGGGGGATCGCGCCGATCAGGAAGGTGCGGCGCGCGCCGCCCGAAAAGGCGTCGGCTTCGTCGGACGCCACCAGTTCCGCGCCGACCCGCCACACCCAGTTCTTCTGGAACAATATGTTGGTCTGGCGTTCCAGCCCGCCCGACAGGGTGATGGTGCGCGCATCATAGGCGTCGCGCTTGATGTTGCTGACCGACAGCAACCCTGTCAGCACATTGTCGCGCCGGTGGAAATTGTTGCGGCGATAGGTGAAGGACGCGGTCTGTTCCTGCGTACCGAGCACCCCGCGCAGCGTCACCGCGCCTTCGGGCGGGAAGAAGTTGCGATGCTGCCAACTGACTTCCGCGCGATAGCCCTCCCCCGTGCCATAACCCAGTTCGCCCGCGATTGTGCGCAGCGGCGCCGGACGGACATCGACGGCCAGGTCGACATGCTCGCCATCGCCCGCCTCGACCGGCTTCAGGCTGACCGAGGAGACGAGGCCGGTGGCGACGATGGCGCGGCGCAGATCCTCGACATCGGAGGCCATATAGGTGTCGCCCGGATCGAAGCGGGCGATTTCCTGCGCATGATGCGCGTCGAACAACTGCTCATTGTCCATACGGATCGCGCCGAACCGGCGGAAGCCGCCGGGCGCGACGATGATGTCGAGATCGCCCTTGCGCTCCTCATGATCGATCCGCACTTCGGGTTCATCCACCCTGGCGAAGGGAAAACCGCTTTCGGCGAGCTTGGTCGCCAGCGCATCGCGCCCGGCGAGGATCACATCGGCATCGACGGGATCGCCGACCTTGGGCGGGAAGGCCGCGCGCAGCCGCGCTTCCTGCCCCGCCGTTTCCGCCAGGCCGGTGAGATCGACCGATTCCAGCAGATATCGGGTGCCGGGCGTGATGTCGAAGGTGACCGCCAGCCGATCGCTGCCCGGCGGCGGCGCGGCGACGGCGCTGCGGATGCGCGCGGCATAATAGCCCTTCGCGCGCAACAGCCGGTCGAGCAGTTCCCCATCCTCCTTCATGCGCCGGTTGATCTGGGCGAGGTTGGCGGACTTGCCCTGCCCCTGGCGCAGCACGGACAATTCGTCGAAGCGCAAGGTGAACTGGGCATCGGCGATAGCGTCGATGCCGCTCAGCAGCACGGTGTAGCGACGCTCTTCGCCCGCATCGGCGAAGCTGGCCACGTCGTCGGCGGGACCGGACGCCTGGTCCGCCAGGTCGGCGGGCATATCCGTCGCGACCGGATTGCCGGAATTGCCGGCCTGGGCCTGATCGTCCACCGGGTCTGCGGGCAGCGGTGCGATCGTATCGGGCTGGCCCATGTCGGGCCAGTCGACGCCGATGTCGGGCATTGCGTCGAGCGTCTGGTTCGGCTCCGGCGCGACCTCGGCCGGCGTCTCCTGCGCGCACAGAGCGCCGGGCGCGGCAAGCAGCAACGGCGCGAGAAGGAGCCGGGCGGCATGCGGGCGGCCTGAAGAGCGGCGTCGTATCCGCAAACCATCGGTCATGGCGCCGGTCTAGACCAACTGCGGGCGTAAACGCCAGCCCCAGAAGGAGCCAAGCACCGCCAATTGCGCGCCAATCGTCAGAATGCGGTGTTCAACCGGTCCAGCAACGCGCGCGCGGGGCTGGCGCCGACCGTGGCGGCGGAGGTGGCCATCGCGTCCAGTCGATCCTGGAGGCGAGCGACGCGATCGTATAATTCCTGGCTCGCATCGATCAACGCACGGGCCGCGAAAGGAAAGCCGCCGGCCAGTTCGGCCTCGGTATGCGATGCACGGCCCAGCCGATACTTCTCATCGGACAGGTCCACCTGCTCGATCTCGCCGCGCTGCCATGCGCGCTGGCTGAGCAGCCAGGCGATGATGTGCATCAGCCGCGTCGTGACCTTGAGCGATTCGCAGGCGAAGGCGACCCGGCGCAGCGGATCGTCCACGCCATCGTCGAGCGACGCGCTGCCGTCGAAATAGGCGCGCGCTTCGTCGGCCATGATCATGGCTTCCAGATAGAGTCCGTCCACCAGTCGCCGATGGAGGCCAGGATCAAGAAAGGCGGGGCTTTGCATAGGATTGAGCTGCCATATTTTTGCAACTTTGTCAGGCCCGTTAGACCGCCATTGCCATGCTTTGTCCCATTTGGGATCGGTTAGCGCGGCGTTAACCGAAATTGGCGCCCCTCCGCCAGACGGTCAGGCGATGATGTCGGGAACCAGCGCATCTTCCAATATCGCAATCTCGTCGCGCAGCCGCAGCTTGCGTTTCTTGAGGCGCGCGATCTGCATCTGGTCGCCACCGCCGGCCGTCACCAGCGCGGCGATCGCGCTGTCGAGGTCGCGATGCTCGACCCGCAGCAATTCCAGTCGGCGCATGATGTCTTCCCGGCTCACCGCGCCTCTTGCCTCCACTTCACTTGACCCAACAGCGCCTGATAACGCGCCCTGACGACGCGGACCATCGCAAATTTTCATGCGGCCCGCCGCAAAGCCCGAATCGCCGCGAGACAAGCCGGTCAATTCATGATCTACTTGACCATCCATCGCCCTCGTAAGGAGAATGTCATGGAAAATAGCCACATTTCAGCTCTTTCAGCAAAGCATGCCGGCCTTGAAGCACGAATCAAGGCCGAGTCGAGTCGACCCATGCCCGACGCCATATTGGTGGCATCGCTCAAAAAGCAGAAATTGCGGCTGAAGGAGGAGATGGCTCAGCACTGATCGCTGGCGCACTGCTCTGGGAGGAGGTCAGGACGGGGCGGCGAAGACCGCCCGTCCGACCATCCTCTGCCTGAATGTGTCGCGATAGAATCGCAAGAGCCCCGGAGCCGGCAGGTTCGCGGGGCGTTTTATTGTCCGGCCCATCGGGGAAGGATCAGCGGCGCTTCACGCCATGCTGATGCGCGCGCAAATAGTCGGGCACGGCATTATGTTGCGCTCCGGCGCCGCCCACGGGCTTGCGCGCCAGTTGCGGGTCGATCGGCTCGTCGAAAGCGAGGCCGATCTTTTCCTCACGCGACCAGGCGACCATGCCGGTCACCTTCCCGACGCCGCGCAGATCGCAGACAATGTGGATGCCGGCAGGCACCGCCCGCTCGCAATCGGCCATCAGGCCGGTCGCGGACAGATTGCGGACCCTGGCCTTGCCCAGCGGCGCCCCTTCCGGGGTACTGAGCGTGGTGAGCAGGAACAGGCTATCGCGCGGCGCGGCGCGCGCCGGTCCCCGGTCCGAAATATCCTGTTGGTCGTCCATGCAAAAACCCACGGTTGGAAAAGCGGTGAAGGCCATCATCTTAACCGCGGGGTGATGGAAAAAACGTTAATCGTCGCGGGATATCTTTTCCTGCCGCTCGTGCCGTTCCTGCGCCTCGACCGTCATCGTCGCGATCGGGCGCGCTTCCAGCCGACCGAGCGAAATCGGTTCGCCAGTGACTTCGCAATAACCATATTCGCCATCGTCGATCCGGCGCAGCGCCGCGTCGATCTTGGAAATCAGCTTGCGCTGGCGGTCGCGGGTGCGCAGTTCGATCGACCAGTCGGTTTCGCTCGATGCGCGATCATTGAGGTCAGGTTCGCGCAGCGGCTCGTTCTGAAGAACGGCCAGCGTGCCTTCCGCTTCGGCCAGGATCTGCTTCTTCCAGTCCCACAGGCGCTGCCGGAAATATTCCAGCTGCAACGGGTTCATAAACTCTTCGTCGGACGAAGGCCGGTAGTCGGCGCGAAGCGTTACAGTCGATTTGGGCGGCTTTTCGCCGTCTTTATCGGAATTCAGGACCGATGCCATCTGGCTCTCCGACTCGTAAGGCCCCGGCGCTTGATGTTCCGGGCGCCCAAACTTGATTGTGCCCGCCTCATAGCCATGGCTGCTGGCCGATACAAGCGGGCAATCTAAGGCTTGTCGCTTGCTTCCGGCCGTTTTTTTTATAGGCATGGGATCGTCGGTCGCCGAGTCCGCATCCATACATATCGGCTTCCGGCCGAACGCTCCCCGTTCAGCCTTGGCCCGCCAGCCGTTCCATAGTGGGACGTTAACCATTTCTTTTCAGCCGGCAGCAGCTTTTCCCTCGACTTAGACATGATATTGAGGGTTAACGGGATTGCAGTTAACCCTTTCTTTTGCGTTGATGCGCATAGGAAGTTCCCGTCAGCCCATCGTTGGAAATCCAGTGTGGGTACGGGGGTAACAAGAGAAGAGTAGATCCTATGTCGGTACGGATGGCTTTGGCTAAGTTGTGCGCCTGCACTTGCGGCGGAGCGATCATCGGCGGCGGTGCCGTCCATGTCGCTGAAAACGCCCGTCCGGCCGTGGTGCATAGTTACAAAAGCATGAAGGCCGCGCCCAAGAAGCGCCTGGCCGTTCGCACCGTGAAGCGCAAGGTCGTCCGGACCGTCCAGATAACCAAGCCGCAGACGGTAACGGTCGTGACGCAGGCTGCGCCCATCCCCCTGCCCGCGCCGATGGCCGAAATGCCGATGATGTCGGGCGGCGGTGGCGCCGTGCCGGTCGTGATGGGCGGTGGCGGCGGCTTTGGCGGCGGCGGGTTCATCGGCGGCTTCTTCGGTGGCGGCGGTGGCGGCAGCGGCGGGGGATCGGTCGTGATCTCCTCGACCAGCAGCTCGACCGGCGGCATCAGCAGTTCGACCAGCTCGACCACGGGCGGCGTATCGACGTCGACGGGCGGCGTATCGACCTCATCGGGGAACGTGTCCACCTCGTCGGGGAACGTCTCGACCTCGTCGGGC
Organism: Sphingobium sp. 3R8; assembly: GCF_020166615.1. Lineage (NCBI taxonomy): Bacteria > Pseudomonadati > Pseudomonadota > Alphaproteobacteria > Sphingomonadales > Sphingobiaceae > Sphingobium > Sphingobium sp. 3R8. The sequence continues at coordinate 48,072 of NZ_JAIQXR010000001.1, read as the reverse complement.
GTCAGCTCCAGCTCGTCCTCCTCGTCCAGCTCCAGCTCCTCTTCCTCCTCCAGCTCGTCGTCGAGCAGCTCGGGCGGATCGAGCGGCGGCAAGCCGGGCAAGCCGGACCATCCCGGTTCGAGCGGCGGCAGTTCGGGCAGCAGCGGCAGCTCGGGGTCGAGCGGCAGCTCCGGTTCCAGCGGCAGCTCCGGCTCGTCCTCGTCCTCCAGCTCGTCGTCCAGCAGCTCTTCTTCGTCGGGCGGTTCGTCCAGCTTCGGCAGCACGGGCAGCACCGGGTCGAGCGGCAGTTCGGGGTCGAGCGGATCGAGTGGCAGCTCGTCCTCTTCCTCTTCGTCCAGCAGTTCCTCTTCCAGCAGCTCGAGCGGGGGCTCGGGTGGCAGCACGGGCGGTACCGATGTTCCGGCGCCGCCCATGGTGCTCCTGTTCGGCGCGGCCGCCGTGGCGCTCGTCGCCCGCCGCCGCTTCGCCGAACGCAAGGCGCAGGCCGCCGCCTAAGCGCGACGCCTGCCACGAAAAGGGGCGGCCCCGGCATCGGGCGCCGCCCCTTTTCGTTCCAGGCCGGTTTGCTTCAGGCCGCCGCGATGATCTTCTCAATCTCCAGCACCGGATGATTGGTCAGATCCTTGGCGATTTCGCCGACCAGCCGGTTCTGCACTTCCTTATGATAATGTTTGCGCATCTCGCCCAGCGCCGTCGGCGGAGCGACGATGATCAGTTTCTCATAATCCTGCGCGAAGGCGCGGCGCTTGAGCAGGTCGGCGGCTTCGGTGGCGAAGCGCGCTTCCTCCAGATCGTGGAAGTTGACCTGCTCCGTCGAGCTTTGCCGACCGCCCATGGGAGAGGAGGACCGACCCGCCGCATCCGACGCCTGATCGCGATTGGCGGGGTTGTCCTGGACCTTGACCTCCTCCGCCTCAAGCTGAGGGAAACTGCTGTCGCCCTTGTTGCGGAAGAAGAGCAGCTTGCGCCCGTCCGCCACCAGCACCATCGCATCTTGATCGATCTGCATCGCTCGGTCCTTTTCTCGTTGATTGATGCAGCACCAACGGGCGAGCGGCGCATAGGGTTGCGCGGCCCGTCGCGCGGCGGCATAGGACTGCCCCATGCACGACATCCGCTTCATCCGCGAAACCCCTGACGCCTTCGACGCCGGCTTGGCCCGTCGAGGGCTTGCTCCGCTTTCCGCCGAGATATTGGCGCTCGATGAGAAGTCGCGAGCGATCAAGACCGAATTGCAGCAAGGCCAGGCCCGCCGTAACGAGGCGAGCAAGGCGATCGGCCAGGCGATGGCCGCCAAGGATATGGCAAAGGCCGAAGCGCTGAAGGCGGAAGTCGCGGCGCTCAAGGAAGGCACGCCGGCGCTGGAGGCGCAGGACAAGGATATCGGCGACGCGCTGACCGCGATGCTGGCCGCTATCCCCAACCTGCCTGCCTATGACGTGCCGCAGGGCGCGGACGAGGCGGATAATATCGAAGTCAGCCGCTGGGGCACGCCACGCAGCTTCGACTTCCCCCCGCAGGACCATGCCGATTTCGGCCCGGCGCTGGGGCTGGATTTCGAGGGCGGCGCGAAGCTGTCGGGCGCGCGCTTCACCGCGCTGCGGGGGGCGATGGCGCGGCTGCATCGGGCGCTGGCGCAATATATGCTGGATAGCCAGACGACGACGAACGGCTATGAGGAGGTCAACCCGCCGCTGCTGGTGCGTGACGAGGCGCTGTTCGGCACGGGGCAGTTGCCCAAGTTCGCCGAGGATCTGTTCCGTACGACCGACGGCCGCTGGCTGATCCCCACCGCCGAAGTGTCGCTGACCAATCTGGTCGCCGACCAGATCGTGCCGACCGACAGCCTGCCGGTCCGGCTGACCGCGCTGACCCCCTGCTTCCGATCCGAGGCTGGCTCGGCGGGACGCGATACGCGAGGGTTCATTCGCCAGCACCAGTTCGAGAAGGTCGAACTGGTCGCGATCTGCGCGCCCGAAGAGTCCGAGGCCGAGCATGACCGCATGTGCGCCGCGGCCGAAGGGATATTGCAGGCGCTCGACCTGCCCTATCGCAAGATGCTGCTGTGCAGCGGCGACATGGGCTTTGGCGCGCGCAAGACCTGGGATCTGGAAGTGTGGCTGCCCAGCCAGCAGACCTATCGCGAGATCAGTTCCGTCTCCAACTGCGGCGACTTCCAGGCGCGACGCATGAATGCGCGCTACAAACCGGAAGGCGAGAAGCAGACCCGCTTCCTGCATACGCTCAACGGATCGGGGCTGGCCGTCGGCCGTACGCTGGTGGCGGTGCTGGAAAATTACCAGCAGGCCGATGGCAGCGTCGCCGTGCCGGACGTGCTGGCACCCTATATGGGCGGGATCACGAAGCTGGAGCCGCGTTGATCCCTTCCGGGTCCGTTTAAACCTGTCGAGAACTCTGCATAAGGGGTCTCGACAGGCTCGAACCGAACAGAGGCGTGAGACAGGGAGCGCGACAGTTATACGCGATTGCGCTATTTTTCTTAGTTAGCTAACTAAATAAAATAGCGCGGGATGCTACAGGCTGAAAATACTGGAAACCATGGCTGGATCGGATACACACGGCGCGATGCAGCGCCCGTCTCTTCTGATCCTGCCGCTCGGCCCGCTTCTGCTGGCGGCCTGTATCCCCAATCAGGGGGAGCGCGCCGATCCTGCGCCCACGCCGCCACCCCGGATGGACGCCGACGCATCCACCGTCGAACTGGCCGAAACGCAGCCGGTCTGGACCGCGCAGCAGGTGGTCGCGAACGCGCGCACCGTCGCCAGCGCCACCTATGTCGTGCAGCCGGGCGATACGTTGCGCGGGGTCGGCAATCGCACCGGCGCCGGATCGGAAGCGATCGCGCGGGCCAATAGCCTGGCCGCGCCCTACGCGATCCGCACAGGGCAGAGGCTACAAATCCCCGGCGGCCGCTACCATCTGGTGGCGGAGGGGGAGACGGGGATCGCCATCGCATCGGCCTATGGCGTGGCCTGGAACCGGATCGTCGCGGTCAATGGCCTTACCGAACCCTATATGCTGCGGCGGGGGCAAAGACTGTTGTTGCCCGGCGACGCCCCCACCCGCGCGCCCGACATCGAGCAGCGCGCCGCCGCCTTCCGCATCGACATCGACGATGTGCTGACCGGCGGTCAGCCCGCCGCAGCGGACAATGCGCCGGTCGCCGTCGCATCCAGCGCCCCCCGCCCCCTGCCCTCCAACGTGCCGATCGCCCAGCCCAGCCGCTTCGCCGGCAGCTTCGCCTGGCCGGTCAAGGGTGTAATCCTGTCCCGCTTCGGCCCCGGCGAAAGCGGCGCGAAAAATAACGGCATCGACATCGCTGCGCCCGCAGGCACGCCGATCCGCGCGGCGGCCGATGGCGTGGTCGCCTATGCGGGGGACAAGGTAGCGGTGTTCGGCGGGCTGGTGCTGCTCAACCATGGGAGTAGCTGGGTCAGCGCCTATGGCCATGCGAGCCGCGTCGATGTGGTGCGCGGGCAGAAGGTGACCAAGGGGCAGGTCATCGGCCTGGTCGGCGACACCGGCTACGCCAGCAAGCCCAAGCTGCATTTCGAACTGCGCAAGGACCGGGTGCCGGTCAATCCGATCGGCCAGTTGCCGCCGGCATGAGGATCAACGAGGTCCGCACCACGCCTGGCGCCGCCGGTTTCCTGCGCCGGCGATCGTCCATGCCGATGTGGGCGGACCTGGTCTGGCGCGTGGCGCTCGTATTCGGGCTGATCGCGCTGGTGCTGCTGCTCCACTGGGTCGGGCGCGACGGGCTGAAGGATAATTACGACAACAAAATCAGCTTCATCGACGTCCTCTACTTTACGACCGTGACGGTCACGACGGTGGGCTATGGCGACATCGTCCCGGTGACGCCGGAAGCGCGCCTGTTCGAATCCATCTTCGTCACTCCGATCCGACTGTTCGTCTGGCTGATCTTCCTCGGCACGGCCTATAACCTCTTCCTCCGCAACATCCTCTACAGGTGGCGCATGGCGCGTATTCAGGCTGATCTGCACAATCACATCATCGTGACCGGCTTTGGCACCAGCGGGCAGGAAGCGGTAAGCGAACTGCTCGCCCGCGGCACCGACCCCAGGGAAATCGTCGTCATCGACGGCAGCGAGAAGGCGCTGGAGCGGGCCGAGGCGCAGGGGTGCAATGTGCTGTGCGGCGATTCGACGCGCGATCGCACGCTGAAGGACGTGGCGATCCATCGCGCGCGCGGCATGATCGTATCGGCGGGCCGCGACGACACCTCGATCCTCATCACCCTGACCGCGCGCCATCTGGCCCCGCGCCTGCCGATCAGCATCGTCGTGCGCAACGAGGATAATGAACTGCCCGCGCGGCAGGCGGGCGCGACCACCGTCATTAACCCGGTCAGCTTTGCCGGGCTGCTGCTGGCGGGCAGCACGAGCGGCCGACACATCGCCGATTATATGGCGGATCTGGCTGCATCGGGCGGGCGGGTAAAGCTCAACGAACGGGCCGTGCTGCCCGAAGAGATTGGCGGACCGCTCTCGGCGATCGGCACAGGCCTGGGCGTCCGCATCTATCGCGGCGACCAGCCTATCGGCTTCTGGGAAGAGGCCGCACGCCAGCTTCAGGCAGGCGATGTCATCATCGAAATTGCCGAAGGCAACGGCCCTTTCGAGCGTAACGGTCGCGACTAAATATAGTACCGCAATGGGGGACCGTGACATTCGGCATAAAAATCCCTATGTGCGCGACCATCATGGCAACCAAATTTCCTGACGCGCCGAAGATCGGCATGGTTTCGCTCGGCTGTCCCAAGAATCTGGTCGACTCAGAGCGTATCCTGACCAAGCTGCGTTCCGACGGCTATCAGATGTCCCCCGACTATGCCGGCGCCGACGTCGTGCTGGTCAACACCTGCGGCTTCCTCGATTCCGCCAAGGAGGAATCGCTCGAAGCAATCGGCGAGGCGATGGCCGAAAATGGCCGCGTGATCGTGACCGGCTGCATGGGCGACGAGGCGGATGTCATCCGTGCGAAATTCCCGCAGGTGCTGGCCGTTACCGGCGCGCATCAATATGAGCAGGTGGTCAATGCGGTGCATGACGCGTCGCCGCCCATCCCCAACGCCTTTGTCGACCTGGTGCCCGAGGGTGGCCTGAAGCTGACGCCGCGTCACTACAGTTATTTGAAGATTTCGGAGGGCTGCAACCATCGCTGCTCCTTCTGCATCATCCCTTCGATCCGGGGCGATCTGGTGTCGCGACGCATCGACGCAGTGCTGCGCGAGGCGGAAAAGCTGGTGCAGGCGGGCACCAAGGAATTGCTGGTCATCAGCCAGGACACGTCGGCCTATGGTGTCGATACCCGGCACGAGCCGCGCCTGTGGAAGGGCCGCGAGGTCCGCGCGCATATGACCGACATGGCGCGCGAACTGGGTCAGTTGCGGACGGCGGACGGCGTCGCGCCGTGGGTGCGGCTGCACTATGTCTATCCCTATCCCCATGTCGATCAGGTCATCCCGCTGATGGCCGACGGGCTGCTGACGCCCTATCTCGACATCCCGTTCCAGCACGCCGCCCCGAGCGTGCTCAAAGCCATGAAGCGCCCCGCCAACGAGGCCAAGGTGCTGGACCGCATCCATAAATGGCGGGCGATTTGTCCCGACATCACGATCCGGTCGACCTTCGTCGTCGGCTTCCCCGGCGAGACCGAGGCGGATTTCCAATATCTGCTCGACTGGCTGGACGAAGCACAGCTCGACCGCGTCGGCGCCTTCCGCTTCGAGCCGGTCGAAGGCGCGCCGGCCAATGCCTTGCCGGGCGCGGTGCCCGAAGAGGTCAAGGAAGAACGCTACCAGCGCATCATGGCAAAGACCGCCGCGATCAGCGCCGCCAAGTTGCAGGCGAAGACCGGCCGCACCCTGCCCGTCATCCTGGACGAAGTGGGCGAACCGGACGAGGAAGACGGCAGCATCGGCGCCACAGCGCGCAGCCAGGCGGATGCGCCGGAGATCGACGGCAGTGTCTTCCTGCGTGATGTAGGCGAAGGGCGCAAGGCGGGCGATATCTTCGACGTCGTGATCGAGGATGCCGACGAGCATGACCTTTATGGGGTGCCTGTTCAGGACTGAAAGGCGATGAGCCTGGTTCGTAAATTACGGCATGTGTTCGCGCGAAGGCGGGCACCCAGTTCAGACGGCGGGACTGGATTCCCGCCTTCGCGGGAACATGTTCAGTTTGAGCCACAGGTTACGGCGCCACAAACCCGTCCTGATATTCGGTCTTGATCGCCTTGCGCATGGCGGCGTCGACCGGCAGCGGCACCTCATAGCTGCCTTCCGCATAGGGACCGGCATTATACGGGCCGACGACCACGGTGATGCTGTCGATCAGCTTGCCGTCCTTGGACGTCGGCACCAGTATCTGCTCCATCGGGTCGATGCATTTGGTGAATTCGTCGTCGCCGCGCACTACCGGTTCACCGCGCTTTTCCGCGCGCTGCTTGTCGAGTGCGGCGCAGAAGGGCGCGCGGATCGCCGCTGCGAAAGCGGTCGGCGACGTCATCACCGCCTTGACGCTCGTCTCGCGCTTGCGCGCCTTGTCCCAGAGCAACGCCTCATAGCCGGTCATGCCGTGCGCGCCGCCGGTATAGACATAGCTTTCAGACTGGAGCGCCAGGAAGCGCGGCGTGTCGGCGGTGACGCGCCATCGGGTTTCCACGCTATGGGGCCGGAAGGGAAAGCCCGACTCCTTGGCGGCAGCACTGTCTTCCTTCGCCATGGCAAGCGCGTCGGCCTTGGACGATGCCCGTTCCTTCGCGAACTTCTCCACCAGAAAGGGCACCGCCGCGGCCTGCGCCGGATAGGCGTAGGAAAATTCCAGGAAAGCGTTTTTGTCCTTCTCGGCAAAAGGCTTGGCCGGAGGCGCAGGCGGCTCCGCACCGACCATATTCCCGACGAAACGAGAAGCGGCTGCGTTGGCCGTGGCGTTGCCAGCGCCATTATCCTGCGCTGGCGTGCAGGCGGCGGCCAGCAAGGCCGCCGCCGGAATCAGTGCCCTGCCGCCCATACCTCCTGCCCGCATCAATGCGCCTGCGCCGCGCGGCAACGTTCCCCAACCGCCTTGCGCGCATAATCGCTGTCGAGCGCCCGCGCGGCATTCGACCAGCCTTCGGCGATCAGCGCCTGCTGGACGGCATTGCTATTGTCGAATTTGCCTGTCTCGGCCAGCGTATAGGCGCGCGCCCTGGCAGCCTGAAGGCTGCGGTCATCACCATGAATCATCGTCCATCTCCTTATTGTCTATACCCCCGAATCTAGGCCTGCGCGGTTCACAGCGCAAATGAAGAAAGGGTCGAACGTGTCGGGTGCGCGATGAAAAAATTGCGCTTTCCATCCGCGATCCCTTTCCCTTACACCCGCGCAATGACCGATTTTTCCGACCTGCTCAAAGCCGACAACCAGCAACCCGCCCGATCGATCCAGCTTGTCGACGCCAAGGGCTATGACGCCTGGCTGGCGGCCCGGCCGGCGTCGGTGCGCGCCATGATCGTGGCGCAGAAATTCAAAGGCCATGCGAACGACGTCGCGATCCTTCCGGGCGGGGGCGACGATGACTGGTCGGTGGTCGCCGGCGTCGCCAATAGCGACACGCTGGGATCATGGTGCCTCGCGCGGGCGGCCGAAAGCCTGCCTGAAGGCGTCTATCGGCTGGCGGATGGATCGGCCGGGGCCGCGGCGCTGGGCTGGCTGACGGCGCAATATCGCTTCGACCGCTATCGCCGGGACGATCCGCCGGCCGGCGCCCGCATCCTGCTGACTGCGGATGTCGCCCGGATCGCGCCAACGGTGCAACTGGCGCAGGCCGTCGCGCTGGTCCGCGACCTGGTCAACACCCCCGCCGCCGATATGGGGCCGCCCGACCTGGAAGCCGCGGTGGAGAAAGTGGCCGTCGCCTTCAACGCGAGCGTAACGACCACACGCGGCGATGCGCTGGAGCAGGGCTATCCGATGATCCACGCGGTCGGCAAGGCCGCGGACAAGGGCTTCGCCCCGCGCCTGATCGAGCTGATGTGGGGGGATCCCGCCGCGCCGCGCATCGCGATCGTGGGCAAGGGCATCTGTTTCGACAGCGGCGGGCTGGATATCAAGCCGTCGTCGGGGATGCGCCTGATGAAGAAGGATATGGGCGGCGCGGCCCATGCGCTGGCGCTGGCGCAACTCATCATGGCGGCGCGACTGCCGGTGCGGCTGCATCTGCTGATCCCGGCGGCGGAAAATGCGATCGCGGGCAATGCCTTCCGCCCCGGCGACATATTGCGCAGTCGCAAGGGGTTGAGTGTCGAGATCGGCAATACCGATGCCGAAGGCCGGCTGGTGCTGGGCGATGCGCTGACCCGAGCGGGCGAGGACAAGCCGGAACTGATCGTCGATTTCGCGACCCTGACCGGCGCGGCGCGGGTGGCGGTCGGCCCCGACCTGCCCGCCTTGTTCGCCAATGACGATGCGCTGGCGGCCGATATGGCTGCGGCCGGCGGCGAGGTGGACGATCCGACCTGGCGGCTGCCGCTATGGGACGGCTATGCCGACATGCTGAAGTCCGATGTCGCGGACCTCAACAATGCAGGTGAAGGCGGCTTTGCCGGCGCGATTACCGCTGCACTCTTCCTCAAGCGCTTCATCCCCGACGATACGCCCTGGCTGCATCTCGACACCTTCGCCTGGCGTCCCTCGCCGAAACCAGGCCGGCCCAAGGGCGGCGAGGCGCTGGGACTGCGCGCGGTTTTCCGCCTGTTGCAGCAGAGCTATGGGCGCAGCGGATAAAGGCCGCGATTGCGTCGCGTCCGTTACGCAACCGGATTGGGAATCGTGCGTTGAGGTGACATGAACGCGCTCTCCGCCACCGACATCGACCGCCCCGGGCTGCAACCGCTGGGCCAGTGGATGCGCACGCTCGTCGACTATGTCCGATCGGGCAAGCCCGACCTCACCAACCGCCAGATGGCCCTGATGATGACCGTCTATATCGGTTCCGGCCCGCATACGGTGCGCGGCCTGGCCGAAGCGCTGCATGTGTCGAAGCCGGTCATCACCCGCGCGCTGAACAAGCTTTCGGCGCTCGGCTACCTCCGTCGGGAGCGTGATGTGGCGGACCGTCGCAATATTTTCATCACCCGGACGCCAAAAGGCGCGGAATTTCTTGACGCCTTTCACCATTTCATCGCAGGAACCGCGCGCGATGAACGGCATAATTACACCCCTGCGGAACGGACCGCCTGAACGAACCCGCTTCGAGCTTGACGGCCGTTCGGTAGCGCTTGACCGCCGCATCCATGCGGCGCGGGGCGATCTCGCCGATCTGGCGCTCGCCGGCGTCCTCTTTTCCGCCCATTATGCGCGCGCGGTGCCCCTCACCTGCGTCGCGCCCGGCGCAGGCATATTTTCGGCCGCCGCACCGACTTCGGAAACCGTCAGCGAGTTGCTGCGCGGCGAAATCTTCCATGCGCTCGACGTGATGACCGACTGGGCCTGGGGCTTTTGCGGCCACGACGGCTATGTCGGCTATATCCGCCGCGATGCGCTCGATGTGCTGGAAACACCCAGCCACCGCATCATCGTGGAAAGCGCCCCGCTGTTCAGCGCGCCGGACATCAAGTCGCCGATCGCCGACCATTGGCCGGGCGGCGCGTTGTTTTCCGGAGAGGTCCAGGGCAGCTTCGTCGCCTGCGCCGAGGGATTCATCCATGTGCGTCATGCCGAACCCGTCGAGGCGAAGCCGGCCGACTGGGTTGCCGTGGCCGAACGCTATCTGGGACAGCCCTATATATGGGGCGGACGCGGCCATCGCGGCATCGATTGTTCTGGCCTGGTGCAGGTCGCCCTGGGCCAGGCGGGGATCAGCGTCCCGCGCGATACCGACCTGCAATGCGAAGGCATCGGTTCGCCGATCGACAGCGATGCAGCGCTCAAGCGCGGAGATCTGGTCTTCTTCCCCGGCCATGTCGGCATCATGACCGACGCCAGAACGCTGCTGCACGCCAATGCCCATTGGATGACCGTGGTGAAGGAGCCACTGGCGGACGTCGTCGCCCGACTGGCCGACGCGCACCCGCAGCCGATCATCGCCCGGCGGAGGATCAGCGCATGAGCATCAACGTCTTCATCGACGGCGGTCACGGCACCACCGGCATCGAGATCGCCGACCGGCTGGCGGGTCGCCCCGAATTGTCGCTGATCACCGTGCCGGAAGACAAGCGCAGGGATGCCGGCGCGCGCCGTGATGCGCTCAACGCCGCCGACATCGTCATCCTCTGCCTGCCCGACGACGCCGCGCGCGAAGCGGTATCGCTGATCGACAATGATCGCACCCGCGTCATCGACGCATCGACCGCGCATCGCGTGGCCGATGGCTGGACCTATGGCTTCCCCGAGCTGGAACCGCACCATCGCGAAGTGCTGGCCAACAGCCGCTTCGTCGCCAATCCCGGCTGCTGGCCGACAGGTTTCCTGGCGTTGGTCCGCCCGCTGGTGTTGACTGGCTTGCTCCCGGCCGACTGGCCGGTGACGGTATCAGGCGCATCGGGCTACTCTGGCGGTGGCAAGGCAATGATCGCGGATTATGAGGGCGCCGACGGCGCACCCAGCGCCTTCCGTCCCTATGGCCTGGCCCTGGGCCACAAGCATGTACCGGAAATGACCCGCTATTCGGGCCTGACCCACCCGCCGCTGTTCGCGCCCGCGGTGGCCAACGCCTATCGCGGCATGATCGTGGAAGTGCCGTTGCAGTTGCGGGCGATGCCGGGCGTGCCTGCGCTGGCCGACATCCATGCCGCTCTTGCCGCCGCTTATGCCGGGTCGCAAATCGTCAGCGTGGCATCGCTGGAGGACAGCCTGAGCATCGGCCAGGTGGCGTTGGAGCATGTCGGCGCGACCGACCGGCTGGCGCTCTTCGTCTGCGGCAGCACCGACAGCGGGCAGGCCCGGCTGGTGGCGGCGCTCGACAATCTGGGCAAGGGCGCGGCCGGCGCGGCGGTGCAAAATCTCAACATCCTGGCGGGCCTGCCCGAAACCGCGGGCCTTCGGTTGTAACTGCGGCCGTGGATTTTTAGTGGATGGTGCCGAGCGGCTGGTCATAGGTCAGCAGCACGATGAGCCGCTCGATCTGGCGCCAGTGACAGAAATGAATATGGTTGCCCTGATCCAGGCTGCGGTCGGCGCGCGCCGCAGCCTCATAGCCGGCATTGTCGCCGAAAGCCGCCATCAGCTCGGTCGCATCCTCATAGCTCTTTCGGTTCGAAAGATATGGCAACTGCATTGCAACCCCCGATTATTCTTGGCGACCTTATTATGGCAACCACCATTCAATCGCCGTGCCATTTCAATGCTTTGACGCGAGCAGCCGGTTTGAAGGGTGAATCCCGCATTAGCGAAGTCCCGTTATGGACCATGAGTCCCGCAGCGGGACGATCCTTCCCGAAACGGGCCTTCCCGAAACGGGCCTTCCCGAAATGGAGCGGTGCCGACGCGCGGCCAAAGCCGCTGGCCTTGTCGCGCGGTCCATGGCAAGGGGCAGCCATGACCAAGGAGACGAAAAACCCGACCGGCGCTGGCGCAATCATCGCCTTCCTGATCCTGGCCGGCACGATCGGCGGCGGCCTGCTGGGCCAGCCTAGTATCGGCCTGCTGGCGGGCGCGGGCGCGGGCGTGGTGATCGCCATCCTGCTCTGGCTGCGCGAACGCCGCAAATAAGGCGCAAACGCCGCCTTGCCCGCCGCCCTGCCTCCGCATAGATGTGGGCGCATGAAGAAGCATATCATCGCCCTTGTCGTCATCGCGCTCCTGATCGCGGGCGGCGTTTTCCTCTACCTTGCCCAGGGCAATACCGCCGAACTCCCACCGGGCGCGGATACGGGTCGCGAGCCGGTGTTCACCACCCCGCGCAACGAGATGCTGCCGACGGTCAACATCGCCGAGGTCAAGCCGTGGCGCGGCGATGAAAAGCCCGTCGCCGCCAAGGGGCTGAGCGTGGCACGCTATGCCGATGGCCTGGCCCATCCACGCTCGCTGTTGCGGCTGCCCAATGGCGATGTGCTGGTGGCTGAAACCAACAGCCCGCCGCGGCCCAAGGGCGGGATCGTCAGCCGGGTGATGAGCTATCTGATGGACAAGGCGGGGGCCGGCGTGCCATCGGCCAATCGCATCACGCTGCTGCGCGACGTCGATGGCGACGGGCGGGCGGAAACCAAGACCGCTTTCCTGACGGGCCTCAATTCCCCCTATGGCATGGCGCTGATCGGCGACACGCTCTACGTCGCGAACACGGACGCGTTGCTGGCCTTTCCTTACAAGGCAGGCGATATCAGGATCACCGCCAAGGGTCGCAAGATCATAGACCTGCCTGCGCAGGCGCCCAACCAGCATTGGACCAAAAGCCTGACAGCCAGCCCCGAAGGGTTGCTCTATGTCGGTGTCGGCTCCAACAGCAATATCGCCGACAATGGGCTGGAGGTAGAGAAGGGGCGCGCCCTCGTCCTCGAAGTCAATCCAAGGACCGGCTATAAGCGCATCTTCGCATCGGGCCTGCGCAATCCGGTGGGCCTCGCCATCGAACCCAAGAGCGGCGCGCTGTGGGGCGTGGTCAACGAGCGCGACATGCTGGGCGGCGATCTGGTCCCCGACTATCTGACGCGGGTGGAGTTCGGCGCCTTCTACGGCTGGCCCTGGAATTACTGGGGCGGCTATGAGGATCGCCGCGTCCAGCCGCAGCGCCCGGAAATCCGGGAATATACCCACCGGCCCGACTATGCGCTCGGCAATCATGTCGCGCCGCTGGGCCTGACCTTCGCCGACAAGCTGCAACTGGGCGCGCCCTACACCGACGGGGCGATCGTGGGCCTGCACGGCAGTTGGAACCGCAAGCCGGCGGCGGGCTACAAAGTGGTCTATGTCGGCTTCGTCGATGGCGAGGCGGGCAAGGCCAAGCCTGTAGACCTGCTGACCGGCTTCCTCGACAAGAATGGCGCTGCGCATGGCCGGCCGGTCGACGTCACCGCCGACGCCAAGGGCGCGCTGCTGGTCAGTGACGATGTCGGCGGCGTGGTCTGGCGAGTGACGAAGGCGCAGTGATGGCAATCATCCGTTCGCTTCGAGCGAACGGATGCAGGCTTTACACGCTCAACCCGTTGCGCCCGGCCAGTTCGACCACATATTGCCAGGCGACACGGCCCGACCGGCTGCCGCGCTGGGTCGCCCACTGGATCGCCTCCAGCGGGTCGAACGCCAAGCCCAGCTTGTTCGCATAGCCGCCGACGATCGCGACATAGGCATCCTGATCCAGCGCATGGAAACCGAGGCTGAGGCCGAAGCGGTCAGACAGCGCCATCTTGTCGTCCACGACATCGCGCGGATTGATGGGATCGTCCTGTTCCGACAGGTGCCGCGGCACGATATGGCGGCGGTTGGACGTCACATAGAGGCGGACATTGGCGGGCCGCGCCGCCGTTCCCCCCTGCAACAGTGATCGCAACGCCCGCGCATCGCCGACGCCCTGCTCCTCGAATCCCAGATCGTCGAGGAACAGGATGAAGGGCCGCTGCGTGGCGCGCAACAGAGAGAAGAGCGCGGGCAGGCTCGCCAGTTCATCGATCGCGCATTGCATCAGGGCGATATCCTGCCCCTCCTGCTGCAACAGCCCGACGACGGACGCGACCGCGGCCGACTTGCCCGTACCCCGCGCGCCCCATAGCAGCACGTCATGCGCGGCATGGCCGGCGGCATGACGGCGGCTATTGTCCAGCAACGCTCCCTTCTGCGCTTCGATCCCGGTCAGCAACGCATAATCCACCGGCGCGAACGCCTCCACCCCATGGATCGCCCTCCCGTCCCAGACATAGGCGGGAGAAGCGTTCAGATCGGCCGAGGAAGGGGGCGGCGGCGCGAGCCGTTCCAGCGCTTGCGCGATGCGGGTGAGAAGAGCGTCAGTCATGGCGGGGACTTAACCGCCGATCCACGACGCCGCAAGCGTCCGCGCGATTGGTTCACGCCTGTCGCCACCAGGTCGCGACCATGTCATTTCCCTGACGCAATGGCCTTTTACTTGCCCAAGGCGGGGTCTATATCGCAGGGGTCGTGACTATCGCTCATCCATCATTTTCGACCAGATCCTGCCGCTATGGCACCGAAGCCCTGCGCGAGGCGGCCTTGCTGATCCGTGCGGGGGAGCCGGTGGCGGTGCCGACCGAGACGGTCTACGGACTGGCCGCCGACGCCACCGACAGCAATGCCGTCGCCGCAATCTACAGCGCCAAGGGACGGCCCAGCTTCAATCCGCTGATCGTTCATGTCGCCGATCGCGCCATGGCGGAGCGGCTGGCCGATTTCTCGCCCGTCGCCAGCGTTCTGGCCGACCGCTTCTGGCCGGGTCCGCTGACTTTGGTGTTGCCGGTGCGCAGCGACAGCGGCCTGTCGCCGCTGGTGACAGCGGGGCTGCCGACGGTCGCGCTGCGCCTGCCCGCTCATCCGGCGATGCGCGCGTTGATCCGCGAAAGCGGCTGTCCCCTCGCCGCGCCTTCCGCCAATCGCAGCGGTTCGATCAGCCCGACCTGCGCCGAACATGTACTCGCCAGCCTGGGTGGCAAGATCCGGATGATATTGGACGAAGGGCCGACGAGCGAGGGGCTGGAATCCACCATCGCCGCGCCCGCAGAGGATCGCGTCCGCCTTCTACGCCCCGGCCCTGTCACGACTGCGATGCTGGAAGAGGCGACCGGACTGCCGGTGATCGTGACCGATGACGGCAAGATCGAGGCGCCCGGCCAGCTCGAAAGCCATTATGCGCCGTCCAAGCCGGTGCGCTTGAACGCACTCCGGGCGGAAAAGGACGAATATCTGATCGGCTTCGGGCTGATGCCCTGCCATATCAACCTCAGTCAGGAGGCGGACATGCGCGAGGCTGCGGCCCATCTGTTCGCCGCGCTGCATTTCGCCGATGCCAGCGCCGCGACCCGCATCGCCGTGGCGCCGATCCCGCCCGACGGCATCGGCGCGGCGATCAACGACCGACTGCGCCGCGCCGCGGCATGATCCACCGCCTAGCTGGTCGCGTCTGGTAACGCCATTTTGGGCCACTTCCCCGCCCGCAACACATATCCACCGCCCTGTTTCACACGGCAGCAATTCGCGTTCATTCCAGTCAACCGCAATTATCGTAGCCGGCCTCGCGGCACTGTTTGCGCCGTTCCTGGTCCGCCTTCTTGCGCTCCTTGCCCTCGCGCGCTTCCTGCTTGCGCATCTTGCGGCCATAATTGCGGTCGGCTTCGCTCTGGCTGGTTGTCGACCAGTCCACGACCTGAGCTCCCGCGCGCACGGGCGCCGTCACGACGCTCGCGACCGTGCGCACGCACCCCGGCAGCGCCAACAGCAAAAAGGGCGTCGCCAGCAAAACCAACTTCTTCATCGTCCATCCCCGACTGTGCGTTCGCGCTTCCCTAGCATAGGCGACAGGAACCGCCCACCAAGGACGGCGCGAAACGCGACAGGCCGTGGCGAATGATCAGCCATCGATCCGGGCGGCGAAGCCCTTGCGCAGCTTGGCGAGCTTGGGTGGGATCACCGCCATGCAATAGGGGTTCCGGTCGCCGACCCGGTCCCAATATTTCTGGTGATAATCCTCGGCCGGATACCAGGGCGCGTCCGGTTCGATCGTGGTGACGATCGGGTCGCTCTGGTCCGCCTGCGCCCGGCCTATGCCCGCGCGCGCTTCCGTGTCCTGGCTGGTCGAATGGGGAAAGATGGCCGACCGATATTGGGTGCCGACATCATTGCCCTGACGGTTCAAAGTCGTGGGATTATGGGTGGCGAAAAAGATGTCGAGCAGATCGGCATAGCTGATGACGGCGGGGTCATAGGTGATGCGGATCGCCTCGGCATGGCCGGTAGCGCCCGAACAGACCTGTTCATAGGTGGGATCGGGCTGCGCCCCGCCGATATAGCCGCTTTCCACGCTCTCCACGCCCTTGAGATTCTGATAGACCGCTTCGGTACACCAGAAGCAGCCACCGGCCAGCGTCGCGATTTCCTGCGCCATGTTCATTCCTTATCTGTGGTCGCCCCTCAGATAGGAAGGATCAGGCCACGGTTCCAGCCTCCGCCCGTGCCGCATCCGCCTTGGCCCGCTCTTCGGCCACCAGTTCCTTGCGCGACAGCTTGCCGACCAGCGTCTTGGGCAGGTTCAAGCGCACCTCTACCTCGCACACCCGCTCATGCTTGCCCAGTTGGGGGTTGAGCCAGTCCTTGAGCGCCGCGCCGTCGATCTCCGCGCCTTCGTTCAGGGTTACGAACGCCTTGGGCTGCTCGCCGCGATAATGGTCGGGGATGCCGATCACCAGCGCCTCCTTGACCGCGGGATGGTGGTAGAGAACCGATTCCACCTGACTGGGAAACACCTTGAAGCCACCGACCGCGATCATGTCCTTGAGCCGGTCCACGATCTTCACATAGCCGTCCTCGTCGATCAGGCCGACATCCCCGGTGCGGACATATTCGCCGACAAACACTTCGGCATCGGCGTCGGGCCGGTTCCAATAGCCCTTCATGATCTGCGGCCCGGCGAAAAGCAGTTCGCCCGGCTCGCCTTCGGGCGGCGGGCGGGTCGGGTCTTCGCGATCGACCAGCTTGACCCGCGTCCCCGGCACCGGCTGGCCTACCGTCCCGCTCTTGTTCAGCCCCTCATAGGGATTGGTGCAGACGATCGGGCTGGTTTCGGTCAGACCATAGCCTTCGATCAGACGCGCGCCGGTCGCCGCCTCGAATTTCTGCTTCAGTTCCAGCGCCAGCGGCGCGCCGCCCGAAATGCAGGCGCGCAGCGAGGAAAAATCGATATTGCGGATGGCGGGATGGTCCAGCAGCGCCTGGAACATGGTCGGCACGCCGGGCAGCGACGTCGCCTTGACCCGCTGCACCGCCGCCAGCACCTGCGCCGCGTCGAAGCGCGGCAGCATGACCATCTCGCCGCCATTCACCACCGTCCGGTTGAGCGTGCAGGTATTGGCGAAGACATGGAAGAAGGGCAGCACCGCGATGATCCGGTCCGGCTCGTTCGCATGCGGATCGATCGCCTGCGCCTGCCGCGCATTGGCGGTGAGGTTCTGGTGGGTGAGCATCGCGCCCTTGGGCGTACCGGTCGTCCCGCCGGTATATTGCAACAGCGCCACGTCATTGACCGGGTCGATTTCCGGCACGGTGCAGCCACCCGCATTGGCGATCAACTGGTCATAGCGCATCACCCGCGGATCGTGCGGCAAGGGCGTGGACTCGCTGGCCTTGAACCAGCGGAACAGCAGCGACTTGACCGGCGACAGCATCTCCGCGACCGAACCGACGACCAGCGTTTCCAGTTCGCTATGCTCCAACACCTCCAGCGCGGTGGGCAACAACGCCTTGGCCGACAGGGTGAAAAGGATTTTCGTGCCGCTATCCGCAACCTGATGCTCCAGTTCGGCGGCGGTATAGAGAGGGGAGAAGTTGACGACGATCGCGCCGGCCATCAGCGCGCCATAATAGGCCGCGACATAATGCGGGGTGTTGGGCAGATAGAGGCCGACCCGGTCTCCCTTCTTCACGCCCATGCCCTGCAAGCCACAGGCGATGCGGCGAATCTGTTCCAGCATCGCGCCATAGCTGAAATGCCGCCCCATGAAGTCGATCATCGGGGCATCGGGATGCGCCTTAACGCTATGAGTCACCATCTCGCCCATCGACAGCGGTGGGAATGTCTGGTCCCAGGCCGTCGGGTGCTGGTACCGCTCTCTCCAGGTTTTTTCCATGCTCTCCATGGCTTGAAGTGTATGGACATGTCCCGCTTTACGCAAGCGTCAAGCACAGCAAAAAGGGCCGCGCAGCATCAGCCGCGCGACCCCGAAAAATGCTGCGTCGCAGCGACTTAACCCAAGTCGCCGATGACGCTACGGCATCACACCTCGCCCTTGTTGCTGCTGAACGGATCGAGGATGGTGGCCGTGCTGGAAATCAGGTCGGCCTCGGTCTTCAACGCCTCTTCGGCACGGCGAACAGTCTCCTGCCGCTCGCGACGCAATTCCTCGATCAGCGCTTCGCGGTCGCCGTCCAGGCGCGAATCGGTGGGCGCCTCGATACCCGCCTTCTTGGCCGCCTTGGCAACCAGCCCGTCCAGCTCGCGCTGCGAACACAGGCCCAGCGTCACAGGATCTTTGGGGGTGATGTTGGAGATGTTCCAGTGGGTGCGATCGCGGATCGCGGCGATGGTGGTGCGCGTGGTGCCGATCAACTTGCCGATCGCGCCGTCCGAAATCTCCGGATGATGACGCAGTATCCAGGCGATGCCGTCCGGCTTGTCCTGACGCTTGCTGACGGGCGTGTAGCGCGGCCCCTTGGTGCGGCGGACAGGCTCCGGCCCCTTCAGCATCTTGAGCCGATAGTCGGGATTGTTCTCGCCCTTGTGGATTTCTTCCATAGTGATTTCATGGGCGCGTACCGGATCGCGGCCGGTGTATTTGATGCTGGCGGTGTCGTCGGCGATAGCCTGCACTTCCAGAATATGAAGCCCACAGAATTCCGCGATCTGGTCGAAGCTCAGAGCGCTATTGTCGACCAGCCAGCTGGCGGTCGCGTGAGGCATGAGGGGCTGGGACACGGGGTCTTCTCCGGCGTAAAAACGATAAGGGCCGCCCAAGCAGGGCGGCCACGACGGATCAGAGATAGAACATCCCGCTGCGTGCGGCAACAGAATCCTTGGGAAAAGCATCGCCCCCCGGGAATAGCGTCAGGCGGCGCTTTCGATCAGTGTCGCCGGGATCGCGTGCAGACCCTCCAGAAACTCGCGCGCGCTGCGCTCCCAACTGAAGCTCTGTCCATAAGCGGCGCAGGCGGCGCGATCGCACGACAATGCGGCGGCGATCGCCTGCCCCAGATCTTCCGACAGCGCTCCGCTGTCCGCCGTCACGATATCGATTGGCCCGGTGACCGGATAGGCCGCAACCGGCGTGCCGCAGGCCAGCGCTTCGATCATCACCAGCCCGAACGTATCGGTGCGGCTGGGAAAGACGAACACATCCGCCCCGGCATAGGCGCCCGCCAGCGCCGCGCCGAACATCGGCCCCAGGAAGCGGGCCTGCGGATAGGCACGCTCCAGCGTCGCGCGCACCGGCCCGTCGCCGACAACGACCTTGGTGCCGGCATGATCCGTGGCGAGGAACGCCTCCAGATTCTTCTCCACCGCGACCCGCCCGACATAGAGCATGATCGGGCGCGGCAGGTTCGCGAACGCTTCGGGCGGCGGTGCATCGGGGGTGAAGGCGGCCAGATCGACCCCCCGCCCCCATGGCCGCACATTGGGCACGCCATGGGCGCGCAACTGGTCGCGCACAGATCGGGTCGACACCAGCACCGCCTGCGCCGGCCCATGGAACCAGCGGATATACCGCCAGAACCAGGCCGCAGGCAGGCCGGTGCGCTGTGCGACATAGTCGGGAAAATGGGTGTGGTAGGCGGTGGTGAACGGCACGCCGCTGCGCAGGCACCAGCGCCGCGCCGCCAGGCAGAGCGGCCCTTCCGTCGCCAGATGCACCGCATCGGGCTGGAACGCGGCGATCGCCTGCCCCACCACGGTCGACCGGACCAGCGCCAGCCGGATTTCGGGATAGGTCGGGCAGGGAATGGAGCCATAGAGATCGGGCGAAATGATCTCGACCACATGCCCCATCCGCTCCAGTTCGGCGCGGATCGTCTGGAGCGTGCGCACCACGCCATTGACCTGCGGACTCCAGGCATCGGTGACGATCGCTATGCGCATGGGGATCATTCCTTATTCACCTGCGGCCGTTATTCACCTGCGGCCGTTCGTGTCGAGCGCAGTCGAGAAACGGTTAGCGCATCTCTTGCGATGCTCGACTTGGTACGAGGCAGTCAGCCATCATATCAGGCCGCCATCCGCGCCCGCGCGTCCTGTTCTTCCTGCTCGCGCCTGGCGATCTCGTCGGCCCAGTGCAGCACTTCCATCCGCCCGTCGCCATGTTCCACCAGCGCCGTGCAACCCTCGACCCAGTCGCCGTCATTATAATAGTCGATGCCCTCTATCTCGCGCATCTCGGCATTGTGGATATGACCGCACACCACGCCATCGACTCCGCGCGCGCCGGCCTCATGCGCCACCACTTCCTCGAAGCGGGAAATGAAGGACACGGCGTTCTTGACCTTGTGCTTGGCCATTTTGGAAAGCGACCAATAGGGCAGTCCCATGCGCTGGCGCACGGCATTGACCACGACATTGAGCCGCATCAGCGTCGTGTAGGCCGCGTCGCCGACGAAGGCCAACCAGCGATGCGCCAGCATGATCGTGTCGAACTCGTCGCCATGCAACACCAGCAGCTTGCGCCCGTCCGCGGTCGTGTGGATCGCCTTGCGCCGGATTTCGACGCCGCCAAAGCTCATGCCGGTGAACTGGCGGAACATCTCGTCATGATTGCCGGGGATGTAGACGACCCGCGTGCCGCGCTTGGCGCGCTTCATCAGGCGCCAGACCACGTCATTATGGCTGGCCGGCCAGTAGAAGCGCTTCTTGAGACGCCATCCGTCGATGATGTCGCCCACCAGATAGATGGTGTCGCTGTCCACAGTGTCGAGGAAGTCGATCAGCATCGCGGCATTGCAGCCGCGCGTGCCGAGGTGGATGTCGGAAATCCAGATGGTGCGATAGCGGCGCCGCTGCCCTTCCCGTTCAGGGATATGGAAGCGGTCGTCCGCGCCCTCTTCCAGCTCGCTCAGGAAGGGCAGGCGGGTAATGGTGTTCATGATACGATCCCCAAAGACCAATGTCCTTGGGAGCGAATCCTTAAGCGCGCAATGTTACAGTTCCGAAGAGAATATGACGGAAATGCTACGGTTTGCGAGGGTTGACCGGAGGAGCGCGCCTCATTTCATTCGTCATGCTGAACTTGTTTCAGCATCCATCGCGCGGCACCAACCTTCCCTCGATTTGGCAAAATGGACCCTGAGCCGAAGGCCAGCGCAGCTAAACAAGTTCAGGGTGACGTTTCCCTTTTTTCATCCGCAGCATGAGGACGTCGGCTCACGACTTTTGGCTCATCGGGATCAACATATCCCTTACACTCGCAGGCGGTGCACCACATTTCCCCGTCACCATCCCAGTGATAACCGATGAGATGTCCGCAACGCTTACAGCCTTCGGGTTCGCTAATGACCCCCATCAAACCACCAGCACGATCTTCCCGAAATGCTCGCCCGCATCCATCCGCGCATGGGCCTTGGCCGCATCCGCCAGCGCGAACTTCCGGTCCATCGCCGGGCGCAGCTTCCCCTCGCCCACGAAAGACCACACCGTCCGCATCAGTTCGTCCGCGACCAGACTCTTGAAACCCACCGACCGCGCCCGCAGCGTCGATCCGGTGATGGTCAGCCGCTTACTCATGATCGCCGGGATGAAAATCTCCGCCTTCGCCCCGCCCA
Source organism: Sphingobium sp. 3R8 (assembly GCF_020166615.1). Lineage (NCBI taxonomy): Bacteria > Pseudomonadati > Pseudomonadota > Alphaproteobacteria > Sphingomonadales > Sphingobiaceae > Sphingobium > Sphingobium sp. 3R8. The sequence goes on along the minus strand of NZ_JAIQXR010000001.1, from coordinate 26,585 downwards.
GCACCGCGATCGACACATGCCGTCCATCCTCGGCCAGACAAGCCAGGTTGCGCGGCACATAATCGCCGCCGACCATGTCGAGCACCGCCTGCACCCCCTGCCCGCCAGTGATCGCCTTCACTTCCTCGACATAGTCCTGCGTCTTGTAATTGACCGCATGGTTCGCGCCCCATTCCAGCGCCTGCGCGCACTTCTCGTCCGACCCACAGGTCACGATCGCGCGCACGTCGAACAGGTTGCACAGCCGGATCGCCATGGTGCCGATGCCGCTGGTCCCGCCATGGACCAGTACCGTGTCGCCGCCCACCGCATAGGCGCGCTCGAACAAGTTGGTCCACACGGTGAACAGGGTTTCGGGCAGCGCCGCCGCCTCGGCCAGATCATAATCGTCGGGCAGCGGCAGGCATTGCCCCGCCGGCGCCACCGCATATTCGGCATAGCCTCCACCTGCCAGCAACGCGCACACCTTCTGCCCCACCAGCTTATCCGCGCCGCTGCCGGCCGACACGATGGTCCCGGCCACTTCCAGTCCCGGAATGTCGGAAGCGCCAGGCGGCGGAGGATATTTGCCCTGCCGTTGCAGCACGTCGGGCCGGTTGACGCCCGCGGCCGCAACCTTGATCAACACTTCGCCGTCGCCCGGCACCGGCACCGGCCGCCGCTCCGCCACCAGCGCTTCCGGCCCGCCCGGCGTGACGATCGCGATCGCCGTCATCTCGCCCGGTACTGCGCCCAAATCCGCCATGTCACTGCCCCCGGTCGTTAACCATGTTGCGCCGCACCAAAAATCGACGGACGGAACCTGCGCCCTTATTGACAGAGTGGCCCGCAGGGTCAACATTGGCGTCATGGACTTGGATGACGATCTGCCGAACAAGGGAGATGATCCGCTGGCCCGCCTGTTGAGGCAGGATCTGGGGCCTTTGTCCGTTGCCGAACTGGATGCCCGCATCGTCGCTCTGGAAACGGAAATCGCGCGCACCAGATCGATAAAGCAAAACGCCGTTAACCATAAGGCAAGTGCCGAGGCGTTATTCAGGCGATGAACCCGCGCCTTGCCCCCTGCGCCCTTAAGGGCACCATAGGGCTTGGGCAGTCAGGCAATTCCGCTGGTCGGGGCTGCGGCCTTGATCCGGCGTCGAGCAATGCCGACATATGGTTCGATACCGCCCCTTTTTGGGGCCAGGAGTAGAACAGACATGCCTTCATTCGCACCCGCTCTTGAAACCACCTTGCACAACGCGCTGACGCACGCGTCGGAGCGCAAGCATGAATATGCCACGCTGGAGCATCTCCTCCTGGCACTGATTGATGACGAACATGCGTCAAAGGTGATGCAGGCGTGCGGCGTGGAGCTGGGCGAACTGGGCGACGCCGTCACCCATTATCTCGACACCGAACTCGACAGCCTGAAGGTGGAGGGGTCCAGCGACCCGTCCCCCACCAGCGGTTTCCAGCGCGTGGTCCAGCGCGCCATCCTGCACGTCCAGTCGTCCGGCAAGGATGAAGTGACGGGCGCCAACGTGCTCGTCGCGCTCTTCTCCGAACGCGAATCCTATGCCGTCTATTTCCTGCAACAGCAGGATATGAGCCGCCTCGATGCCGTGAGCTTCATCAGCCATGGCGTCGGCAAGGGCACGCCCGCGCCCGAGCGTCAGGAGACCAAGGGCGCTTCCGAGGAGGAAAAAAAGGTGCAGGACGGCAAGGGTAAGAAGGATAGCGCCCTCGAACAGTTCACCGTCAACCTCAATGAGAAAGCGGGCCGTGGCAAGGTCGACCCGCTGATCGGCCGAACCGCTGAAGTGGATCGCACGATCCAGATCCTGTGCCGCCGCTCGAAGAACAACCCGCTCTATGTCGGCGATCCGGGCGTGGGCAAGACTGCGATCGCCGAAGGTCTGGCGCGCAAGATCGTGGAAGGAGAAGTCCCCGACGTCCTCAAGGAAGCCGTCATCTACTCGCTGGACATGGGCGCGCTTCTGGCCGGCACCCGCTATCGCGGCGACTTCGAGGAACGGCTGAAGGCGGTCGTGACCGAACTGGAAAAGATGCCGCACGCGGTCCTCTTCATCGACGAGATCCACACCGTGATCGGCGCGGGCGCCACCAGCGGCGGCGCGATGGATGCGTCCAACCTGCTGAAACCTGCTTTGTCGGGCGGCACGATCCGTTGCATCGGCTCGACCACCTATAAGGAGTTCCGCAACCATTTCGAAAAGGACCGCGCCCTGCTGCGCCGGTTCCAGAAGATCGACGTGAACGAGCCGACGATCGAGGATACGATAAAGATTCTCGCCGGCCTGCGCACCGCGTTCGAGGAGCATCACCACGTCAAATATACGCCGGATGCGATTAAGGCGGCGGTGGAGCTGTCGGCGCGCTACATCAACGACCGGAAATTGCCCGACAAGGCGATCGACGTAATCGACGAGGTCGGCGCCATGCAGATGCTCGTGGTGCCGTCCAAGCGCAAGAAGACCATCACGCCCAAGGAGATCGAGCAGGTCATCGCGACCATGGCCCGCATCCCCCCCAAGACGGTATCGTCCGACGACAAGACCGTGCTGAGTTCACTCACCACGGACCTTAAGCGTGTCGTGTTCGGCCAGGACAAGGCGATCGAAGTGCTGTCGTCGGCCATCAAACTGTCGCGCGCGGGGCTGCGCGATCCCGACAAGCCGATCGGCAACTATCTCTTCTCCGGCCCCACCGGCGTCGGCAAGACGGAGGTGGCGCGCCAGCTCGCCTCGATCATGGGCATCCCGCTCCAGCGCTTCGACATGTCGGAATATATGGAACGCCATTCGGTCAGCCGGCTGATCGGCGCGCCTCCGGGCTATGTCGGCTATGACCAGGGCGGCCTGCTGACCGATGCGGTCGACCAGCAACCGCACAGCGTGCTGCTGCTGGACGAGATCGAGAAGGCGCATCCCGACCTGTTCAACATCCTGTTGCAGGTGATGGATAATGGACGCCTGACCGATCACCACGGCAAGACCGTCGATTTCCGCAACACCATCCTCATCATGACCACCAATGCCGGTGCGTCGGACATGGCGAAGGAAAGCATCGGTTTCGGCGAGTTCACCCGCGAGGATGTGCAGGAAGACGCGGTAAAGAAGCTCTTCACTCCCGAATTCCGCAACCGCCTCGATGCGATCGTGCCGTTCGACTATCTGCCGACCGAAGTCGTCGCCCGCGTCATCGACAAGTTCGTGCTACAACTTGAGCTGCAACTGGCCGACCGCGACGTCCACATCACCCTGGACGACGACGCCAAGGCCTGGCTGACGAAGAAGGGCTATGACAAGCTGTACGGCGCCCGACCGATGGGCCGTTTGATGCAGGAAAAGATCAAGCAGCCGCTGGCCGAGGAACTGCTGTTTGGCAAGCTGGTCCATGGCGGCGAAGTCCATGTCCATATGAAGGAAGATGCCGACGGGGTGGGGGCGCTCGCCTTCCAGATCACCCCGGCCGCCCCCAAAAAGGGCAAGAAGGGCGGCAAGGCAAAGGCATCGGAAGGCACGAAGTAAGAGTCTTCACACGCGATGACGAAAGGGCGGCCCGCGAGGGTCGCTCTTTTCGTATGAAAATCCTTCTCCCCATGGGAGAAGGATATGTAGCCTTGGCAGCTTGTCGCCTAGGCGAAGTGGGAAGAGGGTGAAGCGGCGGCAATCACAATTGCGGCTTCAATGCCTCTACATGAACCACCTGCCGCCCCTCCAGCATGACCACATGGTCCATAAACAAACGGCCGGATTGCTGCCCTCGCCACACTTCTCTGCAAACCCAACCATGCGCCCAGCGATCCCCCGTCAATCCTTGCATGGCGACCACACAAAGGCGATCGTCGGCGATTTCCCACAGACCGGAAAACGAACTCGGCCCTCTGTTGTAGCGCGTGCCCCGCCATCGCCCGTCGTCGCGAAATTCTTCTTGAACGCCCGTATCCGTCCAGCCCGGCCGCTCATAACGGACCATATGCCCCACCAATGCGGATCGAATGTCAGAGGCGTTCAGTCTGGCCGTCCGGTCGTCGGCGGCGGAGGCAGCCTGCGCCATCGCCATGATCGCGACCGCAATCGAAAATTTCATCATGGGCGTCTCACGGTATCTTCATGGGAGCAGCTTACCAACTCCCCCCTCCCCCGTCCCCTGAATCTCTGCTACGTTTCCCTTCCCAGAAAAAAGGTCGCATCTCTTCCGTAACGATCAAGGAACAGATGTTGTGCGCAAACTCCTGACTTCGCGCCCCGCTCGCGGCGCATTTCTGCTTGCATCCTTCACTCTCCTCGCCGCCCCTGGCACCAGCCAGCAGGCATCCGGCCCCATTGCCCGCTACACGATCGACGCCGGCACCATGTCCGGCATGGCCGCCATGGCGGGTGGCGGCGGCGGCATGGGCGCGGCCATGAGCATGATGATGGGCGGCGGCCGCAACCAGCCACTCCACGAACTCGTCCTGCGCCTCGGCTCCACCCGCGCGCCCGCCAGCGGCGCGCCCGCCGCCGCTCATTTCATGCCCGCCGGCGCCGGCCTCGGCGCCTCCGTCCCGCTCGTCACGCCCCGCGTCGTCCCCAGCGACGATAAGCCCATGCCGGGCGAGCGCCCCAAGGGCCGGCTGCTCCTCTATTGGGGCTGCGGCGCCACGCCTGGTGCGGGCCAGCCGGTCGTGATCGACTTCGCCAAGGTCGCCAAGGGCCAGATGCCGCCCGGCCTCTAGATGAGTGGCGCATCGATTCCGCAGGAATGGCAAATCCGCGCCTCCAACAGCAAGACCTATGGCGACTGGCCCAACAGCCAGACGCGCAAGACCGTTCCCGCCAATGCCTCCCTGCTCGGCGACCATCGTATCAGCGGCAATTACAGCCCCGACATCGCCTTCAACCTGAAGCAGGACTTCATGCCCGCCATCACCGGCACCGCCCGCGCGATCGCCGGCGGCGCGACGATCCTAAGCTGGAACAGCCTGCCGCAGGCGACCGGCTATTACGCCTGGACCTTCGGCGCCAAGGAGAATGGCGACATGGTCTGGTGGGCCTCCTCGGCGACCCAGGCATTCGGTGGCCCGGTGTGGGACTGGATGTCACCCGCCGCCGTGCAGAAGATGATCGCGCAGAAAATCGTCATGCCGCCCAGCCAGACCAGTTGCACCGTCCCCGCCGCCGTCACCCAGGCGGGCGGAGAGATGCTGATGGGCAGCCTCTATGCCTATGGCCCAGAGGCCAATTTCACCTACCCGCCCCGCCCCGCCGACCCCAAGGCCGTATGGAAACCGGAATGGATCGCCCGCGTCCGCTATCGCGCCAACACCATGTGGATGCTGAACGGCCCGGACATGGGCAGCATGATGGGCCAGGCTGGCGATAACGGGGACGATGCACCGACCCAGCAGCAACAAAAGAAAAAGAAAAAATGTGGCGGCGGCCTAGGCGGGATGCTCGGCAGCGCCATGGGCGTGGGCTGCTGACCCAGAAAGAGGGTGGCGCCTGCCCGTCGCTTGCGCCACCTTCCTCGCCTCGATTCAGGAGAGAAGCCGATGCCCTCTGACCTCATCTTCTACACCAACCCGATGTCGCGCGGGCAGATCGTCCGCTGGATGCTGGAGGAGGTCGGCCAGGCCTATGACACGGTGATCCTCGATTATGCCGCGTCGATGAAGGCGCCCGACTATCTGGCGATCAATCCGATGGGCAAGGTGCCCGCCATCGTCCATGACGGCCGGGTCATCACCGAATGCGCCGCCATTTGCGCCTATCTGGCCGATGCCTTCCCGGCCGCGAACCTCGCCCCCGCGCTCGACCAGCGCCATGCCTATTACCGCTGGCTCTTCTTCGCCGCCGGCCCGGTCGAGGCCGCCGTGACCAACAAGGCGCTGGGCTTCGTCGTTCCCGAAGGCCGCGAGCGCACGGCCGGCTATGGCACATTCGAAGATACGATAGCCACCCTCGAAACGGCGGTCGCGAGCGACGCCTGGATTTGCGGCGACCAGTTTACCGCCGCCGATGTCTATGTCGGCTCGCAGATCGACTGGGGTCTGAGCTTCAAGTCCATCCCCTCCAGCCCCGCCCTGGAATCCTACGCCGCCCGCCTGCGCGAGCGCCCGGCCTACAAGCGGCAGAAAGAGATCGACGGCGCCCTCATCGCCGAAATGCAGAAGCAAGGCTGAGCGCGCACCTCGCTCCCTTCCCTGACGGGGGCCGCGAGCGAAGCGAACGTCCCGATTTTCGCACAACAAAAAGGCCCGGCGGATCGCTCCACCGGGCCTTTTGATCGGGCTTCACGCCTTAGCGATCAGCGGCGATCGCCGAACAGGCGCAGCAGGAACATGAACATGTTGATGAAGTCGAGATAGAGGTTCAGCGCCCCCATCACCACCGACTTGCCCATCATGTCCGTGCCCGCGACATGAGCATAGATGCTCTTGATCTTCTGCGTGTCATAAGCGGTCAGGCCCGCAAACAGCAGCACGCCGACGCCGCTGATGACCAGGCTCATCGCATTGGACTTCATGAAGATATTGATCAGGCTCGCCACCAGCAGGCCGACTACGCCCATGATCAGGAAAGTGCCGAAACCCGACAGATCCTTCTTGGTGGTGTAGCCCCACAGGCTGAGCCCTGCGAACGCCGCCGCGGTCGCGAAGAAGGTCTGCGCGATCGACGTACCGGTATAGGCCAGGAAAATATAGGATAGCGACACGCCCATCACCGCGGCATAGGCCCAGAACAGGCCCTGCGCAGCGACCGTCGACAAGCGATTGATGCCGAAGCTCAACACCATCACGAACAGCAGCGGCGCGAACATCACGATATATTTCAGGATGCCGGGACCGAAGAACACCGCTTCAGCCATGCCGCTCGACGCGAACAGCAGCGCGACGACGCCCGTCAGCAGCACGCCGCTCGCCATATAATTATACACCGACAGCATATAGCTGCGCAGCCCGGCGTCGAACGCCTCGCCGCGCGCAGCGGTGGCGCCGCCAAAGCCCGCAATGTCGGAACGGGGGTCGGACCAGTTGGCCATGAAAATCGTCTCCTTCACCGGCACGCTTTGCCGATATCTCCATTATCGGCGCATCGGCCGCGTGATTCAAGCCAAACCGGCACGGCCGGTGACGGATCGTGTCGATCGCCCTATATCTTCCCCATGCATCGCCTGTTCGTCGCCATCCGCCCGCCCGCCGATCAGCGCGCGAATCTTCTTTCCTTGATGGACGGCGTTGAAGGCGCGCGCTGGCAAGGCGACGATCAACTGCACCTGACGTTGCGCTTCATCGGTGAAGTCGACCGCCACCGCGCCAACGACCTCGCCGACGCCCTGGGCGCGATCCGCTTCGCTCCGTTCGACGTACATCTTTCGGGCGTCGGCGCGTTCGACCGCAAGGGCGTGGTTGATACGCTCTGGGCCGGTGGCAAACCGCGCGATCCCCTGGCGGCGCTGCATCGGAAAATAGATCGCGTCTGCGTTTCGGTCGGCCTGCTACCCGAAAGCCGCGCCTATCTGCCCCATGTCACCCTCGCCCGCTTCGGCCGGGCGGGCGGACTGATCGCTCCCTTTCTCGCCCGCCATGCCGCCCTGACCGGCGCGCTCTTTCGGGTCGATCGCTTCACCCTGTTCGAAAGCCGTCTCGGTCAGCAGCGCGCGATCTATCAGGCGATAGCGGATTACGCCGACGACGGCGCCGCGCAACCATCGCTGGACTGATCGTCCGATATCGAAAAGGCGCCCCGAAACCCAAAGCCCGAAGCGCCTTTCGAAAGCCTCATAACGTCAACCGCACAGACGGCGCGGCGGTCAGCCCGCCGCCAGCACGCCGCACGCCACGCGGCCACCGGCATTGCCGGCCGGATCGCTCATATTGTCGTCGGCTTGCGCATGCACGACCACCGCCGCGCCGTCGGTGTCGAGCAAAGGCGTCGCGCCCTCGCTGATCGCCGCGCCGGCGATATGATATTCGATCGCCCCGGTGCCATCCGGGCCTACCGTCATATTGGGCATGTCGCCCATATGCATGCCGGCGGGATTATCCTTGCCATGCTTGCGCGCGGTCGGGTTCCAATGGCCACCCGCGCTCGCGAAGTCGGGCGCAGCGCACTGGCCCGTGGTATGGATATGCACGGCGTGGATGCCAGGGGTCAGCCCCATCGCTTTGACCACGACGTGCAGACCGTCGCCCGCCTGGATCACGGTCGCCGTCCCGCGCGCAGTCCCGTCGGCCGCCGCCAGCTTGGCCGAAGCGGTCGGCGCAGCGCTGGGCGCGTCCGATGTGGTGGCGCAGGCGGATGCGGCCAGAACGATCGGCAAGGCGGTGAGAAGCGGAAGAATTTTCATGGATAGCTCCCAGGAAGGGCAAGATAAGGCGCTAACGCCGCTGAAGCGCTTTTGTTGCCCATCCGGATCGATTTGTCACCGTTCTTTTGATAAGCTTTCGCAAGAAGGCAATCGATGTGTATCTATCGCCCGTTGATCGCTGTCGACCGCATCTTTCTTACCGGCGCATCGATGCCGGGCGGACGGCGTTTCGTGGCGCACGGCACCCCGCCTATCGATCGTCAGGCTCGATGACATGGAAAGCGGACGGCTTGCTATACTGCGCCGCGTCGCGCGCAACGCGGGATGGCGACGCAGATGATCTGTGCGCCATGCTCTCTGGTGTTCGCCCAAGGGACCGGCGCGTCCATCGCGCAGGCTCGCTATTCGCCGCCGCATGTCCCAGCACCGTGCCGTCATTCATCGTCGGGCCTTGAAGCCCCGGCCATCGCCGCGCTGTCTGTCAATCCACGCGCGACAGTGAAGCACCCCGCCACCGGCTAGGCCTTCCCGACAACGCCTTGGCCCCGTGTGCGATGCCCCGGCGCAACGGACGATCCCTAACCAATCGGCCAAAGAAAAAGGGGCCGGTCCTGCGACCAGCCCCCAATTCTGTTTCCATTCCGAAGAACGGAAATCGGCTTACATGCCCGAACCCGGACCGTAGCTGATTTCCACGCGACGGTTCTGGACTTCGCGAACGCCGTCCGCGGTGTCGACGCGCGGCTTCGATTCACCGAAGGCCTGGGTGGTGATGACACCATCAGGGATACCCTTCGAGGCCAGATAGGCCTTGACCGAGTCAGCGCGGCGCTGCGAGAGGCCGACGTTGTAGGAAGCGGCACCCGAACGGTCAGCGTGACCGGCCAGCATGACCTGAGCGCTGCCGCAGCTGCTGTAGGCCGAAACCGCGTTGTCCAGAATGGTGGCGGCGTCAGGCGTGATGTCCGACTTGTCCCATTCGAAGAACACGATGTACGGGCCAGGGTTGCATTCCGCAACCGGCGGCGGGGGCGGCGGGGGCGGAGGAGGCGGCGGGGGCGGGGGCGGGGGGGGCGGCGGCGGAGCAGCCGGTTCGCCACCGAAGTTGTAGGTCAGACCCAGCAACAGGCTGTGCGTACGCAGCTTGGTGTTGATGGTGTCGCCTGCAACGGCCAGGCCCGTGGTGTATGCCGGGATGACCTTGATATCGTCCTGATTGAAGAAACGATACTTCAGCGAAACGTCGACATTGTTGGTGACCGGGTAACGAACGCCCGCGATCGCCTGCCAGGCGAAACCGGTGTCGCTGTCGTTGACCAGATCGGTCGCCAGCTTGCCGCGCGAAACGCCGACACCGCCGCCGACGAAGCCCTGCAGGCCATCATCGGGACCGAAGTCGAGCAAGCCGTTCAGCATGAACGAGAGAGCCGAGGCTGCGCCGCCGAAGCCGCTCTTGTCCAGATCGACCTTGGCGCGCTTGTAAGCGGCTTCGGCTTCCAGACGGAAACCGCCGAAATCATAGCCGATGTTGGCGTCGAAATCATAACCCTTATGATAATCGGCGGTGGTGACGGCGGTCGACGATTCAATATCCTGGTCTTCGACGAGCAGGACACCGGCATCGACGCCGACATACCAGCTATTGTCACGCGCCATGGCCGGGGTGGCCAGGACGGTGGTCGCAAGCGCAGCCGCGAGGGCAAGCTTCCGCATTTGAATTCCCCTTTCAAGAGTGTCACGAAGGACTGCTGAAACCCTGTATTCGCAAGAAGGTTTCATGGCAAGTCCACAATTAGTGAAACCGTTGCAAAAATAACGCACTAGCCCGGCTTTCACAGCTTTGCCAAGCTAATGCGGAGGAATCCTAGACTATTGACGCGGGCCTGCAACAAGAAATGCACAGGCCCGTAATATTAGCTCGCGATCAGGCCATGGCTGCGCAAGGCCGCCAGAATGTCAGCGACCGTAGAGCGCGCCTCGACGTCAATCACGGCGCCACCGCCGGGCGCCGCGATAGCCGCCCTCTGTGGCCCCACCACTCGCTCATCCTCGATAAACAGGCCAGCGCTTCGTATCGCTTCGCTGCGCCACTCTGCCCCATCGAAGAAAAGCGCGTGATCGCGGTCGGCCGCAGCGACCCTGATCCCGCTGCGCGCGGCGACGAAGCGCCACCCGCCCTCCGTCCACAGCGCGATCGATCCCGCCCGTCCGGACCAGTCGCCCGATGCGCCGGCGGCGACGATCCAGCACTGGCCGACCGCGGGCGCACCCGGCGGCGCACTCAGGTCGGCGCTCTCCACCTGTCCGTGCAGCAGCGCATCGACCAGCGCCAGCGCCTCATTATGCTGGATTTCCTTCTGCGCCTGCCCTGCGAACAGCAGCGGCAGCGCCCAACGCGGCGTTCCGTCCATAACTTTTCTCCTCGATCACCCCATATGCGCTCAGGCGATAAAGCCGATCCACGCCGCCCGCCCCTGCGCCAGCGTCCCCAACTGACGCACGTCCGCAGCCAGCGGCCGGCCCGCGGTCCCGTCCGCCGCGATCATCGCCGCCGAATAGAACCACTCCGGCGCGCCGCTTTCCGCGCTGCGCACCACCGTCGCCCCATCCATCACCGCGATGCGATAGCGCTCCGCCTCCTCGCCCAGCGGCACGTCGCTCCCATTGCTCCATCGCCATCCGGCACGGCTACGCCGGACCCAGCCGAACGCCTGCCCGCCATCCTGCGCCCGCACCGTCAGATGCACCGGCGACGGCGGCATCAGCGCCTCCCCGCTGATTGCCAGCGTCGCCTCCACCGGTTCGACATCGCCCAGCCCGACCGCCGCCAGCCGCAGCGTCGCGCCGACCTCGCCCACCGTGCCCAACGCCGCCAGCGGCTGCACCAGCCGCTCCTCCTCGATCAGCAGGAACGGCTCGCCGGCCTCATGCCCGTCCATCGCCCATTCGGTGCCGCGCAGCCCCCGGCGCAGCCCGCCCAGCCGATAGCTGGCCGGCCCGGTTCGCACCGCCGTTTCGAACTGCACCAGCTCGCGGCCGACGAGGCACAGGTTCCGCCCCTGCGCCAGCGTCGCCTCGTCCGCCCCGCCCAGGTCCATATCCACCGCCAGCAACGTCACCATCAGAGGATGCTGCCGATCGATCAGCGTCGCGCTGCCGCTTGGCAAGGCGGCGTCCGCCATTCCCATGACCGCCCGCGGTGCGCTGCGTCCGATCGGCACCGCCTCCCCGCTCTCGCCCATCACGAACAGCGCCGCGCTGCGCCAGCCTGCGCCCCCGCTCGCCGCTGCGACGAGCAACGGCGCGCTCGCCGCCCCGTCCTGGATCTGCGGCAGGTCGGCCAGCATCAGCGTCATCGCGCCATGGGGCGCATCCGCCTGCCGCACGATCGCGCCCGAAGACGCCCTGCCGGGCAGCGCCCCGCCCGCGCCCGGCACCCGGCGCAGCGCCAGCCGCACCGCCATCGCTTCCCATTCTCGTTCCTCGATCCGCCACAGGCCCGGCGCATCCGCCACCGTCACCACCGCGCCGGGCGCCAGCGCCAGCGCGCGCCAGTCGCAGCGCAGCGTCATCGTCGCCCGCCCGGTCCAGCCCGCACCCAGCCGCTCCGCCGCCAACGCCCGCGCCGCATCCGCCGCCATCACGGCGGGCAACTCGATCCCCTGCTCCTGCCGTCCTGGCCCCGGCCGCGTCACCCGCTGCACCCCGGCCTGATAGTCGCGCGCGGCATCATAGTGACGCAGGCTCAGCGCCACCGGCACCGCATCGGCCGCCGCGCCCGATCGCTCGACCGGATCGATCGCCTGCCCGTTCACGCGCCGCGCCAGCCCGTCCGCCTCTATCGCGCCATCCGCCGCGCCAGCGGCCGTCAACCGAAGCCCATCCGCCCCCGACTGCAACGCCAGCCCATGCGCCTCGACCAAAGGCGCGATCGCCGCCCGCACATCGCTCCCGCTCCCGGCAAAGCCGTCCACCGCGGCCAGCCCATCGCCCTCCAGCCGCCCCGCGCTCAACACGGCAGCCACCGCGCCGATCGACACCGGCCCGGCATCGGCCTCCACCTCGAAGGTCAGCGACGGAATGCGATTGCCATAGTCGGCCAGCGCCAGATCCTCGAACACGACATAGGCGATCCCCCGATGCGCCGGCGTCAGCCCCACGCCTTCGGCGGCCGCGATCAGCGGATCGACCGCCTGATCCTCACCGCCCGCATGGACGCGGAAAGCCGACAGTTCGGTCTTGAAATCCCCCGCCGCTCCGCGCAGCAGATTGCCGTCCGCCCAGATGCGCCGCACCTGCCCGATCGTCCGAGCCGACAGCGCCACCGCAAAACTCGCCGAATAGGCATAGCTTGTCACGCTCGGCCGCCCCTTGCCGCCGCCGCTCTTGCTCTTCGTCTCCTTCAGGTCGGTCGCCCAGATCACCGTCCCCGCCACCCGCATCGTCCCGAACAGCTTGGGGACTTGCGTGCCATAGCTCGACGTCTGCAATTGCAGGTCGGCAAGCCGCGCGCCCTCGCGTCCCTTGGGCTTGAACAATATCTGATTGTCGATGACATTGCCGATCACCGCGCCGATCGCAGCGCCGATCGGCCCGCCCAGCACGGTCCCCACCGCCGTCAGCACCACCGTCGCCATAACATTAGCCTCCGTTCGTTTCGAGCGCCGTCGAGAAACAATGCGCGCGCGACTTCATGCTGCCCGCCACCACCCGATCACCGGCCAGGGCGACGCGCCCGGCATCTCCACCACCCGCCCGATTCCCGCATGGGCATGGATGAACCCCGCCCCGGTTCCGATCATCAGATGCAGTTGCAACGGCCCCGGTCGCACCAGCGCCAGGTCGCCCGGCTCCCCAACCTCCACCGGCCGCAACCCCGCCGCCCGCAGCCAGCCTTCCGCCCGCCCGATATCGCCACTGCGCAGCCCATAGGCGCAATGCGCTTCCCGCCCCATCGCCAGCGCCGCCAGCCCGACGCAATCCAGCCCCGCGCGACCGCGCCCGTGCAGCCGGAACGGCACGCCGACCAGCGCCCGCGCGCGCTCGACTACCCCGCTCATGCGCCGGGATAGCGGGTCAAAAGGTCCATCCCCGGCAAATAGGGTTCCCCACGGAAATTGAGCGCGTTGCCGAACCGCGCCGCACAGGTCGCCAACTGCCGGTCGCACCCTTCGGTCAGCAACGCCAACGTCCCCGCCGTCACCGCAAAGGCCGGCGGATCGGCCAGCGCAACGCGCCGAACGCATAGGCTCCCGCCGCCAATCCGCCGACCGCCACATCGACGTCATCGACGCTCCCTACTGCCACGATCCGCCGACGCCCGGCCATATCGACCCGGCACGCCGCGTCGCCCAGCCTTGCCCGGCAATCGGGCGAGGTCGACGGCGCCACCGGCCCGCTCAGCACCGCCGCGGCGCCCAGCAGTTCCGCCGTAAACGCCCCGCCCTTGCGCGCCACCGCGCCGATCTCGCCCCGCGCCAGCAACAGCCACAGCGCGCCCGGTTCCTCTCCCAAAGCCTCCCCCAAAACCTCCCACTGAGTCAGCCGCAATTCCAGCGCCGCGCCGTCCCAGCGCCCCGCCATCAGGTCCGCCTCACCGATCGCATCGCTCGACAGCGCGCCTGCGACATCGCTATCCTCGCCGTCCAGCCCGATCCCGTTGCGCACCGCCGACGGCGTCATCCCCGGCGCGGCGCGATAGGTCAGGCCGCCTATGTCCAGATCCCGGTCATGGCTGGTCAGCCCGATCGTCACCCCGTCCCGCCGCTCGATCCGCCAGCAAAAGGCCAGCGTATTGAGCGGCTGGCTTAGCCTCTCGACATCGCTCATTCGCGTATCTCCACCAGCGGCACCGACGGCGCTTCGCCCGCGGCGAAGGTCGCCCGGTTGATGTCGAGCCGGTCCTCGGCAAAGCGCACCGGCACGTCGAAACGATAACCAGCGCTCAGCACCACACCGGCATCGGGCGCGTCATCGAACGCGATCACGCCCAGCCCCGCATGGCTCCACCCCTCGGTCAGTTCGACCCCGTCGGCCGCCACCCGGATGCTCCCCGCCACCGGCCGGGTGATGACCCGTGCCTGCGCCTCCTCGCCCACGCCATAATGGCGCATCAACTGGAACGTCGCCCGCACCCCGTCGCCGATCCCCAGCCGCTGGTCGATCGGCAAAGGCGCGACGCCCGGCGCGCCGCTGCGATCATCATAGGGATCGGTAAAGCGAAACCCCCGCGCCGCCCCGCGCCGCGCGCGAAAGAAAGCGATCAGCGCGGCGATGTCCGCCTCGGATCGTACCCCCGGCCCGGCGTCGAACGACAGGCGCGCATCGGCCCAGTCGCTGCTGCGCCGCTCATGGCCGGACGGGCTTTCGACGATCTGCGTCGAAAAGGCCGGCGACAGGCTCGCCTCCCGCCCGATGGCGAGCGGAAACACTATATCGTCAAAGGCTTGCACATCATCCTCCCCATCGATGCTGAAGCAGGTGAAGCCGTCGCGACACACCTGCGGCAGTGCCCAGATGAAGGTCTGCGCCGTCCCCCGCGCCACCGCCGCCTGCGCCGCTGCCACGATATCCCGCCATTGCGCCGCCTGTTCGGGCAACAGCACGAAGCCCGACAAATAATGCTGCTCTTCGATCGGATAGCCCAGCCGCGCCGTCGCCAGCGCCACGCCCCGCGCGGTCAGCCCCGGCCGCCCCTCGGTCACCCAGTCATAATCTTCCAGTTGCAGCACATCGAAAGCCGGCGATGCCCAGCCGACGGGCATATTGGCCCGCTTGGCCTCCGGCGCGCGCGGGTCCAATATGGTCGGCAGATAGGCCAGCAAATGCGTCACTGCCCCCGGTGCGACCGCCTTGACCGCCGCGCACAGCGCCGCCGTCGACGCCGCCAGCAAGGCCCCCGCCGCATCCAGCAACGCGCATTGCGCCGCGTCCAGCGCGCCCCGCACGTCCGGGATCGACACCGGACTCCCGCCCAGCGCCACCCGCGCCGCATCGTCATACAGGCATATCCGCCCGTCGCCCGGCATCACCCACCACCAGGGTTCACCGACCTGAAACAGGATCGGCAAGTCCGCCTCCAACCCGATGGAAACAAAGGCCCCGGCCACCTGTTGCAAATAGCCCATCGCCCCGCCATGGGCCGGCGACAGCAATGTCGATGGCGGCGACCATCCGGTCAGCGCCGGATCGCCATTGTCCGCCCGCTGCTTCCAGTCGTTCCAGCAATGCGCATCGAACAATTCATAGGATAGCGACCAGATGACGCCGAACCCCAGCGCCTTCGCCCGTTCTGCAAAATCCCGGTGCCAGGCTGCGCTGGGCGCATTCAGCACGCCACCCGTCAGGCTGACGTAAAGCCCCTCGCCCAGCCGCTCCAGCCGGAAATAATGGCTCATCCCGACATAATGGTTGATCGCCCCGCGATAGCCCAGCGCATGGATCGCGCCCACCACGCGCTCGGGCGTCTGGTTGAAACAATCGTCATAGCCGGTCGCCATCGACAGTCCATGTTCGGGCAGCATGACGTCGCCGATCGTCAGCATCGATCCCGCCCCGTCGCAGGCGATCTCGCTCAGTTCCGCCCAGCCCTCGACCGCTGCAGGGAACGGCGTGCCCCCCTCGTCATAGCCGGGCGGCACAAGCGAAATGAACATGCGATCGACATCGCCCGCCCACACCGGATCGCTTTCGTCGGGCAGCAGGTAGCCGCCCGCCAAGCTGGAAAAATCCAGCCTGATGACAGCATCTTCCGGCGTACCATTGGCATAGTTCCACAACCGCACATACCAGGCGCGCGGATGGCCGTATTCGTCCCGCCCCTCGATCGTCAGCGTCGATCCATGCGTCTCGTCCAATGTCCGCACGCCGCCGCTGCGCCAGCGGAACGACAGTACACAGTCGCGAAAGTCCCGGTCCGTGTCATAGGCCAGCAACGGATGGCTCCACTGGTCCGCCGCATCCCAGATCAGCCCCGCCAGATCGCCCGACCCGTAAAAGACCGCATCCACCCGCAATGCGTCGGGCGCGCTCGTCACCACGCTCGCCATCATCGGCCGCGGGAAATTGACGGTCCAGTGCGTCGCGGCGAAGCGCTTGATCCAGCGCGTCTCCTGTCCCCGCCGCGCATCTGCCAGCCAATGTTCGATCCTGCCCATCAGCCCAGCGCCCCCTTCACTGCCCGCGCCACCTGCCGCGCGCTGCGCGCCAGCAAGCGCGGCTCGCTCTCTCCACCGCGCCCATTGACCGCGATACTCACCCGCACGTCCCGCGCGCCGCCGCCCCCAAAACCACCCTGCGCGACCACCTGTCCGCTGCTCGTAGGCACGAACATCTCCGGTCCGCGCTCGCCGACCATATAGGCCCGCCCCGGCGCCACCGGCCCGCCCGTCGCCCGTCCCGGCAACCCTAATGCCGACGTCAGCAGCGACGCGCCCAAGCTCGCCAGCCCGCCCCCACCGCTCCCGCCGCCCACGGCCGACCGCAAGGCGCTCGCCGCAATCTCGTCCAGCACGCTGACGGCGATCCGGCGCAAATCCTCGAACCCGAACTTGCCGGTCCGCACCGCCCGCATCAGCCCCTGTTCGATCCGCCGCCCGGCCCGGTCCGCCCCATCGCCCAATGGCCCTTCCAGTCCCGCCCGCATCGCCTCGACATCGCGGCTCAGCCCCTGCGTATCGGCCCGCACCCGCACCACCAGCGTCTCGATTTCCTCGTCCACCAGCGCCTCCCCATAAAAAACAACCTTCTCCCCGTGGGAGAGAAGGATACGAAGCCTCCCCCGGCGAAGCCCGGGCTTAGGCGAAGTTGGAAGAGCGGGACTCACGCCAGACCTAATCCGGCATCGCCCCCATCAACCGCGCCAACTCCCCCCCATCCACGCCGCCGTCCGGTTCCTCCTCGCTCCGCGCCGCGCGCAGCACCGCCGCCAATTCCGCCGGGGTCGCGCGCCAGAACTCGTCCGGCCGCCAGCCCAGCAGCCATCCGGCCACCCCCGCCAGCCGCCCCGCGGCCTCGGCAAAGCGCGTCACTTCCCCGCCAATATCTGCTGCAAAACGGCTTTCAGCACCGGCGTCACCTTTGCCAGCCCGACCGCGACGATCGCCTCGCCCAGCGCCTCGCGGCTCACCGCCTCGCGATCGACCAGACAATGCCAGAACAACGCCACCAGGTCGGCCAGCGACAATTTCCCGTCCGCCGCCCGCTCGACCAGATCGAACAGCGGCCCCAGTTCCGCCTCCGCCGCCACCAGCGCGCCGAAACTCGGCCGCAGCGCCAGCATCTCGCCGCCCAGCGCCAGCGCCGCCTCGCCTCTTTCAGGATTTGGCCGCTCCAGGTTCGCCACCCCGCTCATTCGCTCACCACCGCGCCGCTGCTTTCCAGGCTCAGCGCATAGTTGCGCTCGCCATTATAGTCGCCGGCATAGTCCAGCCGCGTGACCAGGAAGCGCCCGCGCATCCGCTCGCCGCTCTCGAAGCTCAGCTCATAATCCTCGATCGCGCCCGACAGCGCATGGTTGCGGATGCGCACTTCCGCCGCAGAGCCGGTGAACAGCCCCGCCGCCGATACGCTGACCGACCGCACGCCCGCCCCCGACAGCAATTCGCGCCAGCCGCCGCTATCCTTGCTGGTGATGTTCACCGCCTCGCCATTCACCGACAACTGGGTGGTCCGCATCCCGGCCACCGTCGCATATGTTGCAGGCATGTTGCCGTCGCCCACCTTCAACAGAAACGCACTTCCCTTTTCGACGCCCATGGCGCATTCTCCAGCCAAGCGACCCCGACGCGGCAAGCACCCTGCCACCGCCCGGAAAATCGCGAAAAAATAAGAGACTCGGATGGCATTCGACCATCCGGTCGCAGCGTAAAGACGCCGCTATGGAGAGGTTTCTATGATTGTTGCCGCTTCGCTCGTGATGATGCTGGCCGCCGCCCCTTCCGCTGACGCCGTCGGCGCGGGGCGCAAGGAATTTTCCAAATGCCTCAGCGCCCAGGTCCAGCCTGCGCTCGAAAAGAAATTGCCGGTCGGCGATTTCCAGGCCGAGATGAAAAAAGCCTGCGCCGACAAGGAAGCCGCGTTCCGCGCCGCCATCGTCGCATCGGACAAGGCCGACAAGATGTCGGACGCCGCCGCCAATAGCGACGCTGACGATCAGATTTCCGAATATGTCGATAAGATCACCGGCGAATATGAAGAAAGCAGCCGTCCGGGCTGACCCCCATCGGGAGGGGCATCACCCCTCCCGCGCTGCCCGCAACCGATAGTCGATCACCGCCCGCCATCCCGCGGGCGGCTTTCCTTGGTCGCGCGCGACGCGCGACCGGACCAGCCGCGCGCTGACGACGCGCCACCCGTCCTGCACCTGTGCCTGGCCGATCGCCGGATCTATCCGCCCGATCAAACCCGCCAGCCGCGCCGGCGTCTCATCCGCGATCCGCAAGCCTATGGTCAGCCGCAACTCGCGTCCCTCGACATCCTTGCCGCCCCAGTCCGCGCCGATACACTCGCCGACATGGCCATAGGGCGCGCTCGCCCGTCCCGGCTCGCCGTCATACAGGCCGTTCAGCCCGTCCATCAACGCGCCGTCCGCCCGCAAAGCGGCGATCACCGCCGCTCGTACCGCCACTTCCGCGCTCATAACCCGTCCCTCCCCGCATCCCGCAGCGCCAGATCGCGCCACCATCGCCGCGTCAGTCCCGGCGCGGACGCCCGCACCACGTCGCCGTCGATCACCGCCGCCACGCCGACCTCTTCCAGCGCTGCGAGTATCCGCGCCCGCCGGCGCGCCGCTCGCGTCTCGGCCAGCGCGACCAGCCGCGCCCTCATGCCAGCCGCATCCGCCGGAACGGCCGCCACAGCGCGCTCACCACGGCCGGCGGCGCGCTTTCGCCGCCGCGCGCCACGAAATGCTCTGCCGCCAGCCGCACGATCCCCTGCCGCAGCGCTTCGGGCAGGCCATTCAGTTCCGCCGCCAGCCCCGCCCGGTATCGCACCGCCAGCCGCCGTCCGTCACCGGCGCGGGTCGACCGCACCCACCCGTCGCCCGTCGCATCGATGTCGATCGCATAAGCATCTACCGGCAGCAGTTCGGGCATCCCGTCGGCATTCACCGCCTCGACCGCTTCTATGGCCGCTACCGGCCGCGCCGACAGCCTTTGCCAGCCCCCGTCCCCCGCCACCGTCTCGCGCGCGGCTCGTGCGATCAGCCACTGGCCGATAAACTGCTCGCACAGCGCCGCCGCGCTGCGCAGCAGGCCGGCCAGCACCGCGTCCTCCGCGCCCGTCTCGATCCGCAAATAGGCCTTCAGCTCCGCCAGCGATGCCGCCAGCGCCCCGCTTTCGCACTCTTCCACCATCTTCAGCGCTCCTCCACCCGCATCGTCACCGACCGCTCGTCCACCTGCCCGTCGGACAGGGTGACGCGGTTGGTCAGCCGATAGATGCGCCCCACCACGCCGCCGCCCAGCCGCACCGTGCTGCGCTGCGCCTCGAAGGCGTCAGCTTCCACCATCAGCCCGCCCGCCTCCTCCGGCGTCACCGTCCACAGGCTGGCGACCAGGCTCTGCTCCGCCAGATAGGCGGACCAGTCGATCGCATGATCCACCCGCGCCTGCGGGTCTTTGACATATAGGCTCATCGGACCTTGCTCCCCTTGTCCCGCTCGGGCCGCATCGCCCCGTCCCGCGCGGCGATGCGCGCGGCCTGCCCCGGGCGGATGCCCCAGCGCCACGGTCCCGGCGCCGCCACCCGCACCATGCCCAGCGCGCCCGCGCCGATCGCCTCACCCGCCAGCATGGCCGCCTCCCGCTTCCAGGGCATCCAGACGCGCCGCCAGCCCCGCGATCGCGCGCCGCTGCCACAGCGCTTCCAGCGCCAAACATTCGTCGTAGCGCAGGCCCCAGCGATCCCCGGCGTCGCGCGCCGCACGGACCAGCGTGCCGTCCTCCGCCCGCTCCTCCGGCTCTGCGTCCCAGCTATCGTGGCACAACAGCCCCCATCGCACCGCCGCGCCGTCGCCCAGCCGCGCATCGATAGCATCGCGCACCTGCTGCGCCACCAACCCCAGATGCCAGCGCGCGGCATCGCCCTTCTCCGCCACCGCCTCGACGAAGCGATAGCGCCGCCAGCCGACCGCGCCCCATGCGTCGATTAATATTGCCTCGACAGACCCGACATCGCATTTGCTCCGCGCGTCGGACGTGTTGATCGTCCCGCTACCGGCATAAATGGTGGACCAGCGGAAGGACGCGCTGCCCCAGCCGGTCATGTTGTCCGCAACCGGCCGCCCCGGCCCGGCGAAAGTCGTTTCGACCGACGCGCCGATGGCGCAGATGGTCGCGCTGGCGGACAGGAAAGGCGTGGTCGCCAGGTTGTTGCTGGGGCCGACGGCGAATTTGCTGCCATCGGCATTGCCGAAATAGATGGCGCCGGCCGTCGTCTGCGCGACATAGTCGCAATTGACCGCGCTCCCCGTGCGCACGGCGGAAATCACCGCGGCGCTGGCGCCGCTGCTGGTGACGCTGCCGATCGTCATAGCGCCGGTCGCGCGCGACACGCTTATCGCCGTGCCCAGCAGCGCACCGCTGTCGTCCATGCGGCGCAGGGCGAAGTCGGACCCGGCATTGCTGCCGCCGTTCGCCGTCGCGGTGCGCTCGACCCGCCACATTTCCACGCCCGCCGTGTACAGCGACAGGCTGGCGCTTTGACCGTTCGCCGCATTGATCGCCGCATTGGCCGGACCCGATGCCGGCGCGACGCTCAACGACGCCAGGCTCGCCGTCCCGCCGGTGATGGCGACCGCACCTGCGCTCTGGCCCGCCATCGTGCCCAACCCGCTAATGTCCGTGCTGGGGATCGTCGCGCTGGCGCTCAACGCCGCCGCGCCGTTGCCCTTCACATAGCCGGTGAGGCTCGCCGCCCCGGTCCCGCCCCGCGCCACCGGCAACTGGCCCGACCAGCCGACGCTGATCGACGTCGCGTTCAGCAGCGCATTCCCCGGCCCGCCGCTCAGGGTCAGCGTGACATTGCTGTCGTCCACCGTGCTGAGCGCGCTGCCCGTGGGAAAGGTGGCCAGCGACCCGTCGCCACGCAGATATTGTGCGCTGGTCCCGCCGGGTGCGAAGGCATGGCTGTGGGTCCCCGCCCCCACGCCATTGGTCGATCCCAGCGTGACGCTCGACGGCGTCCCCAGCGTCACGCTGCCCGCCGCCCCGATCGTCGCGAACGCCATGCCGCTACCGGCCGCCACCGCCGTCACCGTACCGTCCGCGGACGATGTGCCCGCCCCGATATAGGATCGGAACGCCGCGCCGTCGCCCAGAGTCAGCGCGCCGCGCCCGAACTCCGTCGTCGCCAGCGCCGCGATCGCGCTCAATGCGCCGCTCGCCGCCTGCTTGCCCGCCAGCGCCGCCGTCAACCCGGCAACCTCGTCCAGCCCATGGTCATGCTCGTTGACCTGCGCGACCCAGCCCGCGTGCAGCGCCAGCCCGACATGCTTCTCGCCCGCGACGAAATCCACCGCGCCGCCGCCTGCCGACGATGCCTGTGGCGTGCGTACCAGCCTGCCCTCGCCATCGATCGCGCCGACGCCGGCTTCCCATTGACCGGGATCGGCTACCCCCTGGATGACATAGGGAAAGGTCGCGCCGGGATTGAGCGCCGCGGCAAAGGCGCGATAGCCGGGCAGTGCGCCGCCCAGCACCAGCGGCCCCTCGCCGCCTGCATGGCACGTCTCGCGCACCAGGTCCGCCATCTCCAGTTCCGTGATCGCCACGCCCACCCCCTCACAAAAAAAGGGGCAGCGTCAAAACGCTGCCCCAAAACCGTCTCCCCACGGGGGAGAAGGATACGAAGCCTTGGCAGCTTGCCCAGGCAAAGTTGGAAGAGGGGGAACAACGCCCCCTCAATCTTTACGACGCGGCGAACTTCATCAGCTTGATCGCCTCGCTGTTGGCCACCGCGCCGCCGATCCGCTTGACGGCGTAGAAATGCACGAACGGCTTGTTGCTGAACGGATCGCGCAGGATGCTCGTCTCGCTGCGTTCGGCGATGACATAGCCGGCCTGGAAATTGCCGAAGGCGATCGACAGGCTGTTGGCGGCGATATCGGGCATGTCCTCCGCCTCCCTGAACGCAGAGATTGTAGAGGAGAAATTAACGGAGGCGATCTTAGGCAGGGTTATGACGCAGAAGGCCATTATATATGCGCGCTTTAGCTCGACGGAGCAAAGCAAGGGTTACTCACTCGAACGCCAGATCAAAAATGGTCGCGCCTATGCCGAACGCACTGGCTTGCAGGTCGAGTCGGAAATCACCGACGAAGGGAAAAGCGCGTTCCATGGCAGCAACCGCGCCGAAGGCACTGCACTCCATACTTTCGAAATGGAGGCGCTGTCAGGCAAGCATCAGGGTAAGATGCTATGCGTCGAGAATATCGACCGTCTCTCCCGGCAGGGTGCAAAGGCCGCTGCGCGCCTAGTCTGGGCTTTGAACGAGCAGGGCGTGGACGTTGCAACGTGGCACGACGATTATGTTTACCGGGCAGACGGCTCCGGCGACATGATGGAACTGTTCAGTGTCATCATCAAAGCGCAGATGGCCTATGAGGAAAGCCTGAAAAAGAGCCAGCGCAGCCGGGATAACTGGACCAAAAAATATGCTGACATCGAGAGCGGGAAGGACATCACTTTTGGTGGAAAGCCTACGTGGATCGACATCGTTGATGGCAAGCATGTCCTGAATAGATACCGTGGCAGTGTCATCAACGATATGTTCGATTGGTATATTGATGGCCTTGGATACATGGCAATCGTCCAGAAGCTGAATGATCGGCAGGAGCCTGTCTGGCACGACAAAAACTACAAGGACGCCAAAGGCGGCTGGCAGTTTTCCCACGTTCACAGAATCATAAATGGTCGAGCGGTTACACTTTTCGGAAGCGCGGAGCGTCATTTGTCTTGATCCACTTGATTGATGGTTCGGAAGTGGCAGGCGCTTGGATCGGTGGATCATTCGCTTCATCAACGGCGGGCGATCGAGATGTCTTTATAAACCAGATGTGGACGGTCGAGGCTGACGGTTGGAAGGTGGTTGATCCGCCTCGCTCTATTCTTATCTGCGGTGGTGCAATCCGCATGATTGAGTTTATTCAAGGAGGACGGAATGAGTGACGAAAAGAAAGTCATCGCGCAGGACGGCTGGGCGTTTGGACAAAAAAGCTCCCCTCCATCATCCGATCATTGGCTCAGCCGAAATAGAGATACCAAGCCAGTGCCTCCTTGGGAGAAACCACTGTTAGCCCTTCGCCATGGTTGGAAATCCTATACCAGTTGCCCGGCCCGCGCAGCGCCCGCTGATAGCGGTCGGGCAAGCCCAATCTCTTTCCCTTCTTGGACGCGCACGTCGTTCCATGATGCGCATAAAGCGTAAACCGCCCGGCGCGCCCTCGGCCTGCGCCACCAGCCGCGCCAGCATGTCGCCATCCTGCTTCATATATCCCGCCTTCCCATGGGGACCGCCCATGCCTATTGGGGCGCGCATGAAACGCACGCCTCGCAAAATTCTGATCCTGTTGGTTCTGGCTGTCCTGGGCGCCGTCGCCTGGCATGTCGGCCTGTTCCGCGCCGGCGATTGCCTGATTCAGGGCGGCCGCTGGAACGGCGAAACCGGCTTCTGCCGCCTCGACAGCCTCGCCCGCCCGTCATGAAGGCGTTCATCCTGACCGCCGGGCTGGTCATGATCGCCGTCACCGCCTGCCTCTGGCAAAGCGACTGGCTCGCCCAGGACCAATGCCTCGACAGCGGCGGGCGATGGTCGCAAACCGTCGCCGCCTGCCAGCGCTAACCGATTCCCAGCATCGCCTTCTTCTCCTCGGCGCTCAGGAAATCCGCCGCCGCCACCCGCTCCCACAGCGCCGCGCGCTCGTCCGACAGCGCCGGCACGGCATCCAGGTCCGCCTCGATCCCCAGCCCCGGCCACCAATCGTCCAGCCCCTGGGCCAGCGCGCCGCCTATCTTCGCCACCAGCGGCAGGATCGCCTGCCGCCACAGCGCCTTGTTCGCCTCGCGATAATTGGCGTAGCTATTGTCGCCGGGCAGACCCATCAGCATCGGCGGCACGCCGAAGGCCAAAGCGATCTCCCGCGCCGCCGCCGCCTTCAGCCCCACGAAATCCATCTCCGCCGGGGTCAGGCTCATCGCTTTCCAACTCAGCCCCCCCTCCAGCAGCATCGGCCGCCCGGCATTGGCCGCACCGGCAAAGGCCACCTCCATCTCGCGCTTCACCCGCTCGAACTGCTCAGGGCTCAGCACCGATCCGTCGCCCGGATCATAGACCATCGCCCCGCTTGGCCGCGCCGCATTGTCGAGCAGCGCCTTGTTCCACACACATGCCGCATTGTGGATCCCCACCGCGCCCGCCGCCGCGCCCACGCAGCCCAGCCCATAATGATCGTCCAGCGGATGCAACGCCTTGATGTGCAGCACGTTGGTCCGCCCCGCGCCGTCTTCGGGCGTCAGCCGCGTCACGCTCTCCCCCACCCGATACAGGTACGCCGCAGGCCATCCGCGCGCATCGGCCTCCACGCTCACCCGTTCGGGCCGCAGCGCGAACAGCTCGGCCGGCATCCCGTCCGCCCCGGCCATCAGCTGCACATAGGCATTGCCGTGCAGCAGCAGGTGGCAGGCCAGCGTCTCGACCAGCCCCTGCCCTGCCGACGCCCGCCCGACCAGCGCCAGCACGCGGCCCGCATTCTCCACCCCGCGCACTTTCAGGGCGCAGGCGCCCGCACCCTCCGACACCAGCCGCATCGCCCGCTGCGCCACCGGATTGCCCATCACCCCCGCCCGCAACTGCGCCTCATAACTGGCCGGCCATTCCCCCAGCGCCACCGCACCCGATCCCCAGGCGCGCGCCAGCACCGGCCGCGCATCGCTCGATGCGGCCGCCTTCGTCCCGAACCATTTCATCGATATGTCCCCAAACGCAAAAACCCTCTCCCCGCCGGGGGAGAGGGCTAGTGAAGGTTGGCGGCAAGGCCGCCTACCGAAACTGTGAGAGGGGGCCTAGGCCACCCTTTTAGGCCCGACCTTTACCGGTTCCGCGCCAGCACCCGGTCGCACGCGCTGTTCGTGCCTTCGCTCTTGCCGATCACCCGGCCCGCGACGGCGCCCGCCGCACCCGCCAGCAATGTCTCGCCCAGGCTGCCGCCCGCCAGCACGCCGACGCCCGCGCCGCCGGCCGCACCGATCACCGTACCCTTGTCGCGGCCCTTCTTGCCCTTCAGCAGGCAGTAGCGCACATCGTCGCGGTCGCGCGGCGCCGCGCGCGCCACCCGCGCCCGGTCCTTGCTGTTGAGGCTCGCCGCCAGCACCGGAGACGCCGCCACCGACACGCCAACGACGGCCGCCAGGATTTTGGCCATCTTCATTGCACTCACTCCATCTGCAATCATGATGGCGCCAGAACGAACCGCCCCGACAGCCGGTTCCCCAGCGGTCGAAGCGAAGCCCGCCTCAATCCACGCGCGACACGAAATCCGCGGTCGCCCGCCGCACCTTCTTCAGATTCACCAGCCAGTCGCCCTCGTCGGCGCGATAGCCCAGCGGCATCATCACCACAGAACGCAGGCCCCGCGCGCGCAGGTCCAGGATCGCGTCCAGCGCGTCGGGATCGAACCCCTCCATCGGCGTCGCGTCCACTGCCTCGAACGCCGCAGCGGTCAGGGCGATGCCCAGCCCGACATAGGCCTGCCGCGCAGCATGTTCGAAGTTGGTCTGGGCGTCGCGCTGGGGATAGCTGCCCAGCAACTGCTGGCGATAGGCTTCCCAGCCCTCATTCCTGAACCCGCGCTCGTCATTGACCAGATCGAACATATGGTTGATCCGCTCGGGCGTATAATTGTCCCACGCGGCAAAGACGATCAGGTGCGACGCATCGACCACCTGCGCCTGGTCCCAGGCGATCGCCTTGATCTTCTCGCGCACGGCCTTGTTAGTGACCACGATCACCTCGAACGGCTGCAACCCGCTCGACGTCGGCGCCAGCCGCACCGCTTCCAGGATGCGCTCCAGCGTCTCTTCCGGCACGGCCTTGTCGGGGTTCATCTTCTTGGTGGCATAGCGCCAGTTCAAACGGTCGATCAGCATAGGGCGAAGTCCTCATCGAAAAGCCGCGCCAGCCTAACCCCGGCGCATGACGCCCCGATGTAGCGACGCCCGCCCGAAAATAAAGGTATCATATCAAAACTGATGAAATCGCGGCTCAGACAGGAGTGAGCAGTCCGCAAG